>NZ_JALKFT010000011.1:0-188571 GCF_023242945.1 Frankia umida
CCAGCGATCATCGAGACCGAGGAGGCGCTACCCACGAACCAAGCAGCCTGATGTCTCACCGGGATTGACAGGCTCCGACCCGGCGGTCTGCCACCCGACGCGCGAGGGGTCACCGGACGGTCGCTCCGATGCCCGGGCTGTTGACTTCTTCGTCTCCTACGTGGACGCAGACCGGGCCTGGGCCGAGTGGATCGCCTGGCACCTCGAGGACGTCGGCTACCAGACCCGGATTCGGGCATGGGATCTCGTCCCCGGCAGCGCGTACGTGCATGAGCTACATCGGGCCACCCAGCAGGCGGCCCGAACGGTGGCCGTGCTGTCGTCGGCCTACCTGCAGTCGGCTGCCGCGCAGGCACAGTGGCAGGCAACCTGGTTGCGTGACCCAGACGGACAGCGTCGGCGCCTGATCCTCGCCCGGGTCGAGGACTGCGACCGACCAGGCCTGCTGGCCCAGCTGATCGGCATCGACCTGTTCGGGCTGGACGCCGACGTCGCCCGCGACCGACTGCGCCAGGCGGCCAGAGCCCAGCGGATCAAGCCGGGCCAGCCACCGGGCTTCCCCGACCATCGCCGCCCGCCTTGCCCCGCCCTCCCACTTTCGTAGCCATCCAGTCCCACCGCTCCCGCCCGCCGGTTTCAACCCCTGGCCTGCTTGATGAGGCCGGGTAGGGGCAGCGCCTCGGGCACTCCTGGGGAGCCCAGATCCTGGCGGCGTGCCTGGCCGTCGTCCTCGTCTCCTGGTTCGCGATCGCAGCCCTCGCCGCCACCCCGCTCCTATCCGGCCGGTCGGCCGCCGAAGACACCACTGCCGAAGGCACAGTCGTCGGTCCGATTGGTTGACGGCATCCTTACCGACCTCGGCGTGGTGTGGTGTCATACGCCGGCCAGGGGAGATGTTGAGGACGGATCGCCGAGCTGCTTGGCCACCGATCACACATCACGCTGCTTCCGCTGGCGGGTCTCAACCTCTGGCTTGGGCGCTGAGATCGGCGATGGGGAGCGTCCGGGGAAGCCCAGGGGATTCTGTGTCCTGAAGATGCGCCTGGTCGCCGTCCTCGAGGTAGAGGCCGGCATCGACACCGACAATGGAGTACTGGTTGGTGGTGTCCTCGCCCGGGCGGGTGAACGGCTGGAGGAAGAGCAGATAGGTCGACCCGGAGTTCAGGATGTGCGTGCCGGCCCTACCCCGGTCGCCGGTCTGGCGTATCCGGACGGTGCCCGGCGCCGTCCCCTTGAGGGTTTCCGCCACCGTGACATCGGTGATTATGAACGGCAACTGGTCGACGGTGACCACGGTGGACGTCGGGGTCGCCCGCACCTGGGCGATGGGGGCGGCGTCCGACCTCAGGTCGGCTATGTCTGTTGTCGAGGCGGCCTGTATCGCGACAGCAGCCGAGAATCACCGCCTGATGCCGCGCCCACGAGACCTGTGCGCGTCGCGGGCGGTCCGGCGGTGACCGCGCTGGCCTGGACCGCGGACAGCCGGCGACTCATCTTCCCGATAAAGACCGGCGTCAGTCGCGTCATCGACCTCCAGACACCTCCGCCCTCACAATCAATCCCGGCGCGGGACGCAGCCGACCAGCTGCTCTGGTCTCCCAGGTGGAAACTGACCTTGTCAGTTGGAACACCGATGAGCGACGGTGGCCCATCCTGGCCTGCGCGCTGGCCGCCCGCTCCCTCACCACCGACGAGACCATGCAGTATCCCAGCACCGCCCCCGCGCGTCTGCCTACCCGCTTCCCAGCGATGCCCCGTGCCCCAGCGCTGTTCTCCGAGCGCTGGGGCACGGTGTTCTCTCCTGGACGGGCGAACCGCGCAGGACGTCGAGCCGAGCCTCAGCCTGGTGGACGTCAGCCATAACTGGGGTCCCCAGCGGTCGGAACCGGCGGCGAGGTCGCCGAACCGGGTCGCGGCGGTCGTCACCCCAGCCGACCGGAGATGACGGCGGGCGCTCCTCGGAGGGCTCCAGAGGCGGTTCCGCGGAACTGTCGTTCGTCGCTCCGGGCGACGGGCTATCGGACTGCGTCCGCCGTCGGGTCGCGGCACCAGGAGACCCAGGTCCTGCCGCGCTGGCGGGAACCGGAGAAATCTGGTCGTGATCAATTGGGTGGGCGCGTGTCGATTTTGGCGGACTGTGGGTACGGTGTAACTACGCTCATATCGAAGCAGGTCGGTCTGTTGTCTGCTCCTCCGTCGAGGAGTTCGACCGCCTCTTGGCCGACGAGATCGCGCACCCCCAGGCGAGTTGGACCCGTGGCCTGCGGGTTCCTGTAAACGTGGATGGGCTGCTCGGCTAACGTGATCGTGTGCCCACGTACGAGCCATCTGTGGCGATCTGATCTGTTCGGACGCCGTGTCGACCTGGTCTCCGTCCGCGGGCTCCATCCGTTGCTCCGTGCGTCCGTCCTCGCGGACGCACGGCCGGTCCCTGCGGCGTGACGTCTCCTCCGAGCCTGGGTCGATCCATCTTCCGAGGCTCGGGCTGGGAAGATGCGTGGCGTGACAGACACGGGGGCGGCTGCCGGAGCTGGCGGCTGGGACTTTTACATTTCCTACAGTCATGCTGATCGGGACTGGGCGAGCTGGGTGGCCTGGCAGTTGCGGCAGGCGGGCCATCGGGTGACACTGCCGGACTGGGACTTCGTGCCAGGCACGAACTGGATGGTCATGGCGGACCAGGCCATCCAGGAATCGGAGCGGACGATCGCGTTGCTGTCCGACGCCTACCTGGCTTCGGAGCACGGGAAGCTGGAATGGCTGGCCGCGGTGACGGCCAGCCCGCCGGGCCACACAAGTCGGTTGCTGCCGATCCGGGTCGAGGACTGTGCCCAGCCGGGGATTCTCCAGCAGATAGTGTCGTTCGATCTGTTCGGTCGGTCCGAGGAGGAGGCCCGTCGCTACCTGCTGGGCCGGATCCGGCAGGCGCTCGCCGGCAGCGCCACGCCGAGGAAGCCGCCGCGGTTCCCCGGCGCGCAGGAGTCCACCCCGACCACGGAACCAGCCTTCCCCGCACTCGCCGAATCACCGGTCACGCCCCATCCCCTCGGGGAGCCGCTGAAGAGCCACAAGGATGCCGTGCGTCCCGTGCTCGCCGTGCGCACGGTCGCGTTCTCGCCAGACGGTCGCCTCCTCGCCAGTGCCGGTGAGGACCGCAGAGTGCGGTTGTGGGATCTCACCAACCCCGCGCAGCCGCACAAGATCGGCTATTCCTTTTTCGGTGGCACCGGCACAGTGCGTGCCGCCGCGTTCTCCCCGGACGGCGAGGTTCTCGTCGCTGGAGGAAGCGACCGCATCGTACGGTGCTGGAACGTCGCAGACCCGGGCAGTCCGACGCTGCTACACGAAACCAAGAGCGGTCATTCGGGCCAGGTGCGAACGCTGGCGTTCTCGACCGACGGAAGATTTCTCGCGACTGGCAGCCGCGACAGCTCGGTGCGTCTCTGGCGGGTGACCGGGCCCGGGAACCTGCAGCCCCTCGGCCTCGCGCGACACACCGAATCGGTGAACTCGGTGGTGTTCTCGCCGGACGGTCGGCTCCTGGCGAGCGCGAGCGACGACGAGAAGGTGCGACTGTGGTCGATCGCCGACCCGGCCCATCTCCGGTCGGCCGGGCGACCGCTGACATCGAACAGAGTGATGTGGTCGGCTGTGTTCTCCCCGAACGGCGCGACGTTGGCAACCAGCGGAAGTGACCTGACCATACGGTTGTGGAACGTCGCGAATCCGGGGGAGCCGCAGCAGATCGGCCGTCCCCTCACCGGTCACACGGCGCGAGTGCGGTCCGTGGCGTTCTCACCCGACGGCCGGCTGCTCGTGAGCTGCAGTGAGGACAACAGCGTTCGACTGTGGCATGTCGCGGATCCAGCCAGCCCGTTTCCTGTCGGTGGCCCGCTGACCGGTCACTCCGGCGATGTGGTCGCGGTGGCTTTCTCACCGGACGGCCGGTGCGTGGCGTCCGCGAGCTTCGACGCGACCGTCCGGCTGTGGGCGGTGGGCTGAGCGGGCGGTCAGCCGGTGTCAGTGGCGGTGGAAGACGGGGGTGCGTCTGGCGACGAAGGCGGCGGGGCCTTCCCGGGCGTCCTGGGAGTGGTTGACGGCGGTGGCGTAGGGGCGGTCGTGGGCGTAGGCGTCCTGCTCGGACAGGGTGAGGGTCTCGCGCAGGGTGCGCAGCACGGCCTCCACCGCCAGCGGGCCGTTCGCGGCGATGGCGGCGGCCAGTTCGCGGGCCTTCGCGAGGCTCTGGCCGGCGGGGACGAGCTGGCTGAACAGGCCGGCCTCACGGGCCTCGACGGCGGTGATGGTCCGTCCGGTCAGCAGCAGGTCGGCGGCCAGGGCGACGGGCATCTGGCGGGGAAGTCGCACGGCGCCGCCGCCTTCGGGGTAGAGACCCCAGCTGACCTCGGGCAGGCCGAACCGGGCGTTCTCGGCGGCGACCCGAATGTCGGTGCCGAGCAGCAGTTCGGCGCCGCCGGCCACGGCGCTGCCCTCCACCGCGGCGATCAGCGGCTGGCGTGGGCGGCGGTCGCGCAGCAGCGCGTCGTAGACGCGGGAGTCCTCTGCGGACGCGGCGATCCCGCCTTCGCTCTGCCGGTCGGACAGAGCCCGCAGGTCCATCCCGGAGCAGAAACTGCCGCCGGCGCCGGTGACGATGATGACCCGGATGTCCGGATCCTGGTCGGCGCGGTCCCAGGTGTCGGCGAGTAGGCGGAACGACGTGTAGGTCAGCGCGTTGCGCCGGTGCGGCCGGTTCAGTGTCACCGTGAGGACCGCGCCGTCCTGTTCCACCAGCACCTCGGACATCGCCATCTCCGTCCCGTCAGCCGTCAGCCCGTCAGCCCGTCAGCCCGTCGGCCCGTCGGCCCGGCCACGGTCGGTGGTCGGTGGCCCGAGGCTGTCACCTCTGGCACTTCATCCCACCGGCGGTCCGGCCGTCCAGCGAACGGCAGTACCTGGGACGAGGCGGTCTACGACGCCACCGGTACCGCCACCGCCACCGGCGCGGGGTCGGCCGGGCGGGCCGTCATGGCCTGGGTGCGCAGCGGACGCAGCAGCAGCGCGTAGGCCGGCCAGGCCAGGGCCGCGACGGCGAGGAACAGCCACTGGACGGACAGCCTGCCGCCGATCAGCGCGACCAGCCCACCGGCCAGCGGCAGTGTGCTCTGGTTGAGCAGCACGATCAGGCTGATGACGCGGCCCCGTTCGGCCGGGGCGATCCAGTGCAGCCGTTCGACCCGGATGAAGACGTTGAACAGGCCGGTCATGCCCAGGCACAGGCCATAGCCGAGCACGTACAGCGCAAACAGCGGCGCGACCCCGATCAGCGCCGCGCCGACCGCGCTGAGCAGGAACGACAGCACGCCGATCCGGTAGATGGACAGGTGCCGACGCAGCCGTGACAGCAGCAGCAGGGTGCCGACGGAGAAGACCCCCACGGTGATCTGCAATGTCGCGAAGACGGTGTCGTGCTGATGGAAACGGCCGATGGTCAGGGCTGCCCCGGTCGCCATGGCAAAACCCACCATGAGGTTCGCGACCATGGTCAGTCCGACCAGCGACAGCAGGATCGGCGCCGCGGCCAGGCTGCGCACACCCACCCGCAGATCCCCCAGCACGCTGCGACGCACCACGCCGGCCGTCCGGGTGGCACCGGGGCTGTCCGCGGCAGCTGGGACATCCGCGGCAGCTGGGACGTCCGTGGCGGCTGGGCCATCCGTGCTGGCTGGGCCATCCGTGCTGGCTGGGCCGTCCGCGCTGGCTGGGACGTCCGGGGTCAGTGGGCTCAGGCCGCGCAGGGCGGGGACGCCGCACGCTCCGACCGCGAACGCCACCCCGCTCGCCCACAGCAACTGGGTGGGGGAGACCCAGAGCAGCATCAGGCCGCCCGCGGCCGGTCCGAACACCCCCGAGCCGCTGTTGATGATCTGCAGGACGCCCTGTGCCTTCGGCAGATCCTCCTGGGGGACGAGCTGCGGGATGGTGGATTCCAACGCGATGAACGTCTGGGCGTAGCAGAACGCGCACAGCGCCATGAGGGTCGCGGTCAGGCCGAAGGTGTGCCCCGGCCATCGTCCGAGCGCCAGGACGGTGAGCAGGCAGGCCACCGCCCGGACGCTGTCGCTGGCGGCGTAGACGCGGCGTCCGCCGAACCGGTCGGACAGCACCCCGGCCAGCGGCAGCGAGCTCAGCCGGGGCAGCCATTCGACCAGGAACGCGAAGCCGGCCAGCGACACGCTGCCCGTCGCGGTGTAGATGATCAGCGGCACCGCGAACTGCAGCACCTGATCGCCCAGCGTTGACAGCACGCGGGCGGCCAGGAACACCCGCAGCTGCCAGCTACCCATGCCTCCTCCCGAGGACGATCACGACATCAGCCAGGATGATCACCAATGTGCCGTCCCCCTCGCGGTCAGTGCGCATCGATGTCGATCCGTTCCTCGACGGCGGTGCTGAGCCGGTCCAGGCGGTCCCGCAGGGTCGGGGCGTCGGGGGCGACCAGGACGATCTGCCCGACGAAACCGGCGTTGTCCGCGACCTCGGCGCGCACACGCTGGCCCGGCGCGGTGGTGAGGGTCGCGTCGTGCAGGGGGATGCCAAGGTCGGCCGCGACGTCGGCGACGGTCGGGGTCGACATGACGATGCCGTCGCGGGGGGCGCGCAGCATGCGGATACCGCTGGCCGCGTGCGCCCGCGGGCGGGCGGGCTGGATCTCGCCGGTGGTCGACCAGCGCAGCCATTCCCGCCACGGGTCGAAACCGGGAAAGGCGAGCCGGGCGAGGTCCCAGATGTGCATGCCGCCGGGGCGCAGATTGGTCTCGACCGTGGCGACCCCCCGCTCCAGCAGAAAGAGTTCGGTGTGGAAGGCGCCGTTGGTCGGGGACACCAGATCGCGCACGTGCGCGCCGGCCCGGTCGAGCAGCGCGGTCTGCACCTCGTCCAGCGGCGCCGGCACGATCTGCTGGTATTCGGCCCGGAAACGGCCCGTCGTGGTGTGCTTCTCGGTCAGCCAGCGGTGGCCACCGGCGAAATCCCAGCTGTATTCGCGGGCGCCGGTCACCAGCGTCTCCACCATCACCCCATGTTCGTGGTACGGCGCCAGGGCCGTCCACACCCGCGGGCAGGCGGCGACGGAGGGGACGATCTGGCAGCCGCGGCTGTTGCCTTCGCTGGTCGGTTTGACGAACGCGGTGCCGCCGAAGCGGTGGACGGCCGACTCGAACGCGCCGAGTGAATGGACGACCTGGCTGCGCAGCGGCGTGTAGCCGTCCGGATGCGCGGTCGGGGAGACCGCGGCCTCGGCGGCGCGGAACCGGTGCTTGTCGAGGCCGAGCACCGCCCGGGACGGTTCGGCGCCGGGCAGCCCGAACCTGGCCGCCAGCTCCGCACCGAGCACGACGCCACGGTCAGCGAACGGCAGCACGCCGATCGGCCGCAACCCGAGCCGTCCCAGCCGCGCGGCGACCCGCGCCGCGGCGGCGAAGGCACTGGTCGAGCCGGTCGCGCCGGTCGCGCCGGGTGGGTCGGTCGCTTCGGGTGGGTCAGACGGGGTGAGCTGGTCGAGCGGGGCGGCGATCACGACGTCGGCGGCGGTGGCATCCTGCGGTCCCGGCCGCTCGGTGACCAGGACGAGCCGCGCGTGGTGTTCCCGATGGCACAGGTCGCGCAGTTTGGCGACGTCGTAGACGCGGGTGTTGTTGTAACCGGTGAGGACGAAGCAGGCCGTGGTCATACCGACTCCAGAACGGCCGGCTGGGTCTGGGTCCGCTGGGTCGTCCGTGTGCAGATCTCGGTGAGGGTCGCCCGCAGGTCGGCGGCGTTGCCGCGGACGATCCCGGAAAGCGGTGTCGCCGCCGCGGCATAGCTGATCTCGCCGGCCTTCGCCGCCGGACGGGCGTTGTGGACGTGGGACACCAGCCGTCCGGTGAAACGGTGCGGGTCGAAGTCGACGGTGGCGTGGTCGGTGTCATGGTGGGCGGGGAAGACGAACCAGCCGTACAGATCCGTGGACAGCCGCATCGGCGGCTCGTCGATCTCACCGAAAAGCTGCTGCGCCAGGTCCACCTGGTAGAGGTTGATGCCGGTGCGTAGCTCGAAGGTCTCCGCGACACCGGCGCCGCCGACCCGGCTCGCCGTCTCCAGGAACAGAAACCGGCCGTCGCCGGCCCGGATCAGTTCGAAATGGAAACAGCCGTCCCGCTGGCCGAGTACGGGCAGGGTGCGGCGCAGCAGCGCGAGCGCCGCCGGCTCGTCGGGTGTCTGCGCGGAACCCAGCGGGCTGCCGAAGGCGAAGTTCAGACAGTCCCCGACGTAGACGCTGCACGTGGCCGCGCGGACGGTGCCGCCACGCAGATAACCGTCGAGGTGCCAGATCTCGCCGGGCACGAACTCCTCGACGAACACCTCGGCCGCGGCCTCGGCGCCGAGCCGGTCGAGGCGCTCGAGGACCGCCCGGACATCACCGGTCTCGATGCCGGTGCTGGACGCCTCCAACCGTGGCTTGATCAGATAGGTGCCGGCCGTCGCGCCGGACGTGGCCGTCGCGCTGGACGTGGACGCGGGGATGGACGTGGGCGTGGACGTGGGGATGGGCGGGGTGCGGCGGAAGTCCGCGACGCTCCAGAACGCGGGCTGGGGGATGCCGGCTGCCGCGGCGCGGGTACGCATGAGCCACTTGTCCCGTAGCGGGGCGATGTCGGCGGGTCGGTCACCGGGGATGCCGAAGCGGGCGCGCAGGTGCGCGGCGGGCAGCAGGTCGTACTCGGAGCGGGCGATCAGCCGGTCGGCGTTGCCCAGCCAGTCCGCGTGCTGTGCGGACAGGGCGTCCACGTCCGTGGTCGGGGTGGCCAGGACGCGGCTGTGGGCGCCGGCGGGCAGGCCGTCGGTCGTGCCCGTGCACAGGTAGCGCACGTCATGGCGGGTGTGGTCGACGGCCAGGTCATAGCGGATCTTGCTGAACGGGATGCGGTGCAGGATGACGATGTTCATGGCCGATAGCCGATCTCCAGATAGGACTCCGTCTCGACGACGAAGTCGGCCGGCAGGTCGGGGCCGAGCGCGGTGATGTCCCACAGCGCCTGGCCGACGAAGATCTCCCGGTCGACGTCGGGCAGGGTGTCGCCGTCGTGGACGAACACCTTCTCCTCAAGCACCTCGACGCGCGCCGGCCGGCGGGTGATCCGGGCGATCCGCTGACCTGGATCGCCGAAGAAGACCCGGAAGAACGTCCTGCGCACCCCATCGGCCGCCGCCGTGTCGATGCCCGCTGCCGCCGTGTCGATGGCCCGCGGCGACTCGTCGAGCGGAGCGGTGTCAGGCTGGTCGAGCAGCAGGTCGATCCAGCGACCGAGCAGGTCGACACCGCTGTGCACCAGGGTGCTGGGCACGATGTAGGCGCCGCCGATCCGCGGGTTGATCTCGACGATCTCCCAGGTCCCGTCGGGGGTGTGGCGGGCCTCGACGTGGTGGACGCCGGTGTCGACGTCCAATGCCTTCAGGGCGAGCGTGACGTGGTCGATGCCGCGCTGCACCGCCGCGGCGCCCAGCGAGGTCGGCGGGCACACGCAGGCGTTCTCGAGCACCGTCCGACCGGACTCGCGCAGGTCGACCTTCTCGTGCACGGCGTGCACGGTCGCCGAACCCCGCTGGACGCTGACCTCGAAGCTGCACTCCACGCCGTCGATGAACTCCTCGAGGAGAAACGACGGGGCGCCCTCGAAGGCACCGGCGTAGGCGACGTCGCGCGCCGCCCGCTCCCAGAGCTCGGTGAGTTCCGCGGCGCCGCCGAGGCGGTCCGCGCGCACGGCGCCGAGCGAGGCGAACCCGGTGCGGGGCTTGACGAAGTAGCGGGACGGGTCGGCCAGCGTGGCGTAACGCTCGGGGTCGAACGGCCAGGCACCTACCCGCGTCAACCCGTGTTCGCGCAGCCGCTCCCGCATCGCGAGCTTGTCCCGCAGCTGGCGGACGGTGCCCACGGCCAGGTCACCGGCGCCGATCGACCGGTTCGCGTAGGCCATCAGCTCCCGGTAGGCGTCCCAGACGCTGATCGCGCCCAGCAGGTGGACGCCCTCCGCCGCCAACCGGGCGAGCGTCTCGTCGACGTCGGCTTCGCGCAGACCGTGGCCGTCGCCGAGGTGCAGCGCCCCGACGTCCGCCTGCCAGTCCGCCGCCTCGCCGGTGCCGGCGTCCGCGGGACGCGACGACAGGACGTAGGGGGTGATCCCCCGCTGGCGCAGCGCGGCGACCAGCGGCGCGACCATGGTCCTGAGCTGGTGCGAAAGAACGAGAAAGCCAGAGTTCCCAGCCATACCGATAATCCAATCCGGAACAGGGGGTTTCGGTCGGCGTCAGGCCGACTGCGGTTCGACGGCGCCGAAACGCTCGTACATGTCCACGAAGAACTGGCGGAGCAGTTCCTGGATCTCGTCGAAGTACCGTTTGATGTCGACGATGTCCTGCTGGCTCTCGACAAAGAGACCGAGGATGTCCCACATGTCCTGGGTGTGGTCCTCGACGAGGTCGGTGTTCAGGTGTGCGGCCTGGCCGACAATCATGTCCTTGCCGAGCGACTTCGACATGGCCCTGATCTGCTTCGGGGTGATTTTCTGGGTGGTGTACTCGACCAGATAGCTGTAGCAGATCACGCCGAGAACCTTCTCGTGCTCCGCCACGAAGTACAGGTAGCCGGCGAGCAGTCGGGTGTACAGGCTCGGCTCGGTCTCGAAGATGTCCTGCGCGGACAGCCCCACCTTTTCGGCGTCCTTCATGAACAGGACGTCGTGCAGCATCTCCTCGTCCTGATAGGCCGCGTACAGCTTCGCCGCCTCGGCATTGACCTTCGTGATCTTGTGGAGGGCGTAGGACTGGGCGGTGCGCATCAGGCGAATACGCCAGGCGTGCTCGATCAGCGTCTGCCGGTAGTACCGCAGCTGGATCTCGCTGCCCTCGAGATGGCGCGCGAACGGTACGGTCGCGTTCCACTGGGCCATCTTCTCGTCCAGGAAGGCGTCGATCTCCTGCTTGGCCTGCGCGCTGTCGCGGGGCGACAGGAACGGCTTGCGGCGCAGCAGTGCGCTGTGGGTGAGGCGGTTCGTGGTCTCCATGACAGTTCTCCTGATGCTGGTGGATGTGTGGGTGAACGTGCTGGTGGGGGGCTAGTTGACCTCGTCGAGGACGGCGTCGCCGTAGGCCCGGCTCTGGCAGGCCAGGCGCATGGCCGGGCTGTCCTCGCCGAGCAGTTCGAAGAGGCTGTCCTCCCGTGAGGTGCGCGGCGACAGGTTCTCGGCGCCACTCACGATGCGAACGGCGCAGATTCCGCAACTGCCGGACCTACAGCCGAACGTGATGATGTCATCCATGTCGGTCAGGTCGACGTAATCCTCGAAGTCGACCTTCTCGTCGGCGCTGACGAACTTCAGCGTGGGCATGTGGCACCTCCATGCGGGTGTGTCGGACGAAAAACTGACCGGTTCGGAGCGGATTCCACACCTCCTCCCTGGGCGGCGCCGGTGGTTACCGGGTCGCCCACCTTCTCGCTGTTCACCGTGTCGCTCCAGGAAGCAGCCCTGGATATCCCGGACGAGGGAAGGTGGTGCGGCCTCGTCCGGTCGCCTTTGCTGCTTCGGTCGCCGTCGGGCGAGGCTTTCGGAAAAAGCTCGACCATGGGCCGGTACGAGGGTGGCCGCCGCCATCACGGTCATCCTGTCACCTGCTGATGACGGGATGGCAAGAATGACTTTACGTGGGATCACGCGGCCGACCGGCTGACGCGACGGCGTGTTTTCTGTCGAGCAGCCGACATGCGGTTCGGGCACTGTTCTCCGCCTGCCGGCGTTGCCGGGATCTGTCAACTGGTTTCTCGTCCTCGAGGTGGATGGGCCGACCGGGGGTCGAGGGGTCGCTCGACCTTGGTCGATGGTCCGAGCTGGCCCGTGCCGACCAAGGTCGGTGGACCGGGGTTCGTCCGGTCGCCTAGCATCCGGGCGGCAGGACAGTAGGCGTCTGGGCAGGGCGGCAGACGTCAGGTAGGGCAGTGGGCGTCAGAGGGCAGTGGGCGTCAGGTAGGGCAGTGGGCGTCAGCACCGACTGGGAGGCTGCGAAGCATGGCCAGGACCGAGTGGACATGAGAGACGCCGGGCCGTTAACCACTGGTCCGTTGGCCGGCTGGCGGGTGCTCGAGGTCGGCGAGAGCGTGGCGGTGAGCTTCTGCACCCGGCTCCTGGCCGATCTCGGCGCCGAGGTGGTGATGGTCGAGCCGCCGTCCGGCCATGTGCTGCGCGCCGCCGAGCCGCGCACCGCCGCGGGTGTCAGCGCCCGGTTCGTCTACCTCAGCGCCGGTAAGCGTAGCGTCATCCGGCCCGTGGGCGAGGGGATTCTCGAGCTGGCCGCCGCGGCCGATCTGCTCGTCACCGACCTCGCGCCGGCCCGGCTCGACCCGCTGGCCGCGCGGATTCCCGACACCGCGGTGGTGTCGGTGCGTCCTTTCGGGGCAACCGGACCGTCCAGCGGCCACCAGGCCCATCATCTGACGTTGTTCCACGCGTCGGGGGAGGGCTCGACCCTGCCGAGCGGGCTGGGCTGGCAGCGGTTCCCCGACCGCGCGCCGATCCAGCTCGGCAGTGAACTCGGCTACTTCGACGCGGGTTGGAACGCCGCCATCGCCGCCCTCGCGGCCTGCTGGGATGCCTCCCGACGGCCCGCCGCGAGGACGGCGGCCGGCGGGCGTGCGCGGGAGCGGGTCAGCGCCCAACGGGTGGACGTGTCGGTGCAGGAGTCGCTGCTCACGCTCAACCGCACCCGGCTGAACCGCTTCCTCAACGACGGAATCCTGGTCGGACGGGAGCGTTCCCGCTACCCGGTCGGCGGGATGCAACGCTGCCAGGACGGCTGGATCCAGGCCGTCGGCCTGCGCGACGAGCACTGGGATCGGCTGCTGGCCACACCGCAGGGCGCCGAGTTCCGGGCCGCCGGCTTCGACACCGCGCAGGCCCGCGCCGCCGACGTCGCCGGCCTGCAGAAGGCGCTGACCGCCTGGTGCGAGGCGCGGCCCAAACACGAGGCCGCCCGCCTCCTCGCGGCGGTCGGCGCCCCCGCCGGCATCTTCGCCGAGCCGACCGACCTGCTCGAGGATGAGCAGCTCGCCCACCGCGACTTCTTCCGCGACGTCGGCGTCGACGACGGCGACGGCGGTCACCTGCGCATCCCCGGCGCGCCCTACCGGTTCTCGGCGTCGGCGCTGCCTGTGCGTCCGGCCCCCCGGCTCGGCTCGTCCACCGGCTTCGAGCCCCGCGAGTCCCGCCAGCCCCGCCAGCCCCGCGAGTCCCGTGGGTCGCACCTGCCAGCCCAGTCGAACCGGCCCGGGGAAGGGCGGCTGTTGGACGGGGTCCGGGTGCTCGACTTCACCTGGGCGGCGGCCGGTCCCTACGCGACACTGCTGCTGGGCTTTCTCGGAGCCGAGATCATCAAGGTCGAGTCGACGCGGCGGCCGGACCTCGCCCGCTACGGCTTCCTCGCCCGTTACGACACCCTCGAGGCGTCACCGATCTTCAACGAGCTCAACCTGAACAAGCGGTCCCTGCGCCTGGACCTGACCCAGCCGGACGCCCTGGCGCTGGCCCGCCGGCTCGCCGGCGAGGTCGACGTGGTCGTCGACAACTTCCGCCCGGGTGTCATGGCCCGCCTTGGTCTGGGCGCCGACGTCCTGCTGGACCTCAACCCGCGCCTGGTCGTCGCCTCCTCCTCGGCCAACGGCTCGACCGGTCCGCTTGCCACCGGAGCGGGCCTGGCCAGCATCTTCTCCGCGACGGGTGGGCTGTCCGTGCAGAGCGGCTACCCGGACGGCCCGCCCACCGACGTCGGGGACCCGGTCGACTACCGCAGCGGCGCGGCGCTCGCCGTGGGTATCCTCGCGGCCCTGCTCGACCGCGACCGGACCGGCCGCGGCCAGCATCTCGACCTGTCCTCACGCGAAGTGGTGATCGCCAGCGCCCCCGACGCGGTGCTCGCCCACGTCGCGGGCGTCCCCTGGCGGCAGCGCCGCGGCAACGGCCATCACACGATGACCCCGCACGGCGTCCACCCCTGCCATCCCACCGCCGGCGAGGACGGCTGGCTCGCGCTCGCGGTCGGCGACGAGGCCCAGTGGTCGGCGTTGTGCGCGGTGCTCGGCCGCGACGACTGGCCCACCGCCCTGTCCACCCCCGCGGCCCGCCGCGCCGCCGCCGACGAGATCGACGAGGCCATCCGGGCCTGGACGCATCCGCGGACGGCCGCCGAGGCAGCGGCGTCCCTGCAGGCCGCCGGCGTTCCCGCGGAACCGGTCATGACCTTCGCCGATCTTGCCACCGACCCGCATCTGGCCGCCCGCGAGGCGTTCGTCGAGGTCGACCATCCGGTGCTCGGACGCCAGTGGGTGCTGCGGCCACCGTGGCACTTCTCCGCCGGTGGACGTGGCGGTACCGGCGGCGGCGAGGTCCGCCCCGGTCCCGTCCTCGGGGCCGACACCGAGACGATCCTCGCCCGCTACACCGACCGAGAGGTGGCCCAGTGACGGGCACGCGGCCCCAGCAGGTGAAGGTAGGTTTCGTCGTCGGCGGTGAGCTGGCACGAGCCGCCCGGTTCGACGCACTGCCCATCGACTCGTTGTGGACGGGCGGGCACGTCGCCTCCCGTAACCCCTCGACCGAGGCGATGATGACCCTGGCGCGGCTGTCCGCGGTGACCGAACGGGTCCGGCTGGGCACGTCCATCCTGCTGCTGCCGTTGTATCCACCGGCGATCATCGCCAAGCAGGTCGCCGACCTCGACCGGGCCAGCGGCGGCCGGCTGACCCTCGGCGTCGGCATCGGCGGGGAGTACCCGCAGGAGTTCCGCGCCTGCCAGGTCCCCCTGAACGAACGCGGCCGCCGCCTGGACGAGGCGATCCCCCTGCTGCGCAGACTCTGGACGGCGCAGGAGATCACCCACGAGGGCCCGTTCTACTCCATGGCGGACGTCCGGATTCACCCCGCGCCCGCCCAGGCCGGCGGCCCACCCATCGTCATCGCCGGCCGCAAGGAACGGGCGATGCGCCGCGCAGCCCTCGTCGGCGACGGCTGGATGCCCTACCTGTACTCGCCGCGGCGCTATGCGGCCTCGGTCCAGACGATCCGCGCCCTGGCCGCGGAAGCCGGCCGTGACCTGACCGGATTCGAATACCACGCGTTCGTCTTCGTCAACGTCGACAAGGATGGCGATCGGGCTCGCGAGGAGGCCGCCCGCACCATCGGCGGCAACTACGACCAGGACTTCCGCGCGATGATCGACAACGTCGCGGCCGTGGGTACCCCCGAGGAGGTCGCCCGCAAACTGGCGGATTTCGTCGCCGCCGGTGTCCAGCACTTCGTCTTCATGCCGGCACCCGGCACCGGCGATCCCGACGACGTCGTCCACCGCCTGCTCGACGACGTCCTGCCCGCCGTCCACGCCGAGAGCGCTTCGGCAACCGGACCCACGTAGGCCCGCGTCACCGCGATGGCCCGTCACCGCGATCGTCATGATCGGTAGGTGATCTGGCGGATCAGGGTCTCGGACGGCCCGCGGCCCGCGTTCCCGCTGGCGTCGCACGATCTGGGCGACCCCGTAGCCGAACAGCAGCCCGAACATCGGGAACGCCCGTCCGTCGACGAAGGTGGCGATCAGCCAGATGACGGCCGCGTCGAGGCCGGACCCGTCCCGGGGATAGCCGCCGAGCACCGACGAGCCGCGCAGAAAGTAGTGCGAGTTCGCCAGGGCGATGAACAACAGCATGAACCCGCGGGCGAGGTCCGGGCCCAACGCCCGGGCCTCGAGCGCCAGGGGCTGTGCAGGAGTCGATGTCACCGATCCAGTCAAGGACACCCATCGTGGTGGCCACACCCGGCCGCGCACGACGCTCTCCCGTGGAATCAGGTGTGGACGCCGTCGACGAGGACGTCGACCTTCTCGTCGTAGAAGCAGACCAGGCCGGCGATGCGAATACTCTCGAACAGCGGCGTGGGGTAGTACCAGACGACATCCTCGTGGACCTCGCCGTTCACCCGCACGGAATGGTAGCTCGCGGTTCCCTTGTACGGGCAGTGGGTGGCGGAATCCGACGATGTGAGCAGCTCGGTACGCACATCCGTCAGCGGCAGGTAATAGCGGGGCCGCAGACCGGATTCGAACAACACCACCGGACGGACCGAATCGGCGACCGTCACACCGTCGATCTCCACCCGGACATGCCGGGAGCTCGCGAGAACGTCGATGCGGTGATACGGGTTGCGGGCGTGCCCGTAGACGATCTCGTCCTCCTCCAGCCAGGTGTCCAGAGCGTTCCAGTCGAACCGGACGAGCCCACGCAGCGCCGGGATGGGGGAGTCGGGGTGGGTGACGGCGGCATCGGGGGCGGTGTGGTCGCCGATGACGACGTCGTGGCGAACCGCCGCACCCCGGCTCGGCGAGCGGTTCACCGTCCCGTTGGGCACCAGCGTCGCGCGGACGTCCTCGGCGGGCAGGTAGTAGACGGGGTAGTGCGGGCCCTCCCAGACCAGCACCGGGCGGACCGTGTCCACCACGACTTGGCCGCCGAGCAGGGCCCGTACCCGCTTGCCCGCCCGCTCGGCGTGGACCCGCTCACCGCCGACGGCACTGGCCGGTTTCGAGGCCCCGGCGGCCGGCAGGGCCGCCAACGCCGCGGCGGCCGCCTGAGCGTCGGCTGCCTGAGTGTCGGTGGCTGCCCGCGTGTCGGTGGGTGTGGGTGTGGGTGTGGTGCCCGGGGGAGTGCTCGTCATGGCTCTGGTTCCCTCCACCGCGTCCGTGTCCGCGCACCTGCGCGGACGTCCGTCACAGCATTCGATCGTGCGTGGCCTGCCGGCGTCCACCAGAACAACGACCCGCCCGCGGGCCTTCCCGACCCACCGGGCACGGCAGGCCGCGGGCGTCGATGCCCCACCACCTCGCCCGGCCGGGCGGTCACCGTCACGCGGACCTGAACACCGGCTCGGATGTGTCACCGAAAAGTGCGATCCGATGCCGTGACGCCGGAATATCCCGGAACCGGGAAAAAGGCCGACCCGGCGGCGGACAACCAGTAGCATCCCCCTTCGTACGGCTGGTGTCAGCCACGTCGGAGATCCGGATTGTTTGCTTTCCGACGGGGATTTTCCTTCGGGTGCCGATCGGTGGGTTTTCGCTGCCCTGAACTCGGTGGGTCCGTTTGTGTTCCCGTCGGAGCCGATATCCGTGGTCATGGATTCCCGGTCGCATGGCGGCGACCGCCCGTCCCGGCCAGTGCGCCGCCTCGTCGGCGCGAACACGCGCACAGGGGGAGCAGCGATGAACGATCTGACCCGACGGCGGCTGGGGCTGCTGGGCGGCGCGACGGCGGTCGGCACCGGCCTGGCCGTGTCACCAGCCCGCGCCGCCACCGCACCCACCCCGGTAGCGTCCGCGGCCGTGATCGGGCCTGGTGACGCGCGCTATCAGGATCTGGTCCGCGGGATCAACTACCGCTTCATCGGCCAACCGGACCACGTCCGGCTCGCCACCACGGTGGCGCAGGTGCGTGGTGCCGTCGCCGACGCCGTGCGGGAGAACCGAAGAATCGCGGTCCGCAGTGGCGGGCACTGCCTGGAGGGATTCGTCGGCGACCCCGCGGTCAGGGCGGTCATCGATCTCTCGCAGCTCACCGGGGTGTATGCCGACCTGCCACGCGGCGCCGTCGTGGTCGAAGCCGGGGCCACGCTGGGCACAGTCTACGAGGTGCTGTTCAAACGGTGGGGGGTGACCGTGCCCGGCGGTGTCGGCCCGCAGATCGGTGCCGGCGGGCATATCAGCGGCGGTGGCTACGGCGCGCTTTCCCGGCTGCACGGGCTGGTGGTCGACTATCTGAACGCCGTCGAGGTGGTCGTGGTGGACGCCTCGGGGCAGGCCCGCACGGTGGTGGCGACCGCCGCGGCCGACGATCCGAACCATGATCTGTGGTGGGCGCACACCGGCGGCGGAGGCGGTAATTTCGGGGTCGTCACCCGTTACTGGCTACGCGATCCGCACGCGACCGGGAACAGCCCGGCGACCTGGCTCCCCCAGCCGCCGGCGGCGTTGCTGCTGGCCCAGTACCGCTGGCCGTGGGCTCAGCTCGACGAGACGAGCTACACCCGGATCGTCGCCAACTTCACCCGCTGGCACGAGGCGAACAGCGCCCCGGGTGCCCCGGAGCGCGCCCTGTTCGCGGTGCTGTCGCTCAACAGTGTCAACACCGGAGATCTCGGCCTGACCGTGCAGGTCGACGCCACCGCGCCGAACGCCGCCGGGTTGCTGCGCGACTTCGTCGCGGCGCTGGGGGAGGGCACGAGCGTCGCACCGGTCGGCAACCAGCGGACGCTGCCGTGGTGGGACGCCTTCCGGTATTCAAGCTTCGCCGATTTCGGCCCGGGGATAGGCAACCGGGTGAAGCTCAAGTCGTCCTATCTGCGAAAGAGCTACACCCCGGCGCAGCTGGCGACCCTCTACCGGTGGCTTTCCCGGGCCGGGTATCCGGGGCGGGCCGCGACCGTCCTGCTGGCCGGCTACGGTGGCCGCATCAACAGTCTGCGGGCGGACGAACGGGCCATACCCCAACGTGATTCGGTGATCAAGGCGCAGTACTCCGTGCGGTGGATCGACCCGGCCGAGGACGAGCTGCACCTCAGCTGGGTGCGCGGCCTCTACCGGGAGCTGTTCGCCGACACCGGCGGCGTTCCCGTTCCCGGTGATCGCCACGACGGTGCCTACATCAACTATCCCGATGTCGACCTGGCCGATGCCGCCTGGAACACGTCGTCCACCGCCTGGTCGACGCTGTACTACAAGGGCAACTACCCGCGGCTACGCCAGATCAAGAAGCGCTGGGACCCGCAGGACCGCTTCCACCACGCGCTGGCGGTCCGACCCGCCGAGTAGCGGGCGCCTACGGCCGGCCACCACCACGGCCGCCGCCACCACCACGGCCGCCACCGTCACCACCCGCCGGCGCCTGGCCGCCACCACCCGCGGTGGTCGTCGTGTCGACGCCGACGGTGAGCGCGACGGTGTAACCGGCGGTGACGCTGCCGGTGACCGTGCCGAGCTGCCGGGCGCCGCTGTCGTCGCCGAAGACGTTGTCGCCGGCCAGACTGACCCGGGCCAGGTTCGTCACCGACGTGGCGTAACCGGACTGCTGGTAGACGACGTCGCAGGTCGCCTTCGGAAGGGCGATCTGGGACGTCGCGATCGCCCTGGTGGAGTCGGTGATGCTCGCCTGGTCGGGATAGACCTCGAAGTGGATGTGCGGCCAGCGTCCGTCATAACAGGCGGGGAAGATACTGGTGAAGCTGACCGTGCCGTTCGCGTCGGCGATCTGGACACCACGCAGATAGTTCTGGTCGGTGATGCCCTGCGAATACAGGGAGTACTTTCCGTCCCGGTCGCAGTGCCAGGTGTAGACGGCGACGCCGGTAAAGGCCGCGCCGCTGTTCGCGAGATCCCTGATGGTCAGCGAGATGGTCGTGGGAACACCCTGCGCGGTGCCGCTCGCCCCGCCGAAACTGCTGCGGATGTCGCGGCGGACGATGCCGTCCAGCTCCAGCACGTCCGGTCCGTTCGACCCGTCGCCCGGGTAGGGGCCGGCGGTCTCCTCGGGGATCTCCGCCAACGTCGAGCCGCTGCCGCTGCCGCTGCCGCTGCCGCTGCCGCCGCTCGTGGTAGCAGCGGTGCTGGACGAGCTGGTGGCGGACGCGTCCGCGGAGGTGTCGCAGGCGGCGAGACCCGCGGTGGCGGCACCCACGCCGAGGAAGGCCAGTAGCCGGCGCCGGTTCATCGCGGTGCGCAGGTCGAAGGCCAGATCTGGTCGACGAGCTCCTCGTCGGGGCGGGGCAACGGCCGACCCTCGTAGGTCGGGCGCGGGCTGCGGGCGGATGGTCGGTGCGCCATGCGAGGCTCCGTCTCTCGGTGGAGATCCTCAGTAAGCCGCCCCAGCCTGTGCGTCTGCTGTGCGAGGTCTGTGGGAAGCCTGTGCCACCGGACGGGCGCCGCTGCCCGCCCGGACCCGCCGCCGGCCGAGGCCCACGGTCGGCCTGCTCGGTCGCCAACCCATGGATTCGCCAAGGTCGATATTGACGTCGACTTAGAGTGTGACTAGGGTCACCTGCATGTTGATCGAGGGGGTTGAGGAGCGCGGGCGAGGTGTGCGCCGCCCAGTTCCGCGGGCTTAGGCCTTCGGCCACCAGCGACGACCACCCAGGCAGTTCGAGAACGAGGTTAAGTTTATGGGACAGCAAAACCTTCCGCGAGAGACTGCGCTGCGCGGCACCGCGGACAGCCGGCCGTCGAAGCGTCGGCGTGGGCGGTTAGTCGTGTTAGCCGGTGCGACCGCGGGTCTGCTGGCCCTCGTCGCTGCCTGTGGGAGCGGCGGCGACGACAAGGCCGACAGCCCGACGGTGGCGCCCAGCGCCGGCAGCGTGCTGGGGCCCGTCAACGCGGCCGCCGGCGCACCGGTCAAGATCGGCTTCATCTCCGACGGCAAGACCGATATCTCCGACAACTCGATCGAGATCACGGTGGCCAAGGCCACCGTCAAATATCTCAACCAGCACAAGGCCGGTATCGGCGGGCGTCCGATCGAGCTGGTCAGCTGTGAGTCCGCGGCCGACCCGAGCAAGGGCACCGACTGCGCGAACCGCCTGATCGAAGAGAAGGTCGTCGCCACCGTCATCGGTGCCTCCACGGTGATCGGCGCCGCCTGGGAGCCGCTGCACGCGGCGCACATCCCGGTGATGCTCTACAGCGGCGTCACCAAGGCGACCACCCAGGACACCGAGTCGACCTTCGCCATCCAGGACAACACCTTCGGCTTCTACACGCTCCCGATCCAGCGGGCGAAGGACGCCGGCCTGAAGAAGGTCACCTACGTCGTGATCGATGTGCCGGCCGCGGTGGACTCGCTCAAGACGGTCGCTCCCGGGGTCTTCCAGAAGGCCGGAGTCGCCCTGAACGTCGTCGCCGTGCCGCCGGGCACCGCGGACATGACCCCGCAGATGCAGAACATCGTCAGCAAGGACCCCGGCCTCGTCTTCGTGCTGGGCAACGACTCGTTCTGCATCAGTGCGTTCAAGGGTCTGCAGGCGGTCGGCTTCACCGGTCCGATCTCCACCATCGGCGGCTGCATCACCGACGCGACCCGCAAGGCCGTGCCCGGTTCGATCCTCAAGGGCATGACGGTCGCCGCATCCGCACCCATCGGCGCGGACAACGCCTCGACCCGGCTCTACAACGCCGTCGCCGAGACCTACGGCAGCGGCATCGACACCACCCGCAACATCGGTATGACCTCCTTCATCGAGGTCACGGCGCTGGTCACCGGCGCGCAGGGCATCACCGGTGACATCACGGCCGCGAACATCACCTCCACGATCAAGAAGGCACCGCAGCGGCAGCTGGCCGGCGCGCTGGACATCGGCTTCCGCTGCAACGGCAAGGCCGACCCGCTGGCGCCGTCCACCTGCGTCCGCGGCGGCATCATCTCGGTCCTGGACGACAAGGGCCAGCCGCAGGCCTACAAGGTCCTCGGCGCGACCCCGATCGAGGACTGAGCCCGACCCGGTGTGGCCGCGGCGAACTGGGGTGAACAGGGGCTGACGGCACACCGGTCGACCTGCTGAGATGAGTACGGGTGGTCACCGCGGGCGCGGTGGCCACCCGTACTGTCTGTTGCGGCCCGCCTCGTTGTGGTGATCCCTGTTCGTTCTGTCTGTCCTTTCTGTCCTTTCTGGCCTGTCGAAGGAGATTCGATGAGTGTTGTCGTCGTCGCCGTGCTCAAGCCCCTGCCCGAGCGGCGGGCGCAGGTACGGGCCGCGTTCGAGGCGGCCTTCCCACTCGTCCACGAGCAGGACGCGGGCTGCGAGCTGTACGCGCTGCACGAGAGCGACGACGAGTTCGTCATCGTCGAGAAGTGGACGTCCGAGGACCTGCTTGACGAGCACGGGACCAGCCCGGCGATGAAGACCCTCGTCTCGGGGCTGGACGGGGGCCTGGCCGAGGCGCCGGTGATCCGCCGCCTGCGGGCGATCCCGCTGGGCACGGCCAGCCAGGGCCAGCTCTGACCCGTTCGGGACGGCCACCCTCCAGGGAGGCGTCGACCTCGATGTCCTGTCCCGGCGCCTACGGTCCCGGCGTCGGGCGCGGCATCGCAGGGTCGGCCGGGCGGGCTGTGGCAGGCTGCTCGCCATGAACGTCACGGGGAAGTCGGCGCTGGTCACCGGCGGTGCGTCCGGCCTGGGCCTGGCCACCGCCCAGCGGCTGCACCGCCAGGGAGCGCACGTCGTCGTCGTCGACCTGCCGACCAGCAACGGCAAGAGGATCGTGGACGAGCTGGGCTCCGGTGCCAGCTTCGTCCCGGCGGACGTGACCGACGAGGACGCGGTCGGGCGGGCGGTCGACACCGCGCTCGCGCACGGCCCGTTCGCCGTGGCCGTCAACTGCGCCGGCATCGGCCCGGCGGCACGCGTCGTCGGCAGGGACGGGCAGCCCAGCCCCCTGGACGGCTTCCGCAAGGTCATCGAGGTCAACCTGATCGGCACCTTCAACGTGCTGCGCCTGGCCGCCGCCGCGATGATCGCCCACACCCCGGTCGAGTCCGACGGCGAGGAACGCGGCGTGCTCGTCAACACCGCGTCCATCGCCGCCTACGAGGGTCAGATCGGCCAGGCCGCCTACGCCGCGTCGAAGGGCGGTGTGGTCGGCCTGACCCTGCCGGTCGCCCGTGAGCTGGCCCAACATCGGATTCGGGTGGTCACCATCGCCCCGGGCCTGTTCCGCACCCCGTTGCTGGAGTCGCTGCCCGAAACGGCGCTGCGTTCGCTCGGCACCCAGGTCCCGCATCCCAGCCGGCTCGGGGACCCGGCCGAGTACGCGAACCTGGTCGCCCACATCGTCGACAACGCGATGCTCAACGGCGAGGTCATCCGCCTCGACGGTGCTGTCCGGATGGCGCCCCGTTGAGCCGTCCGCCGAATTACCCGCTGAGTCGTCCGTCGTGGCGTCCGTCAAGGGCTGACATTGCCCCGGGATCGTCGGTCTCCCGGGAATCAACGCGGCGCGAAGCGGGCAGGAGGCGCCCATGACCGAGCCTCGCACCGTCCTGATCACCGGCGCCACCGACGGCCTCGGCCGGGCCCTCGCGACCCGACTCGCCACCGAAGGCGCCACCCTCATCCTGCACGGCCGTGACCCTGCCCGACTAGCCGCGCTGGCCGACGAGCTCAACGCACTCGCCGGTCCCGCCAGTCGTCCCGGTCCCGAGGGTAGCCCCGGTCCCGAGGGTCGTCCCGGCACCGCGAGTCGTCCCGGTGATGGCCCGCGGGTGCGGACCGTCCAGGCGGATCTGGCGGATCTGGCCCAGGTCCGCCGACTTGCCGGCGACGTGCGGGCCGCCACCGACCGACTCGACGTGCTCGTGAGCAACGCCGGCATCGGCTCCGGCGAACCCGACGGTCGTACCCGCCGCACCAGCGCCGACGGCCACGAACTGCGCTTCGCCGTCAACTACCTGGCCGGGTTCCTGCTCACCCTGGACCTCCTGCCGCTGCTGCGCGCCACCGCCACCGCCGGCTCGTCCACCGCCGGCTCGACCACCGCCGGCCCGGTCGGGCGTGCGCCGGCCCGGATCGTCAACGTCGCCTCCCTCGGCCAGCATCCCCTCGATTTCGACGACCTCATGCTCGAGCGCGCCTACAACGGCGGACAGGCCTACGCCCAGAGCAAGCTCGCGCAGATCATGTCCGGGTTCGAACTCGCCGACCGGGTCGACCCCGCCGAGATCACCGTCAACAGCCTGCACCCCGCGACGTACATGCCGACCAAGATGGTGCTGCTGGAAGTCGGCCACAGCGTCGACGCCCTCGAGACCGGTGTCGAGGCCACCCACCGGCTGGTCACCAGCCCGGCGCTGGACGGTGTCACCGGCAGGTTCTTCGACCGTCAGCGCGAGACCCGCGCCAACCCGCAGGCCTACGACGGTGCCGTCCGCGCCGCCCTGTGGGAGCGCTCGCTCGCACTGGTCGACCGCGTCGGCGCCGCCGTCTGAGCCGTCCGGCTCGACAGCCGGCAACCCACCCCGCCACCGCGATGCTCCGCAACCGGCCCCACAGCAAGATCCCCCTATACGGGTCGCTGTGGGGGGCAAATCGGACGCGGATACCCCCACGGCGACCCGTGTGCACTCTGCACACCCGTGGGCCCCGGCGGCAGCGTCACAGACCGTGGTCATGGTCGATGGACGGTGCCGCCTCGTACGAACAAGCCAGCAGGGTCGTCGTGGCCCGAAACCGTGCCTGGACGTCGGTGAGATAGTCGACGACCGGCCGTGCCGCGGACCCGTCCGGTCCGTGCGGGCGGTCGTGGGCGCCGTGGCGGACGAGGCCCAGCGTGCCGTCGGCGCCCAGCCGCAGCATCGTCGTCGCGCCCGTGCGTGCCCCGGCCGACGCCGTCCCGGCGGTGATCGCGTCGCTGGTGATCGTGTCGGCGTCGAGAATCGGGATGTCGGGGCCGAACATCGCGGCGGCGCCGGCGCCGGCCGCGGTCACCCGCTCGGCGAGCTCCGCGAGCAGCACCGGATCGGCCCGTGGCGCGTCCGCGAGGCAGACGTCCACCGACAGCGTGCCCGCCACCCCGCCCGCCGTGCGGTCCGCGGCGTGCGCCTCGTCGACCAGCTCCGGGGCGAGGGCGAGCATCGCGCGTGCCGTCCGGTGCAGCATCACATCCGCCAGCAGGTCGGACGCCGGCACGACGATCATCACCCGGCGGCGGGCGGCCGCGTGTACCGCGGCCACGGCCTGGCGGACATCGGCGGCGGTGGCCCGGCACACCGCCGCCGGGCTCACCGCGCCGTCCACCTCGAGGGCGACCCGCCGGGTCACCTCGAACTCCTCGGCGCACACCGCCGGAAACCCGGCGGCGAAAACGACATGTCGGGCGCCGTGCACACCGAAGATCTGCCCCTGTTTCCGGGCGAGCCTTATCCTGAACCCGGCATTCATCAGGGTTTTCCCCTGGGCGCCGTCGCGGGCTGACTCCTCCCAGAGAACCAGGCGTCCGGCCTGGGCGGACGTCCGCACAATGTCCGTGGACAGATCGGTGGGCAACCGAACTCCTCTCGCCGAACGCGGTTCCGCGCGGTCTGCACAGAATCGCGGTTCACGACGAATTGTCGGGCGGTCTCGAGATGTGAGGCAAGGTCCGTCGGATCACTGATGATTTCACGGAAATGCCCGGTGACATGTGCGTGGCACCGCTGCCTGGTCGGCGCGGTCGGGCGGCACGGGCCGACACCCCGCGTCAACCCGGCCCTGTCCGGTGGATGTCCGAAGGATGTCTGGTGCGCCGGCCCGGTCACCTGATCGCCGGATGTGACACCCGGGTCGCGATGTGTCGGATAGGGGATAGCCTGCATCGCGCTGTGTGTGCGATCATGATCTTTCGGAATTCGGGGGGCACACGGGGATGGTTCCGCCATGCGCATCGACAGCTATCTGGCCAGCAACGAACATCTAACCGTACAAATACGATTTCACTGGGTGGTGGTTGCCCGGGTGGTTCTCGAGACGGCCGGCGTGCTCGCCGTCGCCATCGCCGTCTCCCTCTACGATGCCGTCCACCACGCGGGCATCGGTGTGTTGGTCACGCTGCTGTGGTGGGTGGCGCTGGCCGCGGTCCTCCGGCTCATGTGGCGACTGCTCGGCTGGTATCTCACCGTGCTGCTCATCACGAACAGCCGGCTGGTGAAGGCGTCCGGGATCCTGTCCCGGCGGATACAGAGCCTGCCACTGTCGAAGATCACCGACCTGTCGTACAAACTCGATCCCAACGGCCGGCTTCTCGGCTACGGCACGTTCGAGATGGAGACCGAGGGCGATCACGTCAGCGCGTTGGAGAAACTCGAACACGTGCCCCGGCCCGACCGGTTCTACCTGCGCCTGTGCGACGGCATCTTCGGTGGAGCCCCCGAACCGGCCCTGGACGACGACTGACGCTGGTCGGCCGCCCCTGACGCTGGCTGACCACACCTGACGGGGCTGGTGACAGGCCGGCGTGCTCTGGTGCGCTCCGGCTACCCCGGCGCGGGTAGCCTCGGCGCTGTGGCACTGGAGCACAAGCCTGACTTCGCGGATCTGCTGACCCTGGACACCCTTGACCGCGACATCTTCCGCGGTCGATGTCATGAGGGTGCACCGATGCGCGCCTTCGGCGGGCAGGTCGCGGCCCAGGCGCAGATCGCGGCCGGGCGCACCGTCGACCCCGACCGGCGGATGCACTCGCTGCACGGCTACTTTCTGCGCCCCGGCCGCACCGACGCGCCGATCGTCTACCTCGTCGAGCGGCTGCGCGAAGGCCGGTCGTTCACCACCCGTCGGGTCAGCGCCGTCCAGGACGGGGAGGTCATCTTCTCGATGTCGGCATCCTTCCAGCGTCCCCGGGACAGTGACGACAGCCATCGGCTGCGGATGCCTGACGTTCCCGGCCCCGACGAGCAGTCCCAGCGGTGGGGGCCGATGTTGATCGCCCCCGACTTCCCGCCGTTCCAGCTGCTCGATCTCCGGCTGGTGACCAGCTCCGCCGCCCCCGAGGACGGGATGCCCCGGCAGTACATCTGGGTTCGCGTCGATCAGCCGTTGACCGACGACCCGCTGCTGCACGTCTGCGCGCTGACCTATCTTTCGGACGTCACCCTGTCCACCACCGCGCGGCGCCCGCATCTAAGGGCCGGGCCCGGGCGGCTCGACCTGGTGTCGCTCGACCACGCGATGTGGTTCCACCGTCCGTTCCGCGCCGATGACTGGCTGCTGTTCGCCCAGGACAGCCCGACCGTCGGCGGCACCCGCGGGCTGTCCCGGGGCATGTTCTTCACCCGCGACGGCGAGCTCGTGGCCTCCGCCATGCAGGAAGCGGGCCTGTTGCGACACTGACCGATACCGTCGTACGCCATGACCGATGCGATCGTCGAGATACGCCCCGAGTACAGCTCCGCCGCCGTCGCGGACCTGCGTGACCGGCTGCGGCGCACCCGCTGGGCCGAGTCTGCGACGGTCGACGACTGGTCGCAGGGCGTTCCGGTGGGCTATCTGCGCGAGCTGTGTGGCTACTGGGCCGATGGCTATGACTTCGCCGCCGCCGAGGCCCGACTGCGGGCGTTCGAGCATTTTCGCACCCGGCTGGACGGGTTGGACATCCACTTCATCCACGCCCGGTCGCCGCATCCCGGCGCGCTGCCACTGATCCTCACCCACGGCTGGCCCGGGTCGGTGGTGGAGTTCCTCGGTGTGATCGAGGCGTTGACGAACCCGGCGGACCCGGCGGACGCGTTCCATCTGGTCATCCCGTCGCTGCCCGGCTACGGCTGGAGCGCACGCCCGACGTCCACCGGCTGGGCCCTCCCGCGGATCGCCCGCGCCTGGGACGACCTGATGACCCGGCTGGGCTATGACCGTTATGGCGCGCAGGGCGGTGACTGGGGGGCGATGGTCACCACGAGTCTTGCCCAGCAGCGGCCCGCCCGACTCGTCGGCGTGCATGTCAACATGCCGCTGGTCGGCATCGGCCAGGCTGTGGCCCGCGGCGAGCTCACCGACCTCACCGATGCGGAGCGGGCGGCGCTCGCCCGGCTGCGCGAGTACACCACCTGGGGGATGGCCTACGCCTCGCAGCAGTCCACCCGCCCACAGACCGTTGGTTACGGCCTGGTCGACTCACCGGTCGCGCAGTGCGCGTGGATCGTCGAGAAGTTCCACGAGTGGACCGGCCACGACGGTGATCTGGCGCAGGTGCTGTCGAGGGACCAGATCCTCGACGACGTGTCGGTGTACTGGTTCACCGGCACGGGTGCCTCCTCGGCCCGGCTGTACTGGGAAAGCCTGCGCGAGGTCGATGCCGACGAGGTCGCGGTGCCGTCGGGGATCTCGGTCTTCCCACACGAGATCTTCCGGGCGTCGCGGCGTTGGGCCGAACGCAGGTTCACCGACCTGCGCTGGTTCGGCGAACCGGCGCGCGGCGGCCACTTCGCCGCGTTCGAACAGCCGGCCCTGTTCGTCGACGAGGTCCGCGGCTTCTTCCGGCTCGTGCGCTGACCGGACACCCGCCGTGGCCGGCTACGAGCAGGCGGAGCCGGTGTCGCCCGGATCATCGGTGCGCACCTCGGACCAGTCGAGGCCCTCGAGGTTGACGACGATCGCCTCCTGGGTGGTGCGGGCGATCACGACCAGTGCCTCCACCGACGGGTCGGGGTTCTCCTCGCGGTGCGGTACGTACGGCGGGACGAACACGTAGTCGCCGGGGGACGTCTCGACACGTGTCTCGACCGGGTCATCCCCTTCGACGTTGAGAAAGACGAAGACAGGATGGCCGGCGACCACGTAGATCGCGGTTTCGGACGCGCCGTGGTGATGGTTGCCTGAGGACGTCGACGCGGGCACGTGCGTCTGACCCATCCACAGACTGCGGGCGCCGACGGTCTTGCCGCTGATCGCCTCGCGGCGGCGCATCCCCGTGGTCTGGGTGGTGTCACCGACGAGGCCCGCGGGGGCGACCCGGTGCAGCCGACGGTGGAACGGGTCGATGTCGGCGGGCACCGCGACCCCGCCGGGCGTGCGCACCACCCGGATGGCGCGACCGGGCGATCCCGACAACCCGGCTGACCCGGCGGACGTGGCGGACGTGGCGGACATCAGGCTCCTTCGGCGAGCAGGTCGCGTAGCGCGTCGGCGGCCCGGCGGGTGACCGATTCGGCCAGGCCCGTGCGTGACCACACCGCCAGTGGAAGGGCACCGGGGGAGGGCAGGTCGTCACGGGCGACGAGCCCGACCGGGGTGTGGTGCAACGTCGCCATCAGCGCGACCCCGAGGCCCGCGCCGACGGCGGCCTGTACCCCGGCGAGCTGGATGGCCTCCGCGCCGATCACCGCGGGCAGGCCATGGCGGGACAGTGTCTCCAACGCGCGGGTGCGCAGCGCGCACGGATGGTCGAAGGCGACCAGCGGGATCGGCAGGCTCGCCGCGGGGCGGTGCCAGCCGGGGGCGGCGTACCAGGTCAGCTCCAGATCGCCGACCGCCCGTGCCCGCGGATCGTCGGCCGGGCCGAGCAGCAGGGCCAGGTCGACGCCGCCGCCGTCGAGCCGCTCGCGCAGTTTCGAGCCCCGGTCGATCCGAAACCGGATCTGATGGCCGGCCGGACCGTCCTCCAACGCGGCGCGCAGCGGCGGCAGCACCTGGGCGGCGGCGTGCTCGGTCGACCCGATGACCAGGGTCGCGTCGCCCGCGAAGCCGAAGTCCTCGAGGGTCTCGTCGTGCAGGGCGAGGATGCGGCGGGCCTGGGCGAGCAGTTTCTCGCCGTCCGCGGTCAGCCGGGAGCCGCGCCCCTGGCGTTCGACGAGCAGCCGCCCGGTGGCGGCCTCCAGACGGCGCACATGCTGGCTGACCGCCGCCTGGCTCAGATGCAGCGAGGTCGCGGCCCGCTGGAAACCGCCGCAGTCCGCGACAGCGACGAGGCTGCGCAGGGGGGCGATGTCCAGGGTCCGGCGCATGTTCACCAGGCTACTCGAGAATGCATCACGATCCGCGATGGATCGCCATCATGAAGCATCGTTGGACATACCGCCGCACGCGCCGCATGCTGGGCGCCATGGCCCAGTTGACCTGCGTGTTGCTGACACGTTGTCGCTGGCTTGATTTCGCCCGCGGCCAGGCCGCGCTCTGTCGCTGACCTCCGTGCCCGCCGCGCCGGCCGCCCGAGCCCGCGCCGTTCCTCCGGTGGACGTCCAGACCGACGCCTGAACTGGCGTGTGGAC
Source organism: Frankia umida (assembly GCF_023242945.1). Lineage (NCBI taxonomy): Bacteria > Bacillati > Actinomycetota > Actinomycetes > Frankiales > Frankiaceae > Frankia > Frankia umida. The sequence continues at coordinate 29,846 of NZ_JALKFT010000011.1, forward strand.
GTCCGTGCTGACGTATGTACAGGCGTCCAGGAAGGTCAGTATGTCCGATTCTACTCCGCATCCCGGCTCGGCTTCGAACTCCGGCTCGGCCCGGCGGCCGGGGCGCACCCTGAAGCTGGGGGCCGTCCTGTTCGGTGTCGGTGGCCCCGGCCAGCACACCACCTGGCTGGATCCCGACATCCCGACCAACGCGAGTGTCGACGTGCGCTGGTACATCGCCCGCGCACAGCAGGCCGAGGCGGCGAAGTTCGACCATGTGTTCATCGTCGACAGCCAGTTCATCACGCCGGACTCGCCGCACCACTACCTGAGCCGGCTCGAGCCGCTGACGCTGCTGTCCGCCATCGCGGTGCACACGCACCACATCGGCCTGGTCGGCACGATCACCACGTCCTACAACGAGCCGTTCAACGTGGCCCGCAGGCTCGCCTCACTCGATCACATCAGCGGCGGGCGGGCCGGCTGGAACGTCGTGACCAGCGGCGACGCGGGCACCGCCGGCAACTACGGCCGCGACGAGCACTACGACTACGCCACCCGTTACGGCCGCGCGCTCGAGCACGTGCGCGTCGTGCAGGGCCTGTGGGACTCCTACGAGTCCGACGCCTTCCCCCGCGACCGCGCGCGCGGCGAGTTCTTCGACCGGACCCGTCAGCACACCCTGGACCACCGCGGCGAGTACTTCGGCGTCGTCGGCCCGCTCAACCTCGAGCGCACCCCGCAGGGTCAGCCGGTGATCTTCCAGGCCGGTGACTCCGAGGAGGGGCGTGACCTGGGCGCCAGCATCGCTGAGGCGATCTTCACCCATGCGCCGTCGCTGGCGCAGGCGCAGGAGTTCCGCCGCGAGATGCGGGCCCGGGCGGCCGCGAAGGGACGCGACCCCGAGCATGTGCTCATCGTCCCCGGCATCTCCCCGGTGATCGCCGACACCGACGCCGAGGCGCGGGCCAAGGACGACGCGGCGCGCGGCGGGCGCAGCTTCGAGCGGGCACTGGCCGAACTCGGCCGTCCGTTCGGCTGGCACGACTTCACCCGCTACGACCTGGACGCACCCTTCCCGGACGTGGGCGACGCCGGCGCGCGCAGCTTCCGCACCCACGCCGAGTCGATCACGACGCTGGCCCGCGAGCGCAACCTCACCCTGCGCCAGGTCGTCGAGCACCAGCTGGACGCCCAGCGCTCGCCGTTCGTCGGTTCCCCGCTGACCGTCGCGAACGAACTCCAGCGCTGGTTCGAGGCGGACGGCCTGGACGGCGTCAACATCACGGTGAACTCGGCGCGCGAGTTCGCCCGCTTCGCCGAGCAGGTGGTGCCGATCCTGCGCGACCGTGGCGTGGTACGCGACGAGTACTCCTCGACGACGCTGCGCGGGAACCTCGGTCTGCAGGTCCCGGCAAACCGGCACACAGTGGCCCGAGCGGCCAGTACTCTCGATGCGGTGGAGGTCGGCACATGGTGAGCCCACCGCAGGTCATCGACTCAGCTCGGCTGCGATATGTGTTCGGCTCGTTTCCCTCCGGTGTGGCCGTGGTGGCCGCGGAGGTCGACGGCGCACCTGTGGGGCTGCTGGTCAGCTCGTTCACCAGCGTCTCGTTGGAGCCGCCGCTGGTCTCGGTGTGCGTCGCGCACTCGTCGAGCACCTGGCCGCTGCTGCGCTCCGCGCCCCGTCTCGGGGTGAGCATCCTCAGCGCCGCCCAGGAGCGCCACGGCCGTCAGCTCGCCGGTCGCGGCGCCGACCGGTTCGCCGAGCTTGACTGGCGCACCACCGACGCCGGGGCCGTCCTGCTCGACGACGCCGGAGGCTGGCTGGAGACGAGCGTCTCCCAGCAGGTCCGGGCCGGTGACCACGACATCATCGTGCTCGAGGTCCATGACCTTGACGCCGATCACGATGTCAGCCCGCTCGTCTTCCACGCCAGCCGCTTCCGCCGCCTCGAGTAGCCGCTCCGGTGCCGCGCCGGGCCGCGCCCGGTTCCGCGGAACCGGGCCGGGCCGGGCCGCTCGCGCGCGACGCCGACTGCCGTGGTCAGCCGGCGAGGGTGGTGACCGAGAGGTCCCACAGGCGGGCGGCGGCCTCGGGGTCAAGGGCGTGGGCGGCGACGCCGTTGCGGGCGGAGAGCATCCCGACCTCGGCCTGGTGGCAGTCCTCGAAGTAGCGTCCGCCCACCCCGGCCAGCAGCGGGGACGCCGCGAGCAGCACCGAGGTGGCCGCACCCTGCTCGGGGCTCTTCCAGCGCAGCGCGGGACCAGTGCCGTCGCCCGCGGCGGCCCTGCGCAGCCGCTCGAGATCCGCCTCGGAGACGTGACGCTGCAGGTTGGTGCGGATGCCGCCGGGCATGAGCGCGTTGACGGTGATCCCATCGTCCGCCCACCGGCGGGTCGCCTCCACGGCGAACAGCACGTTCGCGGTCTTCGACTGCCCGTACGCCGCCCACGGCTCGTAGGGACGGCGCTCGAAGTGGATGTCGTCGAACACGACGGGGGAGCGGTGGTGGGCGCTGGAACTCACCGACACCACGCGCGCCTCGCCGGTCGGGGACGCCGCGGCGGCGGCGGCCAGCGCCGGGTGCAGGCCGGTGGCCAGGGCGAAGTGGCCGAGATGGTTGGTGGCGAACTGCAACTCGAAGCCCCGCGGTGTGCGCAGCAGCGGCGAGGCCATGATGCCGGCGTTGTTGATCAGGATGTCCAAGGGGCCGGCCCAGCCGGCGACGAAGGTCCCGACGCTGGTCGGCTCGGCGAGGTCCAGGTGGCGGACCTGGACCGGCACCGGCGCCTTCAGTTCGGCGGCCACCCGTTCGCCCGCGGCGACGTCGCGCACGGCCAGGGTCACCTCCGCTCCGGCGCCGGCCAGGGCCCGGGCCGTCTCGATCCCGATACCCGAGGCGCCGCCGGTGACGATGGCGCGCCGTCCGGTCAGGTCGAGGCCCGCGAGCACCTCGGCGGCGGTCGACTCGGCACCGAACGGGGTCGTGATCCGGTCGCTCATGCGGCGTTTCCTCCAGAAGATCGGTAAAATCAAGCGGAGGTTCCTCCACTTCGATCGGTCATAACCGGAGGTCCCTCCGGAAGATTCCCGGGAGGTGAACATGGCGGCACGTCCGCTGCGTGCCGACGCGCGGCGTAACCGGGAGCGCCTGTTGGCGGTGGCCGTCCGGGTGCTCTCGCAGGACGGGCCGCAGGTGCCGCTGGAGGCGGTCGCCCGGGAAGCCGGTGTCGGCATCGGCACCCTCTACCGGCACTTCCCCACCCGGGAGGCCCTGGTGGACGCCGCCTACCAGGGTGAACTCGACCGGCTCTGCGACTGCGTCGACGACCTGCTCGTGACGCTGGCGCCCGCGGCGGCGCTGCGGGCCTGGATGGACCGGTTCTTCGACTACCTGACGACCAAGCGAGGCATGGGGTCGGCGCTGCGGGCACTGGTCGCCTCCGGGGGCAATCCCTTCGCACGCAGCCGGGAGCGGCTGACCAGCGCCGTGGCCACGTTGCTGCGCGCCGGCGCGTCGGCGGGCGAACTACGGGCGGACGTCGCCCCGGACGACGTGCTCGTCGCCCTGTCCGGGATCTGCCTGGCCGCCGCCGACCGTCAGGACCGCGACCAGGCCGGCCGTCTGCTCGACCTGTTCCTCGCCGCGCTGCGCCCACCGGCCCGCCGACGATCGCCGCCATCATGATCGCCGGATATCTGCTGTCGGGCCGGCTCGCCGCCGGGCGGGGACGCTACGGCCGGCGCAGCCAGGGAACCATCGGGTAGGGGCCGGTACCCAGCGACGCCCGGGGGATCGCGGTGTGCGGGCGGGCACCGGGCACGGGACGCAACCAGAACCGGTGGGCGATGTTCGCGATGGTCAGGGTGGCCTCGGCCAGGCCGAACGTGTCACCGATGCACTTGCGGCTGCCCCCACCGAACACGGTGAACGCACCAGGCGGGATCTCCCGGGCCCGCGCCGGCAGCCAACGGTCCGGGTCGAAGCGCTCCGGGTCGGCGAACAGCGCGCCACTGTGCCCCATTGCGTACGGGCTGTACAGGACGATGCTGCCGCGCGGCAGGTGCCGGCCGCCGAGGTCGGTGTCCTGCGTGGTCACCCGGGTCAGCACCCACGCCGGCGGGTAGAGCCGCAGCGTCTCCTGAAGGACCCGGCCGGTGTAGTCGAACGCCGCGATGTCGGCGACACCCGGTGTGTCGCCGCCCGAGCGTTCGAGGACGCCCGCGATCTCGGCGTGCACCGCCGCCTCCACCGGCGGATTCTGCGCCAGCACGTGCAGCACCCACCCGATCGCGTTCGCGGTCGTCTCGGTCCCACCGATCAGCAGCGTCATGACCTGGTCGAACACCTCGGCGTCGGAGAGCCGCGCGGCCTCGTCCCCGTCCCGCGCGGCGACGAGGATGGACAGCAGGTCGCCGTGGTCGGTGCCGTCGCGGCGCTGCAGTTCGATGGTTTCGCCGATGACGGCGAGCATCCGGGCGCGGACCTGGTCGAACCGGCGGTTACCGGGCAGGGGGAGTTTCTCCCACCAGTCCACCGGGGCGACCGTGCGCTGGTAGACGCCACGCATGATGATCGGCATGCATGCGGCGACCTCGTTGAGGATGCGCGATTCGGCGACGTCGGTGGCGAACATCGTGCGAGCGGTGATCCGCAGGGTGAGGGAGTGCAGCGCCTCGTTGACGTCGATCGCCTGGCCCGCGCGCCAGGTCGAGAGCACCCGGTCGATCTCCTCGGCCATGAGCTGCAGATACCCGTCGAGGCGGCCATGGTGGAAGGCCGGCTGCATCAGCCGGCGCAGTCGACGGTGCACCTCCCACGGCGCGCTGACCAGCCCGTCGCCGATGAGCAGCCGGACCTTGTCAAAAAGCGGCCCGCCCTTGTCGTAGACCCGGGTGCGTACCAGCACCTCGTTCACCAGATCGGGATGACAGGCCAGATACGCCCGGCGCGGCCCGAGGCTGATCTCGACGAGATCTCCCTGGGCGGGCAGGCCGGCGAGAAAGTCCAGTGGTCGACGCATCAGTGCCGGTGCATGACCAAGGCCAGGAACGCGACCGTCCGCGACGGCGAACGTGTACGAACGGGTGCGTACCTGGTCGCGACCTGGCCGAGCCACGGTTTCGCTGGTCGTCACCACACCACCTAACGGGTACCGATGGCTGCCCCGCCAGTCGGGCGCCCGGCGGCGCCAGGTGGCACCGTGGGCTGGAGGCGTTCCAAGGATCGCACGGATTCCCACGGATCTGGGCGAAATCGCGTCACCGGCGCATACAGATCGACCCAGCCGGACGTCGCGCCGTCCCAGACGAAACCGTCACCGAAGTAGCGTGGTGTGAGGTATTCGAACTCCTGGCTGCCGCCCATGAGCAGGTCCAGCGCGCCGAGATACCGTCGGACGTCGTCACGTGCCCCGAGCGGGCCGGCCAGCAGCTCGTCGCGAGCCCGCGCGTATTCCCGTTCGTGCCACGCCACCAGCCCGCACAGCTGGTCGACCGCGGGCTGCAGCGCGAGCCCGTCATGTTCGACCAGCACCCGCACCACGGTCATCGGATCGTTCTGGGCATGCTCCTTACGCCAGGAAAGCAGATCATTGATGATGATCATCTGGCGGCGGCAGTGGTCGTGGACAGCGGCCAGTTCGGCGACGATGTCGCTCAGATCCACCTCGGCGCCGTATTCGGTCATCAGCTCGATGAAATCGCAGCCAAAACTGTCCAGCCGGACGGCGAGGCAGGTCTCGTAGTCGGGCACCGTGCCGGCGAGCTTCGCGTCGATCTCGGTGGCGCAGCCACGCAGGAACGCCGCGAGGGCGGCCACCAGCCGCCCCGTCTGCGCCCGACTGAGCCCCGTGCTGATCCGCTCCCACAGATCCCGCGCCGCCCGCCCGTACGCGACCTGATCCACCCGCGTCTGGTCGGTCCTTGCCTGATCCACCCGCGCCTGGTCGGTCCTTGCCTGGTCGGGCCGGGTCTCGCCGGGTCGCACCGGGGTGGACCGCGTCTCGTCACCTTGCGGCTGCTCGGGGATGAAGTCGCCGATGATCGCGGCGAAGACGGCGCGGGCATCGGCGAGGTTCGCGCCGAGACCGGTCCGGTCGGAGACGAAGGTGTCTATGACCGTGACGAACTGATACCAGTCGGCCACGTCACGGGCCCGCCGCGCGTCGGCGTCCGGCACCGTGAGCGGACCGTAAAGACCGTTGCGCTGACGCAGAAAGAAAAGCAGCTCGGATTCGCTCGAGAAGCAGTCGGACAGGTATGCGCGCACCCACCCGTTGGATGCGAACTCGATCTGCGCCGCCTGCGGGTGATATCGCCATGGCAACGACCGCGGAAGCTCGGGAAGAAAGAACTCACGCACCGGATCGGACGACGGACCCGCTTCCATCCGCTCCTCGTCTCCTCGCATCTCGGCAGCGCTGGGCAGGGGTGTCGGCGGAAACGGCTGTTATAGGTAGAGGTATCACACGAAGACGGCGTTCGAGTGGAAGAGTGGTGAAAACATTAGATAAGTAGCTGGCAGTTGTCAACCGGATCGGCTTGTGTGGCGCAAGGTGGGTATGCGGTCGAGATGCCATGACGACGGTGCTCCGGCGCGTGTTCGCGCGTACTGCGATCCGACTCACACGCCCACCGCGGACGACCCCCGGTCGCCCGCGCTCCGCGGCTGGTTGGCCGGTGGCACGGCGACTTGGCCGGTGGCACGGTGACGCATTCGTCACGATCGGCGGTGCCGGCGGCGCGTCCGCCACCCCGGCCCGCCCGGCCGAGGGGGGCCACTTCCGCGACCGGCCCGTCCGTGTCGCGTGGCCATGCCGCGTGGCGCGGGCATGCGGTGCCCGCCGCGGCCTCGATCGCGTCCGGTCGAGGCCTGGTGCGCAAGTCGGGTGGTTCGATGTCTCGCCGAGCCTCGGTAATGCCGGATCGCGGCCAGCTGGATGTCTGATATGTGCAGATATAAGTATTTACCTCGTCGCGGCGGTGGCGGGGTGAGCGCTTCGACGCAGCCGAATTGTGGTCAGGACGATGACATGCCGAGGGTTGTTCGAGGATTCAGGGCCCGATTTTCCATACAACCCTCGGCATGTGGCCGTCCAACCCTCGGCATCTGACCGCGGACCGCAGGGTCGGCCGCCGACGGGCGGATCCGCGGGAAGATCGTGCGGGTGCGGGTGCGGGTGCGGGTGCGGGTGCGGGGATGCGGGGCATGGTCACGTCCGCGGGGCGGCGCCGGGATGGTGGGCCAGGGTGAGGCGGTCGCCGTTCCAGCGGCGGCGGACCCACCGGTCGTGGCTGACCAGCACGATCGCCCCGGGATAGGCGGCGAGTGCGGCCTCGAGCTCCTCGACGAGTACCAGGGAGAGATGGTTGGTGGGTTCGTCGAGCAGCAGGACGTCGGCGCCGGCCCCGAGGACCAGGGCAAGCGCGAGGCGCTGCCGCTGGCCGGCCGACGCCCGTCCCAGCGGCACCATGAGCTGCTCGCGGGTGAACAACCCGAAGGCCAACAGCGCCTGCGCGTCCTCGGGCCGGACCTCGACCCGTCCACCGGTGCGGGGCGAACCCCGCCGCGTGGAGTCGGTCAGGGCGGCGCGGCCGTGTGCGAAGGCGGCCAGCAGTGTGCGTTCCGGATGGGTGACCGGGATCTGCTGCGGCAGGTGCGCGATCGTGGCATGCCGGGTGACCTCGCCGCCGTCGGGGACGAGATCGCCGGCGAGTACCCGCAGCAGGGTCGTCTTGCCAGCCCCGTTCGGGCCGTCGACGAGCAGCCGCTCCCCGGCGCCTACCACCAGCGACACCGCCGGCAGTCGACCCGCCACCGTCACCTCCACCGCGCCAAGCAGCGTCCCGCCGGCTGGACTGGTGGTGCGGGCTGGACTGGTGGTGCCGGCTGGGCTGGTGGTGCCGGCTGGACTGGTGGTGCGGGCTGGGCTGGTGGTGCCGGTTGGGCTGGTGGTGCCGGTGGAGTCCGGGGCGCCGGCGGAACCGGCGCTGACGGCCAGGGACGGGCGGGGCGGCTGGGCTGGGCGGGATGGCTGGGACGGCAGGGCGAAGCGCAGTGCTTCGGGGGGTGCGGCGACGGGGTGGTCGAGCAGGCGGCGCAGGCGTTCCTCGGCGTTGCGGACCCGGCTCGCGACCGCCTGCTGCACGCGGTCCCCGGCCAGGCCGTAGGACATCTTGTTGCGATCGGTCGCGGCGCGATGCGGGGAGACCCGGCGGGCCGTGGTCAGGGTGGCCTCCCGCTGGCGGTCGACCGCGGCGCGCCAGTCCGCGTGCGCCTGGGCCTGGCGGGCCCGAGCGGCGGTGTGGGCCTGCAGATATCCCGCGTAGCCGTTGCCGTAGCGGGTCAGGCCGTGGCTGGCCGCGTCCACTTCGACGAGGGTGCCGGCGACCGCCTCGAGGAACACGCGGTCGTGGGACACCAGCGCCGTCGTGCCCGTGCGGGCGCGCAGGTAGGTGGCCAGCCAGGTCAGCGCGTCGTCGTCGAGGTGGTTGGTCGGCTCGTCGAGCAGCAGCACCTCGCGGCTGGCCACCAGCACGCACGCGAGCCGCAACCGGGCCTGCTGCCCACCGGAGAGCGTGGCCAGCGCCCGCTCCCGCGCGAGCCCGGCGAGCCCCACCCCGTGCAGCACCCGTTCGACCCGGGCCGTCGCGTCATAGCCGCCCCGCAGATCGAACATGGTCAGCAACGTGCCGTACTCCTCCAGCACCGCATCCGAGGCGGCTGGTCCGGCTGTGCCCGCTGGTCCGGCTGTGCCCGCTGGTCCGGCTGTGCCCGCTGGTCCGGCTGTGCCCGCCATCATCGCCTCGAGCTGGCGCATCCGGGACGCGATGGCCCGCAGCTCGGCGAGGGCGTCATCGACGGCGTCACCGACCGTCCAGTGGGACGGCAGCGAGGCCTCCTGCGGCAGGTAGCCGACGCCGGCGTCGGCCTGGACGATCACCCGACCCTCGTCGGGCTGTTCACGACCGGCGAGCAGCCGCAGCACGGTGCTCTTGCCGGCGCCGTTCTCACCGATGATCCCGGTGCGGCCGCCGGGCGGCAGGGAGCAGCTGACATCCCACAGCACGCGGCGATGATCGTACGACTTGCTGACGCCATCCAGGGTGAGCTGGGTGGACATACGTGTCCTCCGAGGCGGTACCAGGCGGGACGGCCACGGTGGGCCGTCGGGTCGGCGCCTCAGCGGAGCATCGGCAACTCGTTTCGTCCGGGAGTGGGAGCGCTCTCGAACCTGCCACGGCAGCGTCGCCGCGGCAAGCCGTTTTCCACCCCGGAGCCACCGCTGCGTCACCTCGGGGTGACCGTTCGGGCGCTGGCGGCATGGTTGGGGACGGATCAGCAGTGATAGGTATGATTTCCGCCGCGGATGCGGTGTGGTGGATACCCGATGTTCGCGACCCTGTTCGGCTGAATTCGTATGGAGGAACTCCGTGACCACCCGGGTCGAGACGCTGGAATTCCAGGCGGAGGCGCGCCAACTGCTGCGCCTCATGGTGCACTCGATCTATTCGGACAAGGACGTGTTCCTACGGGAGCTGATCTCGAACGCGTCCGACGCGCTGGACAAGCTGCGGTTGGCGTCACTGACCGAGCAGGAGCTGCGCGTTGACACGACTGACCTGCACATCGACCTCGAGGTCGACCGGGACGCGCGCACCCTGACGGTGCGCGACAACGGCATCGGCATGTCCCGCGAGGACGTCGTCAACCTGATCGGGACGATCGCCCGCTCCGGCACGGCCGAACTGCTGCGCTCGTTGTCCGAGGCGCGGGCGGCGGGTGACACCACGGCCTCGGCGGATCTGATCGGCCAGTTCGGTGTCGGTTTCTACGCGACGTTCATGGTGGCCGACCGGGTCAGCCTGGTGACCCAGCGGGCGGGGGAGCGGACCGGTACCCGCTGGGAGTCCGACGGCGAGGGTTCCTACACCATCGAGGACGTGCCCGACGCGCCCCGCGGAACCGCGGTGACGGTGCACCTGAAGGCCGAGGACGCCGAGGACCGGCTGTTCGACTACACCGCCGACCACAAGATCCGCGAGATCGTCAAGAAGTACTCCGACTTCATCGCCTGGCCGATCCGGATGGCCGTCGAGCGCCCCGCCCCCCTGCCGGACGCCGACGCCGACGCCGACGCGGACGCGGATGCGGATGCGGACGCCGATGCCGCGGGTGAGTCGGTCGCCGCGACCACGATCGAGATCGAGACGCTGAACTCGCGCAAGGCGCTGTGGGCCCGGCCCCGCGACGAGGTCGACCAGGCCGAGTACAACGAGCTCTACCGGCATCTGAGCCACGACTGGAGTGACCCGCTCGAGGTCGTCCAGATGAAGGGCGAGGGCACGTTCGAGTACGAGGCGCTGCTGTTCATCCCGTCTCGCGCGCCGCTGGACCTCTACACCCGGGACGCCCGCCGCGGCGTTCAGCTGTACGTCAAGCGGGTGTTCATCATGGACGACTGCGAGGCGCTGCTCCCGAACTACCTGCGGTTCGTCAAGGGTGTCGTCGACGCCCGTGACCTCTCGCTGAACATCTCCCGGGAGATCCTGCAGCAGGACCGGCGTATTCAGCAGGTGCGCCGTCGGCTGGTCCGCAAGGTGCTGGCGACGGTGCGCAACCTGCTGGAGAACGAAGCCGAGAAGTACCGCACCTTCTGGTCGGAGTTCGGTGCCGCCGTCAAGGAGGGTCTGCTCGACGCGGCCGAGGACAGCGAGGCGATCCTCGAGATCATCTCCGCCGCCTCGACCCACGACCCGGAGCAGACCACGACGCTGCGCGGCTACGTCGAACGGATGAAGGAGGGCCAGACCGAGATCTACTACATGACCGGTGACTCGCGGGCGACCATCGAGAACTCGCCGCACATGGAGGCGTTCGCGGCCCGTGGCTACGAGGTGCTGATCCTGACCGACCCGGTCGACGAGGTCTGGGTCGAGCGGGTCGGCCGCTTCGATGACAAGGTGCTGCAGTCGGTGGCCAAGGGACAGGTGGACCTGGACACCGAGGACGACCGCAAGAAGACGGAGGCGGAGCGGGAGCAGCAGCGCACCGATTTCGCCGCGCTGCTGACCTGGATGGGTGAGCGGCTGCGGGACGAGGTCAAGGAGGTGCGGCTGTCCTCCCGCCTGACGACGTCACCCGCCTGCGTCGTCGGCGACACCTTCGACATGACACCCGCGCTCGAGCGGATGTACCGCTCGATGGGCCAGCCGGTGCCGGCCGCGAAGCGCATCCTGGAGCTCAACCCGACCCATCCGCTGGTCGCCGGCCTGCGCCGCGCCCACGAGCAGGACACCGAGTCCGCCGCGCTCACCGAGACCACCGACCTGCTCTACGACCTGGCCCTGCTCGCCGAGGGCGGCGACCTGCGCGACCCGTCCCGCTTCACCCGCCTGCTCGCCGGCCGCCTGGCCAGCGCCCTGTAGGCGGACGGGGGCCGGCCAGCTGACGCCCGACCACCACCTGGCCGGCCCGCACCCGTCCCGCAGGGCCCTGCACCGCCCCGCAGGGCCCTGCCTGCACCATCCCGTGCGGGCTGGCCCCGCGTCGGCGGCCACCGTGGGGCGGGGGCGGCGCGGCGGAGTCATCGACGTGTCGATGCGACATCGGCTAGTTTTTGTCTCGGCTGGTCTTGGGCTTGATTCTGGGGAGGTGTGCGGCGGTGCACACAAGCGGTGACATTTTCGTCGACGGCCAGTGGGTCGCGTCGAGCTCGCAGCACCATCTCGATGTCGTCTCGCCCAGTACCGAGGACGTGATCGGTCGGGTCCCGGACGCCAGCACCGAGGACGTGGACGCCGCGGTGGCCGCCGCGCGACGGGCGTTCGACACCGGCCCGTGGCCGCGGCTGAGCCCGGCACAGCGCGCGCAGGTGCTGGGCGAGCTGCTCGAGCAGCTGGTCAAGCGGGCGGACGAGCTCGCACAGACGATCACCGCGGAGAACGGCGTCCCGGCCGCGATGGCCCGCTCGGCGCAGGTCGACAACGGGCTGGACGTGCTGCGGTACTACACCGAGCTGGCCAGCACCTTCGAGGACGAGGCACCGCGCGAGGGGCGCTACTCCCCGGCGATCGTGCGCCACGAGCCGGTCGGCGCGGTCGCCGCGATCGTCCCGTGGAACGTGCCGTTCTTCCTGGCGATGATGAAGGTCGCCCCGGCCCTGGCCGCCGGCTGCACCATCGTGCTCAAGGCCTCTCCCGAGACGCCGCTGAACGCCTATCTCGTCGCCGAGGCCGCGGCGGCCGCGGGGCTGCCCGCCGGGGTGCTCAACGTGCTGGCGGCGGGGCCGCGCTCCAGCGAGTATCTGGTGACGCACCCGGGGATCGACAAGGTCGCGTTCACCGGCAGCACGGCGGTGGGCCGCCGCATCGCGTCCCTGGCCGGCGGCCAGCTCAAGCGGGTCACCCTCGAGCTCGGCGGCAAGTCCGCGGCGATCGTGCTGCCCGACGCGGATCTCGCGAACGCGATGGCGCGTCTGGTCACGATGAGCCTGTTCCAGAGCGGGCAGTTCTGCGTCGCCCAGTCGCGGATCGTCGTCCCCGTCGACCGCTACGACGAGGCCGTGGAGATCTTCGCCGCGAAGGTCAGCGGCCTGAAGGTCGGCGACCCGACCGAACCCACCACGTTCATCGGTCCGCTGATCAGCGACCGTCAGCGGGCCCGGGTCCTCGACTACATCGACATCGGACGTGACGAGGGCGCGACCCTGGTCACCGGCGGTGGCCGTCCGTCCCACCTAGAGCGCGGCTACTACGTCGAACCGACGGTGTTCCGCGACGTCGACCCGGGCATGCGGATCGCCCAGGAGGAGATCTTCGGCCCGGTCGTCGCCTTCCTGCCCTACCGGGACGTCGACGAGGCCGTGACCATCGCGAACTCCACCGAGTTCGGACTGTACGGCACGGTGTGGACCGAGGACCTCGACCGCGGTGTGGAGGTCGGACGGCGTATCCGCACCGGCACCTTCGGGGTGAACGGCATCTCGCTCGACCCGGCGGCGCCGTTCGGCGGTGTGAAGCAGTCCGGTCTCGGCCGGGAACTCGGCCCGGAGGGGCTCGCCTCCTACCTCGAACCGAAGACGATCACCCTGCCGGCCAGTGCCCGAGGCTGAGCCGGCCGTCGCGCCCGTCCTGCTGGACGCGGGGCGCTACTCGGTGTCGGGGCTGCTGGCCGAGGTGGCGCAGCCCCGCGGGACGATCGTCGCGCTGCACGGCGGGGGGATGAACGCCGGCTACTTCCACGGCGGGGCGGCACCGGAGCTGTCCCTGCTGACGATCGGCGCCGCCGCCGGCTGGAACGTGCTGGCCCTGGACCGTCCCGGCTACCGGGCCAGCGCCGCCCTGGCCGGGGCCGACCAGAACTTCGCCGCCCAGGCCGGCATCGCCCGCGCCGCCCTCGCCGACTTCGCGGCCACGCACACCGTCGGCGCGGGCTTCGTCCTGGTCGCCCACTCCAACGGCTTCAAACTGGCCATCCACATCGCCGCCCAGACCCCGCAGGCCGCGGGGGCCGCCGAGGCCGGCAGCGGTGCGCTGCTCGGGCTGGAGGGGTCCGGGGTCGGCCTGCACTACCAGCCGCAGCGCTACGGCATCCACCCGGATGTCCCACCGCCGGCGACAGTGGCCGAGGCGATCGAGGTGTTCTGGGGGGCGTCCGAGCTGTATCCCGCCGACACGCTGCGGGGACGGCGCGGTTTTCTCGAGCCGTCCGCCAAAGGGGAGAGCGCGGAGATCCACACCTGGCCGCCGTCGTTTCCGTCGCTGGCGCACCGCATCCGCGTGCCGGTGCGGATCACCATGGCCGAGTACGAACAGTGGTGGACCAGTGACGAGGGGGAGCTGGCCGCGATCGGTCGGCTGTTCACCGCGGCGCCGACGGTCGAGACCTGCCTGCTGGCCGATGCCAGCCACAACATCAGCCTCGGCTGGGCGGCCCGCCCCTACCACCTGGCGGCTCTCGCCTTCGCCGAACGTTGTCGGCTGCGCGCGACCCTCGCCGCCGCCGCGGCCGGCGACGAGGCGGCCAGCCCGCCTCAGCCACGGCAGCGTGGCAGGTTGTCGGGGGTGTAGCAGGGCTGGTCGTCGTCGGTGGTGAGGTCGCTGCGGCCGGGGCCGGTGATCAGATAGCTGAGGAAGGCGTCGGCGAGGCTGCCCGGCACCGGCCTGCCGTCGGTGTAGGCGTACTCGATCTCGGTGAAGCGATACCCACTGTCATGGATGGACGGCGCGTGGCCGTCGATCGACACCGGGTGCACGTTGGGTGTGTTCCGCGCCGCCCGCAGGTCGACGTACCCGACCGCGCCCGGCAGCGCCGCCACCCGGCCCGCGATCTCCGCGCTGCTCGCCAACTGGCAGTACACCGCCTGCCCGCCGGCCGCACCATCACCGAGGCAGCCACCGGGTGAACTGGTGGCCGGCTCCGCGTCGCCGCGCAGGAACAACGCGTCGAAGGCCTGCCGGGTGCCCGAATCGCCGGTGCGACTCAGGGCGGCCACCGGCACGGGATCGCGAGGGCTGATCCGGCTCCAGTCGGTGATCCGCCCGGCCGGGTCGGCGGTGTAGAGCGCGCGGATCTGCCCGGAGGTCAGGTTCGACACCGCCAGATGGTTGTTGACCACCAGCGCGAACACGGACAGGGCAGCGGCCTGCCCCCACAGCCGGGGGCTCGCACCGGTCTGCACCCGCCCGTCGGAGAAGGCGATCAGATCGGTGCGCGGTTCGCGTCCCGCGGTCAGCTTGCGCAGACCGGCCTCGCTGCCCCGGGCGTCCATGACGATCGTCGCACCGGGGCAGTCACGCTGGTAACGGTCGGCGGCCGCCCGCGCGATCGGCGCGAACGCCGTGGACCCGGCGATCGTCAGCCGCCCGCCCACACAGCCGACCCGGGTGCGCCCACCGTCACCCGGGATGAGGATGATCGCCGCCAGCGCCACCACACACGCGGTGAGCATCACCATGATCAGACGGGCCGGCCGGCTGAACCGCTGGGGCTTGTCGTCCACCGAGACGCTCTCGGTCTCGACGATGCCGCCGTCGCGGATACCGCCGCGCACGTGCAGATCGCTGCCGGCGCCGCCGCCGCTGAGCAGGATCAGCAGCTTGTAGTGCTGGCCGGGGTTCAGCGGCACACGCGGCAGCTGGAGCAGGTTGTCGCCGTAGCGGAGGCTGTCCGGGGCGGAGAAGTGGCCGAGCAGATGCAGCTCGTCGGGATCGGGGATGACCACGACGCTGCGCACGGTGAGGTCGGCGACATCCACGGTCAGGCCGTGCGGGCCGTTGTTGGTGTAATCGGACTCGCTGATGCTCTGCGCGCCGTAGTTCTCGATCCGCAGCAGGACGAGCGTGGCGTCGGAGATCCCGGGCAGGTTCGTGAACTGGCCGAAGACAGCCTGGCCGCGCCCACCCCGGCTGCCCCCACCGAGCCGGATCGCCATCTGCACCCGGTACCCGAGCTGCCGGCGACGGGGGCGCCGCTCGTACCAGACCGCCGCGACCGACGTGCCCACACCCAGCACCGCGGTGAGCACGGCGACGACGTTGCTGGTGCTCCACCAGTCAGCCACGGTCCTCCTCGACCACGATCCCCCCGTGCACCTCGCCGGCCCTGAACCTCGCCCAGCGCGAACCTGGGCAGAGGCACCCAGATCGTCGATTTCTGCTGAGGCTACGGCCGATGTCCGACAGTTCGCCGCCCTGCTGCGGTCGATCGCCACTTCTTCGCCGACGCTTTCCCGTCCGTTCACCGTCGTCCTCGGCGCGTCGGTGGGTCGGTGGATGCGGTCCGGGCATCCGAGGCGACCTCAGATCGAGGCCAGCTGCGCGGGTGCGTCGGCCTGGGGTCGAAACAGTTCTGAACAGGCGTTTCGGTAGCAGGTCCGACGTGGGTGGGATCCGCTTGCGTCGTGGTGCGGCTACTGTGCGGCCATGGTCTGGAACCGGCGCGGGAACACCGACGGCGGGGCGTCGTCCGGTCGCGGCGGCACGAAGCGCGGTGGCAGCCCGCCGGTGGTCCGCGACGACGGCGACCGGCACCGGCGTAAGGCCGGCGGGGACACCGGGGACCGTCCCGTCGAGTTCGGCGACTGTTCGACCTGCAACGGCAAGGGCGAAATCGAGTCCGGACGCCAGGAGGTCGACGAGGACGGCCGTTTCCTCGGCAACGCGGTCGTGCGATGCCTGGTCTGCGATGGCACCGGGCGGGTGGGCACCTGATGGGCGTCGGCGGCCGGCCCGGCCGTGGTCGCCGCGGCGGCGGCCGTCTGGTCCCGATGATCAGCGTGACGGCCTGCCGGGAGTGCCGCCGGGCCCGCGGCGCGGCGCTCGCCGGAGTCCGCGGCGCCCGCCCCTCGCCCCGCGACGGCTCCGGTCACTGCCCGCATGGTCTGGTCGACCGCACCGTCTGGGCGCAGGGCGAAGGCCCCGGCTCCGCACCCCCGGAGGACCCCACCACCCCCGGTGATCGCCGCCGCGGCCCCGTCTGACCGACCCGTCCGTCCACGGTCCGGCCTCGGACGGGTCCGGCGTCGAAGGGTCCGGCGTCGAAGCCTGGTCGACGGGCCCGACGAGAACCGGGGTCAGCGACCAGGCTCCGCGGCCAGGATGGCGGTGGCGACCAGGCGGCGCCAGGCCAGGGCGCGCGGAGCGGCCCGTGGTCACGGCACAGCGTGGGGACGGGGACAGGGGTGGCGGAGGTCGGGGCGGCGCTGGAGCGGTGGCAGGTGCAGGTGTACCTGGCCGCGATCGGGCTCGGCGTGCTGGTGGGGCTGGTGTCGCCGGGGGTCGGGTCGGGGCTGGAGCAGGCGGTGAATCCGCTGATCGCGGCGCTGCTGTTCGTCACGTTCCGGCAGGTGCCGGCGGTGGAACTGCGGCGGTCGTGGCGGGACGGGCGGTTCGTGGCGGCGGTGCTGGTGGTGAACTTCGTCGTGGTGCCCGTGGTGGTCGAAGCCCTCCTGCCGCTGCTGCCGGACGACCGGGCGCTGCGCCTGGGCGTGCTGCTGGTGCTGCTGTGCCCGTGCGTGGACTGGGTGGTGGTGTTCGGTGGGCTGGGCGGTGCACGGCGGGTACAGCTGCTCGCGGTGACGCCGCTGCTGCTGGTCACGCAGCTGGTGCTGCTGCCGGGCTATCTGAGGGTCCTTTTTGGCCCCGAGCTCGGGGACGTGGTGCGGGTCGGACCGTTCCTGTCGGCCTTCGCGTGGTTGATCGCCGTCCCGCTGCTGCTGGCGTGGCTGGTGCAGGCGGAGGTGGCTCGCCGTCCGCGTGGCTGGTTCGCGGCCGCGGCGGCCGGTACGGACGTGGCGATGGTGCCACTGCTGGCCGCGACCCTTCTCGCGGTGATCACCTCGCAGCTGCCCCGGCTCCGCGACGGTGGTGGTGGCGACGGTGGTGGCGTGGCTGGGCTGGGGGAGGTGGCTCGGCTGGTGCCGTCCTACCTGCTGTTCGCCGTGGTGATGGTCGGCGCGGGGGTGGTGGTGGCCCGACTGTTCGGCCTGGACGCGCCAGCCGGACGGGGGGTGGTGTTCAGCGGCACCGCCCGCAACTCCCTCGTCGTGCTGCCGCTGGCCCTCGCCCTACCGGACGAACTCGCCGTGGCGGCGGTGGCCGTGGTCACCCAGACGCTGGTGGAGATCCTGACCATGGTCGTCTGTGTCCGCGTCGTCGGCCGGCTGCTGGTGGACGACGCGGACGGTGTTCCGCGCGACACCTAGCCCGTCGACCAGGGTGTTCCGCGGAACACTTCGGGCGCGGTCAGCCGAGGACGGCGGGGCGTAGTACCTGCTCGCACCACCGGCGGAAGGTGGTGGGGCTGGTGGAGGCGGGCGTGCGCGGCTCACCGTTGTCGAGTCCGTCGTTCTTGGCCGTCATCATCTCGACCAGGCCGCGGGCCATCGCCGCCGACCAGCCGGCGCCGACCAGGCCGTCGTACTGCTCCTGGACGCTGATCCGCTGGTAGCGGATGGGGCGGCCGAACACGTCCGACATGATGTCGGCCAGCTCGTGGCCGGTCAGGTCCTGCGGGCCGAGGACGGCGACGCTGCCCTGGCCGGTCCAGGTGTCCTCGCGTAGCAGGTCGGCGGCGCGAGCGGCGATGTCGCCGGTGGCGCAGGTGGGGGAGCGCAGATCACCGTTCGCGGTGGAGGCGATCACGCCCTGGTCGCGGATCGCGGTGATCTGGCGCAGCCAGTTGTCCATGAAGGTGGGCAGGGCCAGCGCGCGCTGCGCGACGCCGGTGGCGGCGATCATGTCCTCCATCGCCAGCGACGCGGTCACCAGGCCCGCCCGGTCGGCCACCGGCGTGCCACGGCCGAGCGCGGAGACGGTGACGACCCGGCGTACCCCCGAGTCGCGGATCGCCGCGGCGGCCGGTCGGGTGAACTCCAGGTAGGCGTCCTCGAGGGTGGCGGCGGTGAGCACCGGCGGTGCCAGCCAGAACACGGTGTCGGCGCCGACGAAGGCCTTCGCGACCACGTCCGGTTCGCCGTGCGAGCCCACCACCACCTCGGCGCGCTCCCGTACCAGCGTGGGCAGCGCGTCGGGGCGCCGGGCGATGACGCGGATGGCCGTGCCGCCACCGTCGGCGCGGCCAACAGCGCCGCGGTCAGTGCCGCCGTCGGCGTCGGCGTCGGCGTCGGGGAGCAGGTGGGTCAGCAGTTGGCGGCCGATGCGGCTGGTCGGCGCGGTGACAACAATCATGATCTGGTTTCTCCAGGGAATGCGGCTGATGTAGCGAGGCGGCTGTGCGATATCAGCCGGGCGGCCCGACAGTCGGTGGTCGGACAGGCCCCAGTCAAAGTGATCCGCCGGGAACAGTGAAGGACCGAATCGGTCCGGATTGATATCGTGCGGGTATGAGTGCGCCGGAGTGGTCGGGTGCGGAACTGGAGGTGCGCGAGCTGCGGTATTTCGTGGCCGTCGCCGAAGAACTGCATTTCGGCCGGGCCGCCGAGCGGCTCGCGATGGCGCAGCCGCCGTTGTCCCGGGCGATTCGTGAGCTGGAGCGGCGGCTCGGGGCTCGGCTGCTGGAACGCACCACCCGCCGGGTCGAACTCACGCCGGCCGGCCAGGTGCTGTTGCGTGACGCCCGCGTCGCCCTGGAGGCGGTGACCGCCGCCGCCCGCCGCACCCGGCACGCGGCCCGACCGGCGCCGACGCTACGGGTCGCGCTCAAGGCCGACTACGACGCGGGCATGCTGCCCGCCATCCTCGCCGCCTACCGCGAGCAGGAGACGACGATCGAGGTGGAGTTGCTGCTCGGCGGGTTGGGCGAACAGGAGCGGGCGCTGCGCGACGGTCGGGCCGATGTCGCGTTGCTGCCGACCCCGGCCGAACCCCGCGGTCTGGAACTCGAACCGGTCCTGATCGAGCCGCGGCTGGTGGCACTCGCCGCCGGCGACGAGCTGGCCACGCGTGCCACGCTGAGCCTGGCCGATCTGCGTGGGCGGCTTCTGCCCACCGAACTGCCGGCGGCATCGACGCCCCGGGATCTGGCCCAGATCTTCATGCTCGTCGAGCTCGGCACCATCATCTGGTATCCGCCGATGTCCCTGGCGCAGCGGCATCCACGGCCCGGCCTGGTCTATCGGCACGTCACCGACCTGGCGCCGGCCACCCTGTGCGTGGCCTGGCCAAGCGAATGCCGTTCGTCCGCCGTCGCCGCCTTCGTCCGCGCCACCAGCGGCGTGGCCGCGGCCAGGGCCCGCGAAGGAGCTCCGCAGCGCACGGATCCCTCGGGCGGCACCGGTACGGCCGGTCCCGGAGGCGCGGTGGGCGGGTCGGTGCCGCTGCCGGCCACCGCGGGGGCGTAGCGGCGTCCGACGCCTGGCATCCGGCCGACGGCTGACAGCCGCTGGTCGATGGGATTCGGCTATCGCCCCCGCGAGGCCGTCGAATTGCCGGTAGTGGGATTCACCCGCCGTTTTATCCGGGTGTCGGGGTTGATTCATGTCGGATGCAACAATGACGTCATCCAGCGCGGCGGCGGGGATGACCGGGTAATCGGCCCGGTCACGTCGTCGTCCACGTTCTACGCACCACGGGGAGATGCGCAGATGACCGCTTCCACGCCCGCACCGGCACCGCCGACCGCACCGGCACCGCCGACCGCACCGGCACCGCGGGCCTCGGTCGTCCCGGATACCGGCGGGTGGGAGTACAGCGGGGTGATGTCCGCACTGGCGCTGGGACGACAGCCGAATCCGTATCCCTGCTACCAGGTGGTCCGCGAGCGCGGGGTGTTTCTGCCCGGGGAGATCGCCGGCGGGCGGGTCACCCTGGTCACCGGGCACGCGCAGGCGTCCGCGGCGCTGGCCCATCCGGCCGTCGGGCATGGTTACCGCGATGGTGTGAGCTACCGCGGCACCATGGAGGACGGCCTTGGCTCGCTGCTGCGCGCCGACCCGCCGGACCACGGTCGGTTGCGCCGGCTGGTCGGGCGGGCGTTCACCCCGGGGGTGGTCGCCGCCCTGGCACCGGGGATCACCGAGACCGCCGACGACCTGCTCGACGAGGCGCTCGCGCAGGGTGAGGTCGACGCGGTCACCGCGTTCACCCGGCCCCTGCCGCTGCGGGTGATGTGCCGACTGCTCGGGGTACCCGACGTCGACGAGCCCCTGTTCGGCGAGTGGGCGGACGCGCTGGCCCGCGGTCTGGACCCGCGACCGACGTTGAGCGAGCAGGAGAACGCGGCCCGCCAGTCCGCCACCGTCGGTTTCGAGGCCTACTTCCGGGACCTGCTCGCCGACCGGCGGGCCCATCCCCGCGCGGACCTGCTCAGCAGCCTCGTCGCCATCCACGACGAGGACGGCGACGCGCTGACCGAGACGGAGCTGCTGGAGCTGTGCACGCTGCTGCTCGTCGCGGGCTACGAGACCACGGTGAACCTGCTCGGCGCCAGCATCCTCGCCCTGGCCGACCATCCCGCGGCGCTCGCCGCCCTGCGCGCCGACCCGACGCTGATCGGCCCCGCCGTCGAGGAGGTGCTGCGCTACGACCCGCCGGTGCAGATCATCGGCCGCACGATCCTGGCGGACCTCGCGATCGACGGCCATGAACTCACCCGGGGTGAGGGGCTGCTGATGCTGGTCGGTGCCGCGAACCGCGACCCGGCCGCCTACGACGAGCCGGACACCTTCCGCATCGACCGGTTCACCGGGACGGGACGGGCCCGGCGCCATCTCGGTTTCGGCATCGGCATCCACTACTGCCTGGGCGCGCCCCTGGCCCGCATCGAGGCCGACCTCGCCCTGCGCGCCCTGCTGCGCCGCACGAGCGCGATCACCGTCGTCCGCGACCAGGTGACCTTTCGCGGCCAGATCGTCGTCCGCGGCGTGCGCACGCTGCCGGTGCGGCTGACGGCCTGAGCGTGGCGCCACCGCCCGCGGCCAGGCGTCCGGACGGGCCCTGGCCGCCGGCGTGCGTCCCGAACCGATCGTGATCCAGGTGGTGTGGTTGAACGGCGCACGACCCGCGGATGGCGGGTTGGTGCTGCTGGCGGCGTGTCGCGGACGGAAATTCCTATGAAGCAATCAGGAGCCGCCGCAGGGGACGCCACGTGGTCGACGATCGGCGACGATCCGGATTGCCGGTGATCGAACCGGCGGTCCGACGCGCCCGCGGAGGCAGCGCATGAGCACCACCATCCTGGATCTACCCGAACCCGGTCGAGCACCCGTCGACCTGGACCCGCAGGAATACCTCGCCGCGCTCATGCGCTGGCACTTCTCCGCGGAGACGGGCAGCCCGTTCTGGCTGCGCCGCGCCCGCGACCTCGGGTTCGACCCGATCGCCGACATCCGCACGTTCGACGATCTGCGCCTGTTCCCGAACGTCGTCGACGAGTTCCGGGACGTGCCGGTCGAGGACCTGATCCCCTGCGGGCTGACCGGCGCCGACCGGGTGATCGCCGGTGTGTACGAGTCCGGTGGGACGACCGGGCTGCCCAAGCGCTTCGTCATGTTCGACCGCTGGATGGAGTTCGCCCTGGGCTGGGACGAGGCGCACTACGCGCCGCTGGGCCAGGCGAACGTGCTCGCCGTCGCCCCGAGCGGCCCGCACATGTTCGGTGAGTTCGCCCGCCGCCGCGCCCGCCGCCAGAACGGGGTGCTGTTCTCCCTCGACCTCGACCCGCGTTGGATCAAGACGCTGCTCGGCCGCGGCGACGTCGCCGAATCCGAACGTTACGTCGAGCATCTCGTCGACCAGGCCGCGCATATCCTGCACACCCAGAACGTCGGTATTCTCATCACCACCCCGCCGCTGCTGGAACGCCTTTCCCGCCGCGACGACCTCGTCGAGGCCATCCGCAAAAACGTCCGGTACATCTGCTGGAGCGGCGCGCATCTCGACGCCGACACCCGTGACCTGTTCCGCAACGAGATCTTCCCCGGCATTCCGCTGAAAGGCCTGTACGGCAGCACCACCATTCTCGGGATGTCCCGGGAACGCGACGTCGAACGCGCCGACGGCCTCGCCGCCTTCGACCCGCCGAGCCCGTACATCGTGTTCCGGGTCGTCGACCCCGACACCGGCGACGACGTGCCCGACGAGCAGCGCGGTCAGGTCGTCATGAACCACCTCACCAGGTACGCGTTCATCCCGAACAACCTGGAACGCGACCACGCCCTGCGGATCGCACCGCCGTCCGGCACGTCCGGCACGTCCGGTGCGCTCGGCGTTTCGGTCGCCGACGTCGGCCCGGTCGCCACCTTCGCCGAGCACACCGTCATCGAAGGGGTCTACTGATGGCCGCCCGCCCCCAGCCCGAAGCACCCCTGCAGATCGATGCGCTCGGGGTGGCCGGGCCGTACCGCAGCCGCACCCGGGCGCCGCTGACCGCGGTGTCCGGGGCGCCGATCGGTGAGATCTCCCAGGCGCCGGCGCTGTTCGTGCGCCGCACCCTCGCGGCGATGCGGGCCGCGCCGGTCATACCCCGCGACGAGCGGCTGACCGCGATGGAACGGGCCGCGGACGTCTTCGCCACCGGCACCCTCGGCGGGTTCGATCCGGACGGCTACGTCGAGCTCGTCTCGACCACCTCCGGGGTGCCGAGGTCGGTCGTGCGCCAGTCCGTCGAGTGGATCACCGATGTGCTGCGCTCGCAGCGGGAGGTCCTCGACCTCGCCCGTCCGACGGGGGCCGTCGGCGACTGGCGCGACGGACGCACCCACGCGGGCGCCGCGGTGTGGGCGCGCCGCGGTGACCTGCTCGCCGTGCACGCCGCGGGCAACACCCCGGCGGTGCACGGCCTGTGGCCGGAGGCGCTCGCCCTGGGTTACAAGGTGGTCGTGCGTCCGTCGTCCCGCGAGCCGTACACGGCGTTTCGGCTGGTGGCGGCGCTACGCGCGGCCGGCTTCCCACCGGCGACGATCACGTTGCTGCCCACCGACCACAGCGTCGCCGACGTGCTCATCAGCGAGTCGGACTTCGCGATCGTCTACGGCGGGCAGGACGTCGTCGACAAGTACAGCGCCATCCCCACCGTCCTGCCCCAGGGCCCCGGACGCTCGAAGATCCTGGTCACCGCGGACGTCGACTGGCGCGACAAGGTCGACCTGATCGCCGACTCGGTCAGCCACCTCGGTGGGACGGCCTGCACCTGCACCACCGCCGTGCTCGTCGAAGGCGACCCGGCGCCGCTGGCCGAAGCCCTCGCCGAGCGCCTGGGCCGCATCCCGAGCCTGCCCGCCGACGACCCGCGGGCCATCCTCACCGTGCAACCCACCGCGTCCGTCGTCGAGATCGACCGCTACCTGCACCGGGTGGCCGGCGAGGCCCGGGCACTGCTCGGCGGCGACACCATCGTCGACGAACTACCCGGCGGCGGCGCGGTGCTGCGCCCCGCCGTGCACCTCGTCGACACGGCCACCGCCCCCCAGCTCGGCGTCGAGCTGCCGTTTCCCTGCGTGTGGGTCGGCCCGTGGCAGCCCTCCGACGGCCTCGCCCCGCTGCGTGACACCCTCGTCCTGACCGCCATGACCACCCGCGGCGAGCTGATCGACGCCCTGCTGGACGAGCCGTCCATCACCAACGTCTACGTCGGCGACCACCCGACGACCTGGCTACGCCCCGGCGTCCCCCACGACGGCTACCTCGCCGACGTGCTGATGCGCACCAAGGGCATGATCCGCTCGGCGTGACCCATGTGATCCCACCGCACCGTCAGCCCCGCACACCGGTGACCCGGCCCGGCATCTGTGTCACCTGTGCGATCATGCGCCATTGGTGCTCACCGTACCAGTATGGTCACGCTCCGGCCGGTGTGCCGGTTACCGCCATGCCCGGATGGGACGCGGGGCGGTCCTGCAGCGCCGGATTGCGGCCGGATCACTGCCAAAGTCATGGCATGCCGAGGGAAAATCGGGGAATTCGGCCTCGAAATTCCGAACAACCCTCGGCGTGTGGCCGAATAACCCTCGGCGTCCGGCCGCCGCCCGGTTTCCCGGCCGCCGAGGGCCGTCCGCCGTCTGCTGTCCGCCGTCAGTGGTCGGCCATCGGTGATCGGCCATCGGTGATCGGCCGTGAGCGGTCGGCGGTCTGCCGTCAGTGGTCGGCCGTCCGCCGTCGGCCGTCCGCCGTCGGCCGTCAGTGGTCGGCGGGTCAGCGGGGGAGGGACTGCCAGAAGGCGCAGTGGTGTTCGGCGGCGAGGTCGACGGTGTGGATGCCGGTGGGAGCCAGTTGGAGGGTCGGGCCGGTGGTGTTGGTGAGCCGCGGCCAGGTGGGCTGGCCCGCGGCGGTGGGAGCGCCGGTGCGGGCGAAGCTCGTCCAGTAGTCGATCATGGTGTTGGCCAGGGTGGTCTGCGCGTCGGCGCCGAGGTGGTTGTGACCACCCAGGTCGAACAGGTACGGAAGGTCGGTGGCGTGAGCGGCGCCGGGATCGAAGTCCGGCGATCCGACGCCGTTGATGTCGGTGGGGTGCGGATCGGCGAACTCGGCGCTGAACACCGTGGAACCGTGCCGGGCCAGGTCGGCGTTTCCCGCGAGCATCGGGCACATCCAGGACGCGTCCGTGATCACCGTCGACCAGGCGATCGCGGCGCTGGGAAAACGCGCCAGCGGGTACTGGGCCGCGACCCGGCCGGCGTTCGCGCCGAACGCCGTCGCCAGGTCCTGCGGGTACGACGCGGCGGTGTAGGTGGGCTTCAGCTTCTCCACCCCGCCGACGAAGGCGCGCTGTTCGTCCCGGTTGCCGCTGGAAAGCACCGCGACATCGATGTTGTGCCCGTCGGCGATGGCCTTCGCCGGGTCCAGTGGCAACAGCGGCGTGCCGTAGGCGAGCACGTCCGAGAACAGGGAGGTGACCTTCGACAGATCCCCGGTGGACGCCCGCCGCAGACATGCCAGCGCCGAAGCGCCGGCACCGGTTCCCGCACCATGCGCGTCCGCGCAACCGAGGGTGCCGGCCTGGCTGAGGCCGAACCGCTCACCGTCGGCGAGGCTGACGAACGGGGTCTGCGCGGGGGTGCCGGGGAGCAGCCCGCCCTGCGGCCAGTGGACCCGGCACGCGCCGCCGGAGGACATCGCGACCCGGTTGACCAGTCCTTTTCCGGCTGGGGAGGTGAGCAGCGCGCAGGCGCTCATCGCACCGGCCGATTCGCCGAACACGGTGATGGAGTTCGGGTCGCCGCCGAAGGCCTCGGCGTTCTGTTTCGTCCAGCGGGTCGCGAGAACCTGGTCGGCGAGGCCGAAGGTGCCACTGCCCGCGAGACCCGGCAACGACAGGTAGCCGAACACGCCCAGCCGGTAGTTCACCGTCACGACCATCACATGCCCGCGGGTCGCGAGTCGGGCCGCGTCGTACACCGAACCGGAGCCGCTGGTGAATCCGCCGCCGTGCCACCACACCATCACCGGCAGTCTCTCGCCGTGCTGCCTCGTCGCCGGGGTCGTGATGTTGAGGAACAGGCAGTCCTCGGACGGAGCCGCCGCACCCGCAGCGCCGGGTGCCGGACCGGCCTGGGGGCAGCTCGCCCCGGCCCGGGTCGCCTCCACGGTGCCGGTCTGCTTCGGCGCGGGCACCGGCGTCGTCCACCGTCGCGCCCCTGTCGGGGGCTGCGCGTACCGGACGCCGAGGAACTGCCGTACCTGCCCTGTCGCCATGCCCTGGAGCCGTCCACTGGAGGTGTCGGCGGTCAGCGGTGCCGGCTCGCCCGCGGCCAGGCCCGTCGTGGACGACGGCAGGGACGCCGACCCGCCCGAGCCGGCCGACCCGTCGCCGTCCCCGCCCGCACCGCATCCCGCCGAGAGCCCCACCAGGGCCACCGCCAGCGCGGCGGCCAGCGCCCCGCGGACACAAACCCTTCGTGACCGTCGTCGGACGCAGAACTGAGCTGGATGCCGCCGCACGCGCTTCCTTCCCTCGGTCGTCATGTTCCGGGCCGTCAGCTCCCGGGTCGTCCCGCCCACGGTGGGCACGCGGCGGCCGAACGCCGTCGCCGGTCTGCCCGTCGCCCGTCGCCCGTCGCCCGTCGCCTCGGCGGCTGTCGCTGACGCAGACCTACCCAGACGTCGTCCGGTCAGTCCGGATATCGCCGTGGTCAGGCTGGTTACCACCCATCCTGGCGGAGCCGATCACCGGCCGGTGCGCGTCCGGCGGGATCGGGTATTTCTGCTCGGCGATGCACCGTTGCTTCGTACGTAGGCGGATGGTTGGAAACAGGTCGACCCGAGCGGCTATCTTCCCGGCGGCTTCGAGCCCTTTCGTCCGGGCCATCTCGGGCGGGCGTGTCGCATCTGCGGACCACCGTGACGCCGGTAGCCCAGCCACGCGTTCCATACGGATGCGACTTTGTTTCACCATGGCAACCCAAGGTATTTGTGGAGCCGCATGCGCCGGGTCGGAGAAAAATGCGAAGTGCAAAACTTCTCGGTCTTTGTGTCATCGTCGGGGTGGGTCTGGCCGGTGCGCCGGCCGCGGTGGCGGACACCAGCACCGCCGGGTCCCCCTCGATCTCGCTGTCATCCGACGGAAAGGTGCTGACCGCGGCACTGGCCTCGACGCGATTCCAGCAGGACGCGGCCCTCGACGCCTGGACACCCGCCGAGTTCGAGACGGCGGTCGCGATCGAGGGCGCGACGACCCCGGCGGACGCCGGTGCGCCGACACCACCCGAGGTCACGACGCCCGCCGCCGGGCGACCTGGTGACCTGGTGACCTGGTGACCACCCGGCTGTACGGGCCCTGGCCGCAGCACAACATGTCCCGCGACACGGTCGGGCGTCTGTTCATCCGTGACCCGGCGACGAGGGTCAGGGCCTGGTACACCGCCACGGTGGTGACCAGCCCGGGTCGCAACCTCCTCGTGACGGCGGCGCACTGCCTGTTCGGCCAGAAGGACGCGCAGATGGTGTTCGTACCCGGCTACGACCATGGTCGCGCACCGTTCGGTCTCTGGCCGGTGGTCTCCTGGTCACGCCTCGCCGCGTTCGCCGACAGCGGCCCGTCCCACTTCGACATCGGTTTCGCCACGGTCGGGAACATGTACGGCCACGAGATCGCCGACCTGGTCGGCAGCCAGGGGATCTCCTTCGGTCAGGACCGGCACCAGTTCGTGACCGTGCTCGGCTACGACCGCCAGGACGCCGGCAGCCCCCTCAGGTACTGCTCCGGCTGGACCGTGAACGGAGTACTGCTGTCCGAATCGCGGTCCACCGCGCTGATCTGCCGTCTCGTCCAGGGTTCCAGTGGCGGGCCACGCTACTCGACGCTCGATGACCGGACCGGCGCCGGAACAATATTCTCGATCAACAGTTTCGGAGTGACGGTGTATTTCGAGGACGGGAGTACCGACAGGAACGAGTACTTCTGGGGCACGTATCTGGGTGACGAGGCCTATCGGCTCTACGCGTCGGTGGCGGTGGTGGCGCCGTGACGAACACCGGGTCGCGTCACCCCCGATTCGCCGGCCTGCGCAGAGGGACGACATCCGTGCTGGCGGTGATGTTCACCACCGCCGGCTTCCTGGTCGGCGCGGGCGGCGGGGCCCCGGCCATCGCCACGGCGCGGACGTCGGAGTCGACGCCGGTTCCGTCGCCGGAGCACACCCAGACCGACAGCCCCACCCAGGTCCAGCGGTACTGGACGCCGGAGCGGATGGCCGCGGCGTCCCGCGTCCAGGTCTCCGACGCCGCCAGCGGCGGTCCCGGCGAGCCGACCGCCGCGGCCGACGCCAACGATCGGCTGGTCACCGCGTCGCCGTCCACCGACCCGGACCCGAGCGAGCCGGTCACCACGACCGTTGGTCGTGCCTGGGACGGCGCCGGCAGCACCGGCGAGCACAACGACGCCACCGGCACGGTCTCGTCAGCACCACCGGGGTCGCGTTCCTCACCACCGACGAGGGCGACCGGTGGTGTGCGGCGAGTGCTCTGGCCAGCGCCAACCACGACGTGGTCGTCACCACCGCCGACTGCGTCCGCGCCTCGGGCCCCACCGGTGCCTTCTACCAGAACTGGGCGTTCGCACCCGGATTCCACGACGGTCAGACGCCGTACGGGATCTGGCCCGCCTGCGGCCTTCAGGTGACCCCGGGATGGACCGAAGCGGAGAACGCGGCCCAGGACGTCGGCTTCGCCATCCTGAACCCCCTGGACGGCCACCATCTCACCGACGTCGTCGGCGACCAGACCCCGTGGTTCCGGGGCGACCCGTTCCCCGAACCGCCGTCCCTGACCGTCTACTCGTTCGGCTACCTCGACGGCCAGGCGACGGACGACCAGACGGCGGACGACCAGGGGACGGCGAGCGACCAGGCGAGGGCGACCGGCCTCGGCTACTGCTCGGGTGCCACGACAAACGACGGGATGGGCGAGGACCTTCGGGTCATCAGCTGCTACCGCGGTGGTAACACGACCGGCGGTCCGTGGTTTCGCAACTTCGACCGGGACACCGGCCGTGGCCACCTGTTCTGCGTGAGCAACTGGATTCCCGCGGACGATCCGTACTCGATCCGCTGCGCCCCGCTCGGCCAGTCCGCCAAGCGGATATACGAATCCGCCCAGGAAAGCTGACATTCCGCGGCACGCTCCCGTACACCCCCACCGTGACCGGGTCCGGTGGGGGTGTACGGGATTTGCCTGCGGCACCTGAGAAATGTCTGTACCATGACGAGCAGCCCACTTGTACGGCGATCGGGGACGTGGTGTGGGATGGTCTTTGGCATGCCCTATGGCGTGGTCTGTGGCGTGGAGCCATGCAACCGAATCTTTCGCGGCGGCGAGCACGAAAATCCTTACTATGATCTTTCTGGTTGTCCGGTTGTCGCCAGGGTGGAGTCCCGAGGACTGCCGCCCCGCGAAGTGCTGGCAGGCTCCGACCTTCGGGCGGCAACGCGCTCGGATTCGTGGTCCCGGAGTCTAAACTCGATGCGGCACCTGCTGGTGCTTTCCAGGGGTGCGCAACGCGGCGGTCCCAGCCGCGCTGACCAGGGTATCCGTTCCGCGGCACAGGCCGTCGCGGATGCCATCCGAACGAGACAATATCGGCGGTGGGGAACATGACGATCAGCCTGAGGGTCGAGTATGAGAAACCAGGTTCAGCGGCCGTCCTAAAGGCTGCCCGAAAGATATTTTCTGAGCAGGTGATGCTGACCATGGCAAGTGTTTCACCGGAAGTCGGAGTGCATGCGAACAGTGCGTTCTTTGCGATCGATGAGGAATTTGTGGTCTGGTTCGTCAGCGAGGCAACGACCCGGCACAGCAGAAACCTGCACGCCGACGCCCGAGTAGCCGCATCGATCTTTCTCGATACCCCTGAACACGGTGAGCAGCTCCGCGGTGTCCAGTTCTTCGGCACGGCACGGAAGGCGGCTGCTGCCGAAGTACCTGCCGGGTTGAGAACCTACCGGCAGCGCTTCCCCACCTTCGCCCAGACGCCGCAGGCACAGCGTCTTTTCCTCGACCTGGACGGCCCGTCGTTCTTCTATCGCTTCGAAGTAGCCTCGCTCACCCTCCTGGACGAA
Source organism: Frankia umida (assembly GCF_023242945.1). Taxonomy (NCBI): domain Bacteria; kingdom Bacillati; phylum Actinomycetota; class Actinomycetes; order Frankiales; family Frankiaceae; genus Frankia; species Frankia umida. The sequence continues at coordinate 59,783 of NZ_JALKFT010000011.1, forward strand.
CCGGCCTTCGGTCGCCGGGTCTACCTGTCGGCCACCGTCGAACGCTAGCTCGGCTCATCCTCCGCCAGATCGATCTCGGGTACGTCGACGTTGGCGAACACAGCCAGGCTGTCGGCCGGGTCGAGATTGCTGGCCAGTATTCTCAGCTCCGTCAACGGATCGATGCTCGGTGGTAAGCGACCCTGCTGGAGCAGGGCCACCCAGGAAAATGGCTGTGACTCTCCCGCGCTGACCATGGGAACCTCTCCGGGTCCGCGGGCGTCGCCCGCTGTCCGTCCAGTGTAACCCGACAGCCTGCCGCCGGACGAAAAAGAAATCATTCGAGGAAGATGGTGTCGACCGGAAAGCGTGTGCGACTCGCCCGGCTCTTCAGTCGTGGTCGGATCCTAGCCGTGCCCTTCGACGATGATCTCATCCATGGTCCGTACGGCGGGCTGGCGGACCCGGTGGAGAAGCTTCGCCAAGTGACGGACTACGTCGATGCCATCCTGGGTTTTCGGAAGCTGCACGACCTGTGTGTCGACTACGGGATACGCATCCCGTTCATCATGAACCTTACCGCCAGCACGGTTCGTGGCGAGCACACTCGAAAGGTGGCGATCGGCTCGGTCGAGGCCGCGCTGCAGACCGGCTGCGACGCGGTGGCGGTACATGTCAACTTCTCCTCCAGGTTCGAATCCTCGATGCTCGAGATACTTGGCCGGGTCGGCGAGGAGTGCGACCATGCGGGTATGCCGCTCCTGGCGATCATGTACCCGAGATCCGAACGGGCGGGTGCGGAGGATAACTATCAAGCGCTGAAGGCGGGGGATCGCGAATCGTATTCCAGCCTCCTCGCCCACTGCGTGCGGATCGCAGCCGATCTGGGTGCGGACATGATAAAGACGCAGTATTCCGGAGATCCGGAGAGCTTCCAGCCCGTGGTCGCGGCCGCCTTGGGTGTCCCGATCATTGTTGCCGGCGGGCCGAAGATCGTGCTGCAGGAGGCACTGGCGAACGCGCGGGGGGCAATCGACGCGGGGGCCGCGGGCGTGTGCTTCGGTCGAAACACCTACAATCGCACAGATGCAAGCGGATTTGCCCGCCAACTCTCCGATATCGTGCATCGTGGCGCGATGAGGCCGGCCAGCCCGGTGGTGTCGGCGACTGTCAGCCCGTCTTGAAGACCACCGACCGCCTTGTTCCGCTGCTCGGTACCGCGGCTGTCGCGCTCTTCTGGGGGACCAGCGGGGTACTCGTGAAACGAAGTTCGCTCGCGGCCACCGATATTGCCTTCATCCGTACGTCGGCCGGTGCCGCCGTCCTGCTTGCCTGGTCGACGATCCATCGGTGCCGGGGTGATCGGGCGAGCGTCGCAGCGGGCCACCGGATGCCGGCCATGCTCACCGGGCTGCTTCTTGCGGCCCACTGGCTGACCTTCACCGCGGCGCTACGGGCGGCACCGATCGGAACGGTGCTCACGGGCGTCTACCTGGCACCGGTGATGATCGCGGTGTTCGCGCGTCGTGTCTGGCAGGAACGAGTTTCCGGACGCACCGGGCTTGCCCTGCTGCTCACCGCGGTTGGAAGCCTACTGGTGCTGCGGCCAGCGGCGGCCGGAGGCTGGTCCGGACTCCTGCTCATCGGGACCGCCGCAGTGACCTACGCGGGTTTCATCCTCGGCAGTAAACGGTCTCTACGCGTGGTTGCTCCGCGGGCGCTCACCACGTTTCAGCTGGTCGTGGCAGCCATCGGACTCGTGCCCATGGTCATCGTTCTTGGCCAGCCAGCGACCCTGGTTCGGGCCTCGGCCGCGGATCTGCTGCCCGCCATCCTGCTCGGGGTCGCGTATACCGGTATCGCGCTCCTCGCGTACCTGAGCTGTCTGCACCGCCTGACGGTGACAACATCGGGCATCCTGTTGTCCCTCGAACCGATTTCCTCCTTCGTGGCGGGATGGCTGGCACTGGATGAGCGTCCTGGTGTGATAGTAGTTTTTGGGGTGATCCTCGCTCTGTGTGGCGGATCGCTCGCTCTGACGGCTCCGGAGGCCGTCGGCGAACGGCAGAGCCCGGAGGCCTCGCGGCGAGGTCCAGGCGCAGCGTCGAAAGGAAGACAATGGCAGGCAGGATCGTAGTTGTCACCGGTTCGTCCCGCGGAATCGGCCGGTCGGTCGCCATTGCCTTCGCGGCACGTGGGGACCGGGTCGTGGTGAACTCGCGATCCGATACCAGGGGAGGAGCGGAGCTTGTCAGGGAGATCGAATCCGCCGGAGGTCAGGCTGTCTATGTGCAGGCCGATGTGGGTGAGCCGAGCGCAGTGGAGTATCTGTTCGATGAGGTAAGGTCCGCGTTCGGCCCGGTGGACGTGCTGGTCAACAACGCGGGCCTGACGGTGGGAGCACCCTTTCTGGAGGCCACCGCTGAGCATTGGCTCGAGATGATTCGCGTCAACTTCCTGTCGACCGTATTCTGCGCTACTCGTGCCGCGAAGGAGATGGCCGGTCGCAACGGAGTGATCATCAATACCTCCTCGGTGCGCGGATTCGATGCCAACGGCCGTGAGGGCGTCATGGCCTATTCGGCAGCAAAGGCAGCCGTGAACAACTTCACCAGGACGCTGGCGAAGGATCTGGCACCCGAGGTCCGCGTCAACGCGGTGGCACCGGGGTTCGTCGCCACCTCATACATGGACCGAGTGACCACAGAGCAGAAGGAAGGCTGGCTGGAGGCTATTCCGCTGCGGGAGTTCATCGATCCGGCACAGATTGCCGATGCCTATCTGTTCATAGCGGACTCGCCCTATCTTACCGGCACTATTCTCTCCGCCGATGCCGGCTTCACTCTCGGGCGGGGATGACCGACCCACGCTGACTACGGATTCGGGGGCGGATCGTGGAATCGGACGCCGAGGTCATCTTCATCTCCTATCATCGGGACTCCGCTCCGGTTGCCGGGCGGCTACGCGACGCGCTGAGCTCGGCTGGATTCGGCGTGTGGATAGACACCGATGGGATCACGCATGGTGAACGTTGGCCGATGAGCGTCCAACGGGCGCTGGTGCGGGCCGATCGACTCGTGCTTCTGTTGACCCGGGCAGCGAACGAGTCGACCGAGGTCTTCAACGAGTGGTTCTACTTCTACCAACATCGCAAGCCGATCCACGTCATCCGGCTGGATGACTGCGACCCGCATTACCAGCTGCTTCCACTCCAGCGGGTTGACTGGGTGGATCGGGTGGAGTCCGAGTGGAGCGATCTCGTGTCCGAGCTGGCGGATCAGTTTCAGGCCACGTTCCAATGGCCGCTGCCGCAGAGCCGACACGCCGTGGTGACGACGGAGATGGCCCCGCAGCGCTCGCTGGCCGGTGCGATGGCCGTCCTCGCCCATGCGATGGCACACCCCGAGGAACCGGTGGCACTACGGCCGGAGCAACTGGTGAGTGTGCAGGAGCACAAGGCGCGCGGCCTACGCGAGTACTACCTCGCCTGCTACGCGCGCTGGTGCGGCCCGCAGCACGAACTCGACCGGAGGTTCGTGCGCCTCACACTGGTGTACGACGAGGGTACGACCTCGTCGGACCGCTGGGTGACGATGCCGAGTACCCGCCAGAGCGACGACCTCGGTGAGATCCTCACCGCCACCGACTCCTTCGCGTACGTCCTGCTGGGTGCGCCTGGCTCGGGCAAGACGACCCTGCTGCACCGGCTGGAGATGGATGCCGCCCGCGCGGCGCTCGTGCCGGGGTCATCGCCGACGAGAATTCCCTTCAGTGTCTCCTTGGCGGAGTACGGTCTTGGCGGGTCCGGGAATGACGCGCCGGACCCGGTCGAGTGGCTACAACAGCGCTGGTCCGCTCGAAATCCGCACCTTCCACCGCTGCTGGAATTTCTCGGCCAGGGTCGGATCCTGCTTCTGATCGACGGCCTGAACGAAATGTCTCACTACGATGCGAATGACCTTCGGGTGCGGGTCGATCGATGGCGATCATTCCTCTATGAGTGGATTCGGGACGTTCCGGGAAACCGTGCGGTTTTTGCCTGTCGTACGCTTGACTATGGCGCGATGCTCAGTACTAAGGATGTTGGCGTTCCGCACATTCGACTAGAGCCGATGAGCCGGCAGCAGGCGCTCGCCTACATCGATCTTCATCTGCCTGGGAGTTCGGCCGCCGTGCGCCAGGTCCTGACCGGCGACGAGCGGACCCTGTCCTTCTACCGTACTCCATACATGCTGAAGCTTCTGGTTGGGCAGGTGCGCGCGATCGGAACCGTACCAGTGGGTCGGGCCGACGCCTTCACCGCGATGATCCGAGAACTGTTGCGCCGGGAGATAATTTCTGGAAACCAGCGGGTGAACAATCCTGAGCTGCTGACCGAACGGGAACGGCGCCGACTTCGCGATGGAGTCCGAGATCCCTACTGGTTGCCGGACAGTGGGCACCTTGTCCCTGCTCTGACCCGGCTCGCCTACCAGATGCAGGTGGCGAAGAAAGGTGGTGACAAAGGTGCGGTTGTCGTCGACTACGACACCGCCGTAAAGCTTCTGAACGGCCTTGCCCGAATCGCGGAAGCATCCCTTCATGTCGGCTTCGATACGGGTATTCTCGACGAGCACGAGGAGACCGTGCGATTTTTCCATCAACTGCTGCAGGAGTTTTTCGCGGCCCGCCAGCTCAGCCGGGCGGGAGATGTTCCCCAGCTCGCGGTGCCCACCCGTGCCGATCAGGTTGTCCCGGCCCTCGAGGAGCAGCTCGATGCCCTCGCCGCCGGGGAGCCACTGCCGCCGCTGGCGTCCACCGGTTGGGAGGAGACGGCGGTGATCGCGGCTGCTCTCGCGGTGGATGCGGACCTGTTCGTCCGGCGGGTGATGGCGGTGAATCCGGCGCTGGCCGGTCGCTGTGTCGCCGCGGCCGATGTGCGGGTCACGGCGCAGACCCGGCGGGCCGTGGCGGACCGTCTGCTGCGCGGTGTCGGAGATGTGGGCGAGGATCTACGGGCCCGCATCGCGTTCGGCGACGCGCTCGCCGGGGCTGGCGATCCACGATTCGCGGTGGTGGAGAGCGTGGACGGGTCAGCGCTCGTGCCGCCGTTCGCGCGGGTGCCCGCCGGTCGTTACCGGTGCGGCGCGCCGGACAGCGCCTATCCGCTGGAGCGTCCGGTGCACGAGGTGGAACTGGCGGAGTTCGACCTCGCCGTGGTGCCGGTGACCAACGCGGAGTTCGAAAGATTCGTCCGGGCAGGCGGGTATACCGATCTGCGGTGGTGGCGGACGGGGAACGCCCGGTCCTGGCTGGGTGGAAGCGGTCTGCTGCCGGTGATCCAGCAGGAATGGCGCAAGAAGCGTGACGGTCTCAGGAGGCATCCGCGGCTCCCGGTGGATCTGCTCGCCAGTGGGCACGCCACCCTCACCCAGGCGGTCAGTATGGTGAAGCTGACCGAGATGTCCGACGAGCAGCTTCGTGGCGCGCTGGAGGATCTCTACGGCAACGCCGCCCCTATCAGCCCGGCCTACTGGCAGGATTCCTGGTTCAATCTGCCGGCCCGACCGGTGGTCGGTGTCTCGGTCTACGAGGCGGAAGCGTACTGTGCCTGGCTGTCCGCGGTGACCGGTGAGCGGTATCGGCTACCGCGCGAACATGAATGGGAGGCGGCCGCGGGTCCGCAGGAATTCCCTTTCGGGCCGGATTTCGACCGAGCTCTCGCCAACACGTTCGAGCTCAATGTCAGAAGCACGATACCGGTGGGGATAATGCCCGCCGGGGTCAGTGACGTCGGCTGTCACGACCTGTGTGGAAACGTGTTCGAATGGACCGCCTCCGAATACCAGCCCTATCCCTACCGGATGGAGGGGGCGCCCTCGGACGCGGTGAGCTCCATGCGCATCTGCCGGGGCGGGTCATGGCGTCACCATCAGGTCCGCGCGCGCAGTGCCTACCGTGGTCGAGGGCAGTGCTTCGTCCGCAATGATGATCTGGGATTTCGGTTGGCCAGGTAGGCACCCGCCGTCCGGTCGGGTCCGCCGCCTCGGGTGATCGTGGGCGGGCGGCGGTGCTCGGGGCCGAGCGGATGCACGATCCCATGGCCGTCGCAGACCAGCGGGTCAGGCGCGGAGTCGTAGGCGACGTCGAAGCCAGCCGCGACCGCGGCTGTCGCCAGGCCCGGAACATCGGCCCGTACCCGTACCCGTACCCGTACCCGTACCCGTGCGCGCGGCGCCGTCACGGCCTCGTCGATCCGCGCGTGATTGCCGATCATCCTGGTGCAGGTTGGTCGCGTCGATCGGGCGGGGTTCGGGCGTGTGTGGCGGGGCAGGGCGGGTAGGCGAAGGACTTGCGAGCTACCGGCAGGACGAGGAGTGCGTGGTGACCATCAAGGAGCGTCGTCCGACGACTACCGACGCGGGAGTTCCCGTCGCCAGTGATGAGCACTCGCTGAGCGTCGGGCCAGACGGGCCGTTGCTGCTGCAGGATCACTATCTGATCGAGCAGATGGCGAACTTCAACCGGGAGCGGATCCCGGAGCGCCAGCCGCATGCCAAGGGGGGCGGGGCGTTCGGTTCGTTCGAGGTGACGGCGGACGTGAGTCCGTTCACCCGAGCCGCCGTGTTCCAGCCCGGGGCGAAGACCGATGTGCTGATCCGGTTCTCCACGGTGGCGGGGGAGCGGGGCAGCCCGGACACGTGGCGGGACCCGCGTGGTTTCGCGGTGAAGTTCTACACGTCCGAGGGCAACCTGGACATCGTCGGCAACAACACACCGGTGTTCTTCATCAAGGACCCGATGAAGTTCCAGCACTTCATCCGGTCGCAGAAGCGCCGCAGCGACAACAACCTGCGTGACCACGACATGCAGTGGGATTTCTGGACGCTCTCACCGGAATCCGCCCACCAGGTCACCTGGCTGATGGGGGACCGCGGTATCCCGCGGACCTGGCGGCACATGAACGGCTACTCCAGCCACACCTACATGTGGATCAACGCCGCCGGCGAGCGGTTCTGGGTGAAGTACCACTTCAAGACCGATCAGGGCATCGAGACCTTCACCCAGGACGAGGCCGACCAGATGGCCGCGATCGACACCGACTACCACCAGCGTGACCTGTACGAGCACATCCGCGACGGCGAGTTCCCGAGCTGGACGCTCAGGATGCAGATCATGCCGTTCGAGGACGCGAAGACCTACCGGATCAACCCGTTCGACCTGACGAAGGTCTGGCCGCATGCGGACTATCCACTGCGCGAGGTCGGCCGGCTCACCCTCGACCGCAACGTCACCGACTACCACACCGAGATGGAGCAGGCCGCGTTCGAACCGAACAACATCGTGGCCGGCACCGGTCTGTCGCCGGACAAGATGCTGCTCGCCCGCGGCTTCAGCTACTCCGACGCCCACCGGCACCGTCTTGGCGTGAACTACAAGCAGATCCCGGTGAACTCGGCGAAGGTGCCCGTCCACAGCTACTCCAAGGACGGCGCGATGCGGGTGCGGAACGTCTCCGACCCGGTGTACGCGCCGAACTCCTACGGCGGCCCGGCCGCCCGGCCGGAGCTCACCGACGACGGTGGGCTGTGGTACGCCGATGGTGAGATGGTCCGCGCCGCCTACACCCAGCGTCCGGATGACGACGACTGGTCGCAGGCCGGCACGCTGGTGCGGGAGGTGCTCGACGAGGCGGCGCGCGCCCGGTTGGTCGAGAACATCGTCGGTCATCTGCTCAACGGGGTGAGCGAGCCGATCCTGCACCGGGCGTTCGACTACTGGCGCAACGTCGACAAGGACCTCGGCGACCACGTCGAGGAGGGTGTCCGCGCCAAGCAGTCCGAGCTCGACCCGAAGGCGTCGAAGCAGGCCAACCCGGCCCGCTCCAGCGCCCAGGCCAAGGCCTGAGCCGCTCCAGCCGCCCAAGCCCAAGGGCCTGAGCGGCTGACAGCCTGACGGCCCTGACAGCCTGACAACCCTGACAGCCTGACAACCCTGACAGCCTGACGGCCCTGACACACCCTGACGCCGAGGATCCCGGGAGCGCGCGGGCACGACTCGTCCGCGCGCTCCCGGGCGGCGAGGGTCAGTACCCGAACAGGATCCCTCCTGCGGACCCGTGGGGTCGGCAGCGCCCAGGTGATCGCCCGCCCGATGACGACGCTCTCGGCCAGGGCCGGTCGCCGAGAGGACGCCTGCCGCCGACCCCCGCGCGAGCGCGCCAGCGCGGCCAGGCCACGCACCGACCTCGGTGAGAACGATCCTGCCCCTGCGTGCTCGACACTCCACATATCCGACGCCCTGGCCTGGCGCTGTCCTGCGCGCGAGCTTCCCGGGCGGCAAGGTTGCTCTGTGTAAAGAGTGCGTGCCGTGTCGTAGAGGTGTGGACGTCCCGGTGGATGGGATTCGTCCGGCGGCGAGTCTCTTGCGAACTTCACTTGCGAACGGCGTTAAGTTAGGCAATAGTCTGGCACATCGCATGGAGGTGGGCGTCACACCAGGCGCCCCACGTCGACGGGGGGCGCCTGCACCATGGGCAGGCCCGCACTCCGCTCCCGGACCCGGGCATGTCGATCGACGGAACCGTTCTGACCGCGGCGGCTCGCATGCGGTGTGCGGAGAGGGGCGCATGCGCATGACCTGGGGCGACTCCGGATAGTTCACATCTTCGCCCGGCCAGAACAGGCCGGGGCGTCATCAGCCCCGGCGGCCGGCGTGGTAGCCACGGGTGCGGTCGTGCCAGTGGCTCGCGGGTCGCTGGCTCAGGGCTCGTCCCACATCGGTACTTCCCTGGCGGGCCGCCATGAGCGGTGCGTCGACGGTGGGATATCCGCCGTTCCTGACGTAGGCCTGCGCGATCACGGGTCAAGGGGCGAACCGCAGGGAGCCCGCGGCCGCCCACAGTCCACTGAAGTCACTCTAAGTAATTTTTTGTCGCTTTTTGTAGTTCTGCTCTGGGCGCGCCATGGGAGCGCGGCCCGGGACGACACCACGGAGGTACACCAGATATGCAGCGGGAAACGTCCGGGGTGGGCGGGTGGCGTAGCCGCTCGGTCCGCTCCACGAGCCTTGCGGCGGTGTCGACGCTCAGCGCGCTCGTCCTGCTCGCCGCCGGCTGTGGCAGCAGTGGCAGTGACGACACGAGCAGCACGTCGGGTTCGGGTGGGACGTCGACCGCCAACGCGGCGACGGTGTTAGGCCCGGTCAACAAGGCCGCTGGCGCTCCGGTCAAGATCGGCCTGATCTCGGACGGCAAGGGGCCGTCCTCGGACACGTCGATCGAGGGGCCCGTCACCGAAGCCACGGTGAAGTACCTCAACGAGCGCAAGGGCGGCATCGCCGGCCGGCCGATCCAGCTCGTCAGGTGCGAGACGCAGAACGACGCGGCCAAGGCCACCGACTGCGGTAACCAGATGGTCGAGGAGAAGGTGGCGGCGGTCGTCGTCGGGCAGTCGTCGGTCGCCGACGCGGCCTGGCAGCCCGTGCACGCCGCGCACGTCCCCTTCTTCGTCTATGCGGCGAACACCGCGTCGCTGCTGACGGACCCGACCTCGACCTTCTCGCTCGGCGACCCGACCGCGCAGGTGCGCGCGGCCGTGGACCTCGCCAAGTCGAACGGTCTGAAGAAGGTCACGGCGATCGTCATCGACGTGCCGCCGGCGCTCGGGTCGTTCAAGGCCGACGGGCCGAAGATCGCCAGTGAGGCCGGGGTCCAGCTCACCCTGCTGCCCGTCCCGCTGGGCACCGCGGACATGTCCCCGCAGCTGCAGAAGCTCGCCGGTAGCGACTCCGCCGCGTTCATCCTGGGCAGCGAGGGATTCTGCATCGCCGCGCTCAACGGGCTGCGCACGGTCGGCTTCACCGGGCCGGTCGGGGCCATCGGGATCTGCGCCTCCGACGCGATCCGCAAGGCGGTCACCGGTGGGCTGAAGGGCACGTCCATCGTCGGCACCGTGCCGTTCGGGACGGACAACCCCTCGACCCGGCTCTACGACGCGGTCCTCAGCACGTACGGCAAGTCGGTCGACCCGAACTCGGTGACCGGTCTGAGCATGTTCATGACCTTCTCCGGCTTCCAGACGGCGGTCGCGGGCCTCAAGGGCGACGTCACCCCCGCCGCGGTCACCTCCGCGATCAGGAGCATGCCGGAGTCGGAGCTGCCCGCTAGCGGCGGCCAGAAGTTCCAGTGCAGCGGCAAGCTCGAGCCGAACTACCCGGCGGTCTGCCTGCGTGGCGCCCTGACCACCAAGCTTGACGACAAGGGCAAGCCGACCGACTACAAGGTGCTCGCCACCTCCTGACCGTGGGCCGCCGACCCCGGCGGCTGGCGGCCAGTGTCACAGGCAGAGTGTCACAGGCAGAGTGTCACAGGCAGTAGGGGCGGAAGGTCGGCGGGCGTCACCGCCGACCTTCCGCCCCGTGCGTGTGGGGATGCCGAGGAACGTCAGGAAAAGTTGCCCGCCAAAATGTGATCTGAAATTATCCTCGCGAACCACCTGTACGTGATTGACAGTAGTTGACGTAGCACCCTGGGTGGGATGGTAACGCGAGGCGCGTCGATCAGTTGCGCAGCGCGTCTGCCCTTCGCCCTCGCGGGCCTCTGGCGGGGCTGTGCGGCGGCGGCCCTGTCGAGGCGACGTGCAGGCAATCCTGTCCGGGCACCGTCTGTGCCCAAGGGCCGTATGGCAAGGAAGGCGCGTGCACATGTCGAGGGATGGCCGGCTGGCAGGAAAGGTCGCTTACATCACGGGGGCCGCTCGCGGCCAGGGCCGGTCGCACGCGGTGACGCTGGCGCGGGCTGGGGCGGACATCGTGGCGATCGACCTCGCCGCCCAGATCGACAGCATCAAGTACAAGCTCGCGTCCAAGGAGGATCTGGACGAGACGGTCGCGCTGGTCGAGGCCGAGGGCGGGCGCTGCCTGCCGATCGTCGCCGACGTGCGCGACATCGACGCCCTCGACCGCGCGGCCAAGCAGACGATCGCCGAGTTCGGCCGGCTCGACATCGTGCTCGCCAACGCCGGCATCATGCACATCTCCACGGCGGACGAGTCGCTCGAGACCGCCTCGCACAACTGGGGTGACGCGGTCGGCGTCATGCTGACCGGGGTGTTCAACACGATCCGGGTCACCTACCCGCTGATGATCGAGGCGGGTAACGGCGGTTCGATCGTCGTCACCAGCTCCACCGCCGGCCTGTCCGGCATGCTCGACGGCACCGGCGGCATCGCCGGCTACAACGCCGCCAAGCACGGCGTCGTCGGCCTGGTCCGCGGCTACGCGAAGTACCTGGGCAAGCACAGCATCCGGGTCAACTCGGTGCACCCGATGGGTGTGGCCACCCCGATGGTCATCAACCCCGAGTTCGAGGAGTTCTACAACAGCGGCGAGAACGCCACGGTCGTGTCGATCTCCCCTCGGCTGCTGCCGATCAACATCCTGCAGTCGCAGGACGTGAGCAACGCGATCGCCTGGCTCGTCTCCGACGACGCCCGCGCCGTCACCGGGATCACCCTGCCGGTCGACGCCGGTGTCACCACTCCCTGACTCGTCCCACAGATCTGATCGTCTGAACACATGTGGAGGACGTGACAGTGACCGTCGACCAAGGGGGCGCGCCAGCCGACGCCCCGCTGTCGCTGCCGGCGAAGCTGCGGCAGCTCGCCGCCGAGCGGCCGGATGACATCGGGCTGCGGTTCATCGCCCTGGACGGTAGTGAGCCCGCGTTCAGCTACGCCGAGCTGAACCGGCGCTCGTCCCAGCTCGCCGCCGCGCTCGCCGAACGGGGCGTGGTCTCCGGCGATGTGGTCGCACTCGGGCTGCGCAACTCCCCGCAGCTGGTGCTGGCGGCGCTGGCGACCTGGAAGCTCGGTGCCACTCCGGTACCGGTGCGCTGGGACGTACCCGACTGGGAACTCGAGCGGGTCAAGGAAGCGATCAACGGACGGGTGTTCCTCGGTGCGGCCGATCTCGGCTGGATCGACGAGACCGAGAACGCCCCGGTACCGGACCTGCCCGACCAGGTCTCCCCACGGGTGCAGGGCATCTGCAGCAGCGGTTCGACCGGCAACCCGAAGATCATCGTCATGGAGCGGCCCGCGGTCTACCGCGAGGTGGTGACCACGCCGTTCATCGCGGCGTGGGGGGTCACCGTGCCGCGGCCGGAGACGATCCTCGTGCCGGCGCCGATGTACCACGCCAACGGTTTCGCGCCCCTGCAGCACCTGTTCGCCGGCGACCAGCTGGTGGTGCTGGAGAAGTTCGACGCGGCCCGGGTCGTCGACGTCATCGAGCGCTACCGCGTCTCGACGTTCACCGCGACGCCGACGATGCTGCAGCGGATCGCCGCGCTGCCCGACATCGACGACCGTGACCTGACCAGCATCCAGTGGATCATCCAGGGTGCGGCGCTCATGCCGCGCACGCTCATGCACCGGTGGATCGGGCTGATCGGGCCCGAGAAGATCGTCTCGATCTACGGGATGACCGAGGCACTCGGCCTCACCGCGCTGCGCGGCGACGAGTGGCTCGAGCACCAGGGCAGCGTCGGACGCGGCCTCGGCGACACCGAGATGCGCGTGCTGGGGCCGGACGGCGAGGTGCTGCCGCTCGGCGAGATCGGCGACATCTACCTGCGTAGTGCCACATCCCCCGCCTACACCTATGTCGGCGACGCACCGCGCCTGCCCAGCACACCGGACGGCTTCGCCAGCGCCGGCGACCTCGGCTACCTCGACGCCGACGGCTACCTCTACCTGGTCGACCGTCGGGTCGACATGATCGTCACCGGTGGGGCGAACGTGTTCCCCGCCGAGGTGGAAGCCGCGATCATCGACCATCCCGGCGTCTCGGACGTGGTGGTCGTCGGCCTGCGCGACGAAAGCTGGGGCCGTCGCGTCCACGCGATCATCGCGCCGACCGACGCGGCCGCCCCGCCGACCACCGAGGAGATCCGCACCTTCACCAGGAGCCGTCTCGCCGCCTACAAGGTGCCGAAGACGGTCGAGGTGGTCGACGCGATCCCCCGCAGCGAGGCGACCAAGGTCAACCGCGGTGCCCTCGTGAAGGCCCGCGGCGGCTGATCGGCGCCCCGCCCACCGGCAGGCGGAAACCCGGTGGGCGGGGGCGGCTGTCGGCCGCTGTGGATCGTTGTCGGCCTGGGAGCCGTCTCAGACGGTGCTCAGGGCGACCTCGGTGGACTTGACCAGCGCGGTCACCGCGGAACCGGCGGCGAGCTGAAGGTCGAGCACCGAGGCCAGCGTGATCGCCGAGGTGAGCTCGCCGCCGCCGTCGAGGGTGACCCGCGCGACCGACATGGCGTTGCCCGACTCGACGCTTGCCACCGTGCCGCGCAGCTGGTTGCGGATGCTCAGCCCCGACACGTCCCCGGTGGCCAGGGCCACCTCGTTGGACTTCACCAGCACCTCGACCGGTGCGCCGGGCTTGAGCCCGAGGTCCTCAACGGCCGCGCCCGTGACCGCCGCGGTGACCGTCTGACCGCCGGCGAGCGTGACGGTCACGGTGCTCATCACCGCCCCTTCGGTGATGTCGGCGACGGTGCCGGGCAGCTGGTTACGGATGCTCAGGCTCATTGTGATGCTCCATTCCCTGGTTTCTCGTGCGGGCCTGAACACGTCATACCCCGAACGGGCGTCGCCTTCACGAGGTCGAACCCGAAATGAGGTATGGAAGACAATTGAAGTCGGTCATGCTCCAACCGCCTTCGCGGAATTCGATGAGGCATTGTTCCGTAATTCGCGCTGATTAAACCGTCGTGACGACCGCGAGCGCGGAAGCGCGCACGTCGGTCCGGCGCAAGGTGACCGACGCCCCGCGTCCCGCCCCCCGTCGGTGCCAGACCGGCACGGGTCACCTGGGGGTGACGGACTGGCGTTCCAGGGCGATGTCGAGCAGTTCGTCGGTGAGGACCAGCTTGACCCGCGGCCGGCCGCTGGCGGCGCCCGCGGCCCGCTCGGCGGCGTCGATGAGCTGCCAGCCCTCCTCGGTGACCAGGTGCGGCTGCCGTTCGAGCAGCCAGCTGACGATCTCGACGTCGTGGTCGAAGGCCACCCCACGATCGTGGCGGCGCAGCGAGCCCTCGGCGAGATCGGCGAACAGCCGGGCCACCGTCTCGGCGGCGCACTTGCGGTTCGTGCCGATGATGCCCGTCGGCCCGCGCTTGATCCAGCCGGCGACGTACTCGCGTTCGGCCCCGGTGACCCGGCCCCGCTCGTTCGCGATCACCCCGCGCCGCTCGTCGAAGGGCAGCCCGCCGAAGGCGACCCCCCGGTAGCCCACGGCCCGCAGCACCAGGTTCGCCGGCACCGTCTCCCGCTCGCCGGTGTCGACGGCGCCGACCCAGCCGTCCTCACCCACGGTCAGCGCGTTGCGGGCGAACACGACCTCCTCCACCCGGCCGTCCCCCCGGATCTCCAGTGGGGTGCGCTGGAAACGCAGCGCCACGCGCCGCCGCCCGGGGGCCGCCGGCGTGTCCGCGTACCCACGCAGGACGGCGAGGTTACGCTTCGCGGCACGCGAGAGCGCCTCCTCACCGGGCTGTGGCCCCACCTCGGCCGGGTCGACGTCCACCCCGGACTCGGTGAACTCCGGCAGCTCCCGCAGCTCGGGTGTGGTGAACGCGGCCTGCGCGGCGCCCCGGCGACCGACCACCATGACCTCGGTGATGCTGCTGTCCCGCAGCGCCGTCAGCGCGTGGTCGGCGATGTCGGTGCGCCCGAGCCGTTGCGCCGGTGAGCACAGCAGCCGGGCCACGTCGAGCGCCACGTTGCCCGCGCCGATCACCACCGCGCGCTCGCCGCTCAGGTCGAAGCTGAAATCGGCGTACTCGGGATGGCCGTTGTACCAGCCGACGAAGTCGACCGCCGACACGCTGCCCGGCAGGTCCTCACCGGGAATGCCCAGACGCCGGTCGGTCTGCGTGCCGACCGCGTAGAGCACCGCGTCGTAGCGGGCGGTGAGCTCCTCGCGGGTGATGTCCCGCCCGATGTGCACGTTGCCGAAGAACCGGAAGTTCGCGTGCGCGGCGATCTGCTCGTACACACCCGACACCGTCTTGATCTTCGGATGGTCCGGCGCGACCCCCGAACGCACCAGCCCCCACGGCGTCGCCAACCGCTCGAACATGTCCACCCGCACCGGCACCGCCGTCTGCTCCAACAGCGAGCTCGCCGCGTAGAACCCCGACGGCCCCGACCCGACGACCGCCACGATCAACGGCTTGCCCGCGCGCGGGGACGGGGCCATGGCCGCCGGGCTCGCGGTGCTCGGGCCTGCGGTTTTCGCGTCAGGGGTGTTCGAGCCAGGGGTGTTCGAGCCCGCGGTGGACTGGGGTGTGGTCGCCTGGGACACGGTTCCTCCCGTTCTCCCGGCACCGCTCGCTTTCGCGGACGCGCGTGGGCGGCCGGCCGGGTTCGGGCGCCCGAACCGGCGGATGCCGTCGGTCGCCGGGGTTCTGTGGCATCACTCGTCTCGTACCCGCAACACCTGACACGGTGCACGATCCGGGAATTCCGGTTCGACCCGCCGACCTGCGCTCGACGATTCCTGCACGGAACGCGTGGACACTCCTCGGTCGGCGGTCGATGTCGGCGGTCGATGCGCCCGAACGGGATGACCGTTCGAACGTCCTTCCTCAACGTAGAGAATCCAACTACGTGACGCAAGGACAGCACCTGTCACCGGCCGCGCGTCCACCCGACCCGCACTCGGGAAGCAGCCCGGGTCCAGCCGTTCGGGGTCCAGCCGTTCGGGGTCCAGCCGTTCGGGGTCAGATGTCGCCGCGCCAGCCGCGCAGGCCCTCGGAGCCGAGACCGGAGGCACCGAGCCGGCGCAGGAACTCCTCCACCAGGTCGACGAGCTCCCGGGCGACCTCGTACGGCGTCTCCATCGACAGCACCGCGGGCAGCTGCGCGTCGGCGCTGCCGGCGAACGCCCGGTTGCTCGCCCGCAGCATCGCGGTGAACACCGGCACGCCGAGCTCGTCGATCTGGTCGATGTGCCGGCGCAGGAAGCTCGTGGGCCGTCCCCGGTAGTACTGCACCATGATGAGCACGACACCGAGCACCCGCGGGTCGAGCTTCTTGACCGCCGGACGCAGTCCCGACTGCAGCTCGGCGACCCGGTTGAACTCCCAGACGAACCGGCTGAGCTTGCCCAGCATGTGCTCGATCCCGAGGGTGGAGAGCAGGTCGGGACGCGCCGGAATCAGCACATGGTCGCACGCCGCGATCGCCGCCCTCGTGACGACGCCGAAGTGCGGCGGGCAGTCGATCACCACCAGATCGTAGGCGTCGGCGTCCAGCGACTCGAGCCCGTGGGACAGCCGCTGGTAGACGTCGAAGTAGTGCCGGGTCGAGCGATGCGCCTGCGCCCCGCCAAGACGTGCGGTCAGATCCATCTCGACGTCGCCGAGCGCCAGATGGGACGCGATCAGGTCCAGCTGCCCGCCGCCCGCGCTGATCGCCTCGGCCGCCTCGGGCGGCGTCGTGATGTACCCCTGCAACGACGGCGCCGTGGTGTCCGGCCGCCAGGTCTCGAACCACGCCTTGACCGTGCGTCGCTGATCGGCCAGTTCCGTGCGCCAGACCTGCGGCCGGTAGAAGGAGAAGGTCAGGTTCGCCTGCGGGTCCAGATCCACCATCAGCACCCGCTTGCCGAGCCGCGCGATCGCCGTCCCGATGTTGGCCGTGAGCGTCGTCTTGCCCACCCCACCCTTGTAACTGGCGACCGCCACCACCTTCACGGCATCCTCACTTCACTACCTCGGCTCGTCAGCTCATCAGCGGCCAAACGGTCATCCCATCCGTGCACGGCTCACAAGCAGACTACGGCGATGCCCTGATCGGCCCGTTCTGTCACCCTGTCATCCACGCCCGCCCTACCCCGCCGCCCGCCCCCCACCTCCCCGGCCCGCGGCCCCCGTCCGCCCTCGCCTCACCGGCGTCTCCCGGGCCGGACCCCACCCGGCCTTCGGTCGTCCCGGCGGTATCCGTCCCGGAGCATTCGTCGCGTCGATGCGGTCTTCTGCGACCTCGACATCGCCGGATGGCAGAGTCGAATGCACCCCTCTGATAACCCAGAGTTATCGCCTGGAGGTGTAGGGGCGTTCGCTGGCGCGGGAGGCAGGTCGCCGACCCTTCGTCCAGCTCCGTCACTGGGCGCAGCCCCTGGCAGCGATGACGCCGCCAGGGGCACGCCTGGTGGTTGCGTGAGGACAGCACGTGGACGACGGGTGCGGCCGAAGATCCACTAGGAGTGACCTGGATCGGCCGCGGCGCGGCACGAGCGGCGCGGGGTGGAGCGGGTGACGCGGGGACGGGGGAGCCGGCCGTGCGGATCGGTGCTCAGTGCGTGCGGGGGTGGACGGAGGTCCTCCCCGTCTGGGCGGACGAAGGTGCCCCTGACCGGGTGAGCGAGGATGTGCGCGTCACCTGGATGGCTCGGATGGGCGGACGCGGGTGGATGGCCCGCACGGGCATCCCACCAGAGGGTCAGGCGGCTTCGCGGGGATTGGCGGCCTCGGGGCCGTCGAGGCAACGGGCCAGCCAGGCCGCGGCGCGCGTGTAGGCCGGATCGTCGTCATGGTCGGGGTCTCGCGGACCCGGCACCGCCCCCCTCGCCGGCACACCGGCCGGACCCAGGGCCGGGACCGTCGTCGCACCCATCGCGCGACCCTGCGGCCAGGGGCGTGGGCGTGGCCGGGGCCGGGGGCGGGACTCGCCGGCCCGCGGGTAGGAGCCGAGGAAACGGACCTTCGGGCACAGCCGGTGCAGGCCCATGAGCGCCTCGGCGACCCGACGGTCGCTGGCGTGGCCTTCGGCGTCGAAGGAGAAGCAGTACTGGCCGAGGCCCTCACCGGTGGGACGGGATTCGATCCGCAGCAGGTTCACCCCCCGCACGGACCATTCCTGCAGCAGTTCGAGCAGCGCACCGGGATGGTTGTGGGCGAGCCAGGCCACGGCGGAGGTCTTGTCCGCGCGGGTGGGCAGGCCGAGGGGTCCGGGCCGGGCGACCAGGACGAAGCGGGTGGTGGCGCCGGCGACGTCGTTGATGTCGGTGAGCAGCGCCTCGAGGCCGTAGCGGCGGGCGGCGAACGCGCCGGCGAAGGCGCAGTCGAAGCGGCCGTCGCGGACCAGACGGGCACCTTCGGCGTTGGAGGCGGCGGACTCCCACTCGGCGTACGGCAGGTAGGTGGCCAGCCAGCGGCGGACCTGGGCCTGCGCGACAGGATGGCCGGTGACGGTCTTGATCTCGTCCAGCCGGGTGCCCGGGCGGACCAGCAGCGCGAAGCTGATCGGCAGCACCACCTCCCGGTCGATCAGCAGGGGCTGGCCGGTGGCGAGTTCGTCCAGGGTGGTGGTGACGGCGCCTTCGACGGAGTTCTCGATGGGGACCAGGGCGCCGCTGGCCTCCCCGCAGCGCACCGCGTCCAGGGCGGCGGTGACCGACGTGGACGGGATGAGGTCGGCGTTCGCCACCTCGGGCAGCGTCCGTAGGGCGATCTCGCTGAAGGTCCCCTCGGGGCCGAGATAGGTATAACGGGCCCGCACGGGCACGGCAGACCTCCTTGTGGAACGGGCGGCGCCCGCGGGCGTCACGGACAGGAGGTAGGGCACGGACGGCAGGTGATCGACGGACTGCTCGGAGCTGGTCATCGGGAACCGCGGGTCACAGGTGACGCAGGAGCGCCGTCGGGTCCTCGGTGGCATCGGCGACGAAGCGCAGGAACGCCCCGGCCGTCGCACCGTCACACACCCGGTGATCGAAGGTGAACGACAGCTGCACGACGCTGCGGACGGCCAGTGCTCCCCGCACCACCCAGGGTCGCTCGAGGATTCGTCCGACACCGAGCATCGACGTCTGCGGAGGGGCGATGATCGGCGTGGCCCCGTCGACACCGAACACGCCGTAGTTGTTCAGCGTGAACGTCCCGCCGGTGAGCTCGGCCGGGGTGAGCCGACCGGCGCGGGCCGCCCCCGTCAGGCGGGTGATCTCGGTGGCGAGTTCGGCGGTGGTGCGCCGGTGGGCGTCGCGGACGACCGGGACCGTGAGGCCACGTGGGGTCTGGGCGGCGAAGCCGAGGTGGACGCCGTCGTGGTGGCGGATGCCCGTCGCCTCACCGTCGTCGTCGGTGACAACGGACGAGTTCAGCTCCGGTGCCCGCAGCAGGGCCGCGACGCACACCCGGGCGAGGATCGCCAGCAGTCCGATGCGCGGCTCGGCGCCGCCCGCGTTGAGCGTGTCCTTCGCCGCGAGCAGGGCGGTGGCGTCCGCGTCCACCCAGCAGGTCGTGTCGGGCACCTCGCGGCGACTGCGCCGGTACACCTGCGCCGCCCGCCGCCGCAGCACGTCGAACGTCTCCACGCCGTCCGGCCCGATCGGGCCACGCACCGCCGTGACCGGCGAGGCCGCGGCCGACAACGGCGCCGCGATCGGCACCGCGGGCGCGAGCGCTGCTGCCGGTGCCAGGGGTGCCAGGGGTGCCAGGGGTGCGAGGGGTGGTGGGAGGGGTGCGTCGGGGGCGGGCCGGGGCCGCGGGGCGGCGATGGCGCCCTCGACGTCGCGGCGCATGATCAGGCCGCTGGGTCCGCTGCCGTGCAGCGTCCGCAGGTCGACGTCGTGGTCGCGGGCCAGCCGGCGCACCAATGGCGAGACGACCGAGAGCGACCCGGCACGCCCGGTCCGGGAGCCGCCGGCGTCCACCGCCACGGCGGACCGTCCCGCCGCGGCGAACCGAGCGTCGGCGGTCTGGCTGTCCGTGGTCTGGGCACCGGTGGTCTGGGCACCGGTGCTCTGGGCGCTGGCGGGGTGGGTGCCGGGGAGCGTGCCGTGGTGGCCGGGGCGGAGGGTGACCTCGGGCCGGGGGATCGGGATGACCGTGCTGCGACCGACACCGCTGTCGGCGCTGACGGGACGTCGACGCCGCGGGCGGCGCCGGTCGGGCTCGGTGCTCACGCCGTACCCGACCAGGATGTTGCCTGGCCCGTCCGGGCTCTCGGCGGACGGGTGGAGCTTCAGGCCACGCGCACGCCCTGGTCCGTCCGGGCCAGCGGTGCCGTCCGGGCTACTGGTGCCGGGCAGGCTACTGGTGCCGGTCGGGCCAGTGGTGCTGGTCGGGCCGGGGGTGCCGTCCGGGGCGGGGGTGGCGATGGTGATCAGGGGGGCGCCGACGAGGACGCCGGTGCCGGCGGGGCCCGCGAGGGAGGTGACGACGCCGGCGTACGGGCAGGGGACCTCGACGACGGCCTTGGCGGTCTCGACCTCGGCGACGGGCTGGTCGATGGTGATGACGTCCCCGACCTGGACGAACCAGCGGACCACCTCGGCGGACACCAGGCCCTCACCGAGGTCGGGCAGGGGGAACTCGCGAACCGCGGGCACGGGCTACTGCTCCCATTGAAGTCGGGCGACGGCATCCAGGATGCGGTCGACGCTGGGCAGATGGTGCTTCTCGAGCATTGGCGGGGGATACGGGATGTCGTAGCCGGTGACGCGCAGGACGGGGGCGGCGAGCTGGTGGAAGCAACGCTCGGTGACCCGGGCGGCGATCTCCGCGCCGATCCCGCCGAAGCCGCTGGCCTCGTGCACGACGATGGCGCGTCCGGTGGCCCGCACCGCGGCGCTGACCGTCTCGTCGTCGAAGGGCACCAGCGACCGCAGGTCGACCACGGCGAGGTCGAAGCCCTCCTCCTCGGCGGCCCGCGCCGCCTCCAGGCAGATCGGCAGGCTCGGTCCGTAGGTCAGCAACGTGGCGGACGTCCCGGTTCGGCGCACCACCGCCCGTCCGATCGGCGCGGTCTCCTCGAGGGGGGCGGTCGTCCAGTACAGGCGCTTGGGTTCGCAGAAGATGACCGGGTCGTCCGAGGCGATCGCGGCGCGCAGCAGGCCGTAGCTGTCGGCGACCGTCGCCGGGGTGACCACGTGCAGACCCGGTGTGTGCGCGTAGTACGCCTCGCTGGAGTCACTGTGGTGCTCGACCCCGCCGACCCCACCGCCGTAGGGCACCCGGATGGTGATCGGCAGGGCCATCCGTCCACCGGTGCGGTTGCGCATCTTGGCCACATGCGAGAAGAGCTGCTCGAACGCCGGGTAGGCGAACGCGTCGAACTGCATCTCCACCACCGGGCGCAGCCCGTACATGGCCATGCCGATGGCGGTGCCCAGGATGCCGGCCTCGGCCAGCGGCGTGTCCAGGCAGCGGTCCGGGCCGAACTCGGCGGCCAGGCCGTCGGTGACCCGGAAGACACCGCCGAGCGCCCCGACGTCCTCGCCGAGGATGTGCACCGTCGGGTCGTCCCGCAGGCTGTCGCGCAGCGCCAGGTTGAGCGCCTTGACCATCGTCATGGACGTCGCCGCCGGCTCGCCCGCGGGCAACCCGACCGGCCTCCCCGCCGGCGTCCTGGCCGGCGTCCTGGCCGGCTCCGAGGTCACTGCCGCGGCGCCGCTCATCGGAGGTCCCCCCTACCGTCGTGGTCACGGTCCAGCTGGCCGCCAGCGCCCTCAGCGGCGTGGTCGGCATGGTCGGTGTGGTCGGTGTGGTCGAAGCTGTGGGAGTTGTCGGCGGCGAACTCGGCGTCGAGGGCCAGCCGGGCGTCCAGGTCGGCGGCCTGCTCACGCAGCTG
Organism: Frankia umida; assembly: GCF_023242945.1. Classification (NCBI taxonomy): domain Bacteria; kingdom Bacillati; phylum Actinomycetota; class Actinomycetes; order Frankiales; family Frankiaceae; genus Frankia; species Frankia umida. Next base: position 81,382 of record NZ_JALKFT010000011.1, read on the forward strand.
GCTGGTCGGCGTCGCGTAGACGTGCGCGAACAGCGACCGCGGGTCGGGCTCGGGGGCCGCGTCGAACTGGGCGCGGATCTCGGCGGCGAGCTCCTCGGCCTGCGCCGCGAGCCGCTCGGCGGTGGCGTCGGTGAGCTGGCCGTGGGCCCGCAGGTGTGCTTCGAGGCGGGTCAGCGGGTCGCGGGTCCGCCAGTCGTCGACCTCGGCGGTGCTGCGGTAGCGGGTGGCGTCGTCGGCGTTGGTGTGCGCCTCCAGCCGGTAGGTGATGGCCTCGACCAGCACCGGTCCGCGTCCGGCCCGGGCGTGCGCGACGGACTCGGTGAGCACCTGGTGCATGGCGAGGGCGTCGTTGCCGTCGACGAGGCGTCCGGGCATCCCGTACCCGACGGCCTTGTGCGCCAGCGTCGGTGCCGCCGTCTGCTTGGCCAGCGGCACCGAGATGGCATAGCCGTTGTTCTGCACGAGGAACACCACCGGCGCGCGCAGCACAGCCGCGAAGTTCAGGGCCTCGTGGAAGTCGCCTTCGGAGGTCCCCCCGTCACCCACCAGCGCCAACGCCACCACGTTGGCGGCGGACGCCCGGGGGTCGGCCGCAGCCCGCAACCGGGCGGCGTGGGCGAGCCCGACGGCGTGCACGGCCTGGGTGGCAAGCGGCGTCGCCAGCGGCGCGATCCGATGCTCGTACGGGTCGTAGCCGCAGTGCGAATGCCCGCGCATCAGGGTCAGCGCGTCGATCGGAGCCACCCCGCGCGCCACCACGGCGAGGGTGTCCCGGTAGCTGGGAAACAGCCAGTCCTGGTCGGCGAGCACCATCGCCGCCGTCACCTGGCAGGCCTCCTGCCCGGTGGACGCCGGGTACACCGCGAGGCGACCCTGCCGGGTCAGCGTGGTGGCCTGCCGGTTGAAGCGACGGCCGAGGACGAGCCGGCGATACAGGTCAAGGGCCAGGTCCGGGTCGCCGGTCACCGCGGCCCTGGTGCCGAGCACCTGCAACGGTTCGGCGTCAGGCAGCAACGGCGCCGGGTCACGGCGCGGGCCGCGAAGGCCCACCGACCCGACAAGATCGGTCGGCACACTGTCGTGGACGATGGTCATGACCCACCTTCGGACTGGGCAACGAAAATCAGAGAAACGCCAGGACGGACGCCGCGGCACCCGCCCCATCCGGACCACGCCCGTCCGACCACGCGAGGCGACAGCTGCCGGTCAGGACGTCGCGTCGGGTCGGGGTAAGCGGTCCGCGAGGACGGCCGCCGCGTGCCGTAGGGCGGTGTCGCCGGTCCGTCCGGCGAAGTACCCCCCTGTTTTCCATGTCGGTGGTTACGCCGACGTGAATCGGCGTCGAGCGGCCGGAAGCTGATCTGACCGGCCGTCACGACCGATTTTCCACGGCCGTCCGGCGAATGTGCCGTGGCGATAATCACGCCAGGTTGACACTACAACCAGGGTGCCGGGAGACCCACCTTCGACGGGCCGTAAAAACTGCGCCGACGGCCCGTCCGGGGAAGCGCCGGTGCCGGCGTCGGAATTTCCGCTACGGATTTTCTTAACGGGTGGCGCACCGGTCGGCAATCCGGTCGCCCAACGGTGCCGTCCACCGGTCGTGAGCGGTCGCCGGCAGTCGCCACGGCGGACGGCGGCCGGGCCGTTACCTCGGATGCCCGAGCCCTTAGGTGCCATTGTCCGAAGGTCGAGGCCGGAACATCAGATCGTCCGGGCCCGTATTGATTTTCTGGTTTTGTGTCGGCCGGTGTCGCGATAGTCGGAAACTCGCCGAACCAGGGCGGTGGCGGATCGGGTGCCCGCCGGTGGCGGGGCGGCCGACCGGCCACGCGACGTCCTCGACGTCGTGGATCGTCCCGCCGAGGCCCGTGTGGGACCTGGTGCCCGTGTCCTCGCGCGGGCCTCGGCCGGATCTGGTGCTGCTGTGCTGCTGGGAGTGCGGTGCTGCGGTGCTGCGGTGCTGCTTGGGGTGCGGGGGTGCGGGGGTGCGGGATGGGTCAGGCGGTGAGGGCGCCGGTGGTGAGCAGGCCGACCAGCAGGGCGGCGATGACGAGACGGTAGGCGACGAAGGCGTCGAAGTTGTGCGCGGCGACGTACTTGAGCAGCCACGCGATCGAGGCGTAGGCGACGACGAACGAGACGAGGGTGCCGACGGCCAGCGGGAAGGCGGAGACACCGCCACCGACGGCGTCCTTGAGTTCGTAGAGACCAGCGCCGGTCAGGGTGGGAATGGACAGGAAGAACGACAGTCGGGTCGCGGCGACACGGTCGAGGTCGCGGATGAGGCTGGTGGAAATGGTGGCGCCGGAGCGGGAGAAACCGGGGAAGAGCAGGGCGAGGATCTGCGCCGAACCCACGATCAGGGTGTCGGGCAGGCTGATGTCGTCCTCGCCGCGCTTGTGCCGGCCATAACGGTCGGCGAACCACATGAGTCCGCTGCCGGCCACCAGTGACGCGGCGACCACCCACAACGAGGCGAGTGGACCGTCGATGAGCGGTTTCGCGGCGACGCCGACGAGAACGACGGGGATCGTCGCGTAGATGACCCACCAGGTGAAGGCGTAGTCGTGGTTCTGCCGGGCCGCGGGATCGCGCAGACCGCGAAACCAGGCGGTGACCAGGCGGCGGATGTCCTTGAAGAAGTAGACCAGGACGGCCGCGATCGCACCGACCTGGATCACGGCGGTGAATCCGACGACCGCCTTGTCGTCCACCTTGATGCCCAGCAGACCTTCGGTGATCTTCAGGTGGCCGGTCGAGGAGACCGGGAGGAATTCGGTCAGGCCCTCGACGATGCCGAGGAGCACGGCCTGGCCGACGCTGATGGAGCTCACGTGATCGATACCTTCAGGGATCCAGGCGCGGCGGCTGGCCGCGCGTTCGGTGGACCGGGCGGGCGGTGCCGCCACGCCGGCGACCCGACCCGTCTGCCCCGGGATGGTCTGCTGCGATCCGCACAGTAGAACACCGTGCGTACGCGTCCGAGCCGCGGGTCACCTCGCGGGGGCGCCCTCAGCCGCGCGGGCGCGCCGCGCGCCGTCCGGATCGGTACTCGCGCAGGACGGGGATCGCCGACATGGCGATGATGACCAGGGTGATCGGGAGGAGGTAGCGGTCGATCGGCACCACCCGTCCGAACCCGTACCGGCGCAGCACCTCGTGCGCGAACTCCCCGGTCACAGCCCTGCCACCCCTGCTGTTCCAGCCGCCCCTGTCGCCCTTGCCATCCCGGTCGTTCCAGCTGGCGGGTCGAGCCGCGGGGCCTGGACGTCGGCGCGGGTGCGGGCCGCGTAGGCGACGAGCCCGACGATGACCACCGTCGCGAGGGCGCTGACCACCCCGTCCCCAAGGCCGAGGCCATGGCGGTGCACCGGTTTGCCGAGCCAGTCGGCGAACGAGGCACCCAGCGGACGGGTCACCACGTAGGCGGCCCAGAACGCGGCGACCTCGCCGAGCCCGTACCAGCGCCGGGCGAACGCCGGCACCGCGATGATCGCGGTGAACATCAGTGCGGACGCCAGGTACCCCAGGTGCAGCGTGTCGGCGGTCAGATCGCCCAGCGCGGTGCCGAGCGCGAACGTGGCGAGCACCGTCGTCCAGTAGTAGTGCTCGCGACGACGGGTGACAATCGAGTGGATCGACAGCGTGCCCTCGGTGCGGTGCCAGCGCCACAGCACGGCGGCGAGCACGAGGGCGTAGAACACCGTCGAGCCGACATGCCCGATCGGCGGCCCGTCGGCGGCCATCGTCCCGAACACGGCGAGCATCACCACCGCGAACCAGTAGACCGAGGCCTGGTAGCGCCGGCTCCGCAACTGCAACCACAGGGCGGTCGCGAACCCGCACAGTCCGACCGCCGCGGCGAGGACGAGGTTCACCGACGCGAGGAAGTCGGCCGTGGCCTCACCCATCCCGGTAGAAAGGATCTTGATGGTCCAGAACAGGCCGGTGATCTCGGGAACCTTCGCGGCGACGGGCTCATCACCAGGCAGTAGACGAGAGACGGACGACCGCATGCACATACCTTTCCGAGGTGGTCGCGCGGGCACCCCGAGAACACCACCGCGGCGGTGTGAGGACCGTGTGAGGCGGACGGTGAGCGACGCGGTGAACCTCGGTGACGGCTCGTGTGGCGACGGTCCGTACGATCGGCGGATGGCTGACAGCCGCGCGCCCCATGCCCCGTCCAGCGCCTCCGCCACCAGTGCCCCCGCCACCGGCGCCGGCACCATCGCCAGTGGCGACGCGCTGCTGCGAGGGCTCGGGGGATATGTCTCCGAGAGCCGGCCGGAGTTCGAGCGCCGCCTCGCCGAACTGGTCGGTATCCCCGGGGTCAGCGCCGATCCGGCGCGCGCCGCCGACATCGCGCGCACGGCCGAGCACGCGGCTACCCTGCTGCGCGACGCGGGCCTGTCCGCGCGGATCGTGGCGACCCCCGGCAACCCGGTCGTCGTCGGCGAACACCACGCCGGCGCGGACCTCCCGACCGTGACGATCTACAACCATCTCGACGTCCAGCCCGCAGACCGGGCGCAGTGGCACACCGAACCGTTCCGCCTGACCATCGCCGGTGACCGCTACTCCGGTCGGGGCAGCACGGACGACAAGGGTCCGGCGCTGACCGCTCTGCAGGCCGCCCAGTTCGCCGTCGGACACGAATGGCCGGTCAACATCCGGTTCGTCTGGGAGCTCGAGGAGGAGATCGGCAGTCCGAACTTCGAGGAGTTCGTCCGCGCCGAACTACCGCGGCTTTCCACCGACGTCGTGCTGGTCTCCGATTCGATCTGGATCGCCGCGGACCGCCCGGCCATCGACTACGGCCTGCGCGGCCTGGTCACCTTCGAGGTCACCCTCACCACCGGCCACAACGACACCCATTCCGGGCTCACCGGCGGCCCGGCCCGCAACCCGCTCACCGAACTCGCCGGGCTCATCGCCGAATGCGTCGACGCCACCACCGGACGGGTCCTCATCCCCGGTTTCGCCGACGCCGTCGCTCCCGTCGCCGACGACGAACTCGACGGTTTCGTCGCCTCCGGTTTCGACGTCGAGACCTTCATGGCCGCCCACGGCCTGACCTCGCTACGGACCACCGACGTCCGCGAGGTCGTGCGCCGCATCATGGCCGAACCGACCTTCGAGGTGCACGGCCTGACCGGCGGTTACACCGGCCCCGGTGTGAAGACCATCGTGCCGCCGTTCGCCACCGCGAAGCTCAGCACCCGGATCGTCCCCCATCAGGACCCGCAGGCCGTCTTCACGCTGATCCGCGACTTCATCACCGCCCGCCACCCCGACGCCGTCGTGGAACTCGAGGCCGCGATGCCCCCGTACCTCGGCCCCCGCACCGGCCCCTACGCCGACGCCGCCGCGGACGCCGTCGAATACGCCTTCGGCCGCCGCCCCGCCTTCGTCCGCGAAGGCGGCTCCATCGGCGCCGTCCTCACCATGGACCAGTACCTCAAGGCCCCCGTCATCCTGATGGGCCTGAGCCTGCCCAGCCACGGCTACCACGCCCCCAACGAGCACTACGACTGGACCCAGGCCGCCGGCGGCATCCGCATGTTCGCCCACTACCTCGCCCACCTGGCCGCCCGCCCCGCCTCCTGAGCCTGGAGACGGCTGGCGACGCATGGCCCGTGCCCATCCGGGTGCGGTCCGCGTGGGCTCGTTGTCTTTCGCCTGCCGTGCGCATGTCAGCTGGGGGTCGGATGAGAACGGGGAAACTCTTCACGGTGATCGCGACTTCGGTGGCGATCACCATGGCGGTCGCTGGCTGTGGGCAGGGCTCCGAGAACGCGAGCGTGCGCCCCGCCGCCACTGCTACTGCCGGAGCCTGCGCGAGGCTCACCGCGGCGGACATCTCCCAGAAGCTCGAGGAATACCGGGAGTACAAGCGATCCCATGAAACGGGCCCCGGCGGTGAGAAAGTAGCGAACTACGGAGACTGGGCGTACGCCTCGGCTCCCGTGAACGTCACCGGCCCAGGAACCTACACCTTCAGGTTCGGCCCACTCGCCGACGGAGCTGATGCCCCGAAGGTGTTCTCGATGTTTCCTTCCAGTGGCTTCCTGGGTTCTGTCGGCCCCAGCGAGAAGGGTGTAATGCGAGAGGTGTCCGACGCAGATGGAAAGCGTTATCTGCTGGCCGATCTGGCTGTTTTTGGCAAGGTGGTTCCGTGCGATTCACTCATCGTTTTTATCGCATGATATCGACACCCAAATTCGAACCCTTCTCCGGCGTTCGGATGGCCCCGGTCGGCCACCGGCGAACGCGGGAGCCTTATGGAGGTTCCGAGGTCAAGATATCGAAACTCCTCCGGCGCACCGATCTTCCTGATGTGCCTTGGCCGCAGCGGATCTGGGAAACGTGCCGTACGAGCATGGACGGGCCGGATTCTCGAGATCCCACAGGACGATTCCGCCGTCGCTGTCAGCCGTGATCAGCATGCGGCCACCGGCGGTGAAAGCAAGGAACCGCACCCACGACCGGTGCGCAACAATGTCCGCGAGCGGTCGAACGATCACCGGCAGATCCCCCTCGCCGGCCGGCATCGGATCAACCGCTGCTACTGATCCAGATCCGGGCGGAATTTTTCCTCCGCTTCCCGGCTGGTCATGCCGATGGCATTCCCGACAGCGTCCCAGCTGACTCCACGACTCCTATCGTCACACATGGGCGAGGATCCCGCTCGCAGTGGACGGACAGCACGGTCACGGACCGTGGACATCCAGTTGCCGCGGTCGCCGTGGGCGGGCCGGTTGCCGGCGGGTGGTGCGCCGGTGGCGCGCAGGAGGTCGAGGGTGCGTCGCAGCTCGGTGTTCTCGCGGGCGAGGCGGCGGATCTCGGCCTGGCCGGTCTCACGCTCATGGGCGTCCGCCTCTACGACCCGTCACTGGGCCGCTTCCTCCAGACCGACCCCGAAGCCGGCAGCTCCGACAATCCCTACGACTGCGCCCACCAGGACCCCCACAACACCTTCGACCTCAACGGTAGAAAATGGTGGAAGAAAACTGTTCGTCGAGTGACGCGCCATTGGAGAGAGGCAGCCCAGGTTGCTATAGCGGGCGCAGCCTTTGTGGCGGGTACCGTTTGTATTGCCGCGACGGCAGGGGTGTGCGCCGGCGCAGTGGCAGGATACGCTATTGCGGCCGGAATTGGTGCCGCGGGAGGCGCGGCATCTTATCGAGTAGGTGCCGGTAGGCACACGCGGGGCGGATATGCTTCGGCAGCGGGGGTGGGTGCCGCCTCAAACTCCGGTGGGGTTTACGTCGGAAGGGTGGTCCAGCGGGCCTCGGCGGGACTACGATTTAGGGGTAGTGCTTCCCGGATTCTTCGAAGGATGGTAACTCGCCGGAGATACTGGAGGCCATGATGACTGCATCTCAAATTCTACGTCAAATACTTAGATCTCCCGTCCACCTGAGCTGCATAATTCTGGCCGTTTTGCTGGTTGTGGTAGGAATTAGAATCAGTGCCTGGCTGCTGATTCTTGTATTTCCGATCTCCGCGGCAATCGTGATCACAATTATTGACAGAATAAGGCAGGGGGACGCCAGGGGTCGGTAGCTCGACCAGGGTTTTCGGTGGGCGTGCATTCGCGATACTGGTCGAGAATGCACGCCCACCATGCCATCCTTCCGGAGCTGCACCCAGGGCCTCCGGTCGAGCTCACCCCACCCCTGGGGCCGTCTTGGGTGAGACGTCTGCTCGGTGTACGTTGGCTACAGGGTCGTGATCGGAGATTTTTGTGTGCATGGAGCCAGAGTCGCAGTCGAGTTCGGCTGGGTCCTCCGCGCCGCGGCGCGATCCGGCGCCACTGCCGTCGTGGCGCGTGTTCAGCAGCGCGGAACAGCAGCGGATCATCGCGGAGTACGAGAACGCGTCGCGCGAGGAGAAGGACTCGATCCTGCGCCGGGAGGGTTTGGCGCAACACGCGGCACTTATCGCGACGCTGGACCTCCGTCGCCTCGGCCATAGCAGTCCAATACCCATTGCTCTGCTTGCGGACACCGCCGCCGCTCTTCTGGCCGACGAGTTTCAGGTCGGCGACGACCATCAGTTGATCAAAGCTGTTTCCGGGGCGATTTACGAGCATGCGGATCAGCAACCAGACAGCCATGCCCCGGCGCTGGTTCCCGCACCCTCAACCTCAACCACCAGTTACCACGCGGGCGACCGTCCTGACGAAAAAATCCTCCGTGCTCGTTGCTACTATGTTCCACCCGCAGGGTTCTGGGAAGCGGTCAGCCGTCACGCCCAGACTGCCGAAGATCTACATGCCATAGGCCGATCCGCTGCGAGCCGCCTGAGGCTACGGCACGCTGATCAGCTTTACCGGCGGGCGGGGAATGCCGGCAGAGCCGAGGCACGGTGGGACCTGGCGCAGCTTCGCGAGGAGGCCGGGGATCTCGACGGCGCGAAAAATCTCTACCTCGAGGCCGCGACGGCAGGGAGCCCCCAAGCGTTGAGCCACCTTGCCGAACTTCGCGAGAAGGCCGGCGACGTCGACGGCGCGAAAAACCTCTACCTCCAGGCCGCGGACGCCGGCGACGAGGACGCTCTCTGGGAGGTGGCGCGTCTACACGAAGAAACCGGAGACCCCGACGGAGCCGAACAAGTCGCCCAGCGGGCCGCCGACTCCGGCGATGTCGGACCGTTGTCCTCACTGGCCTGGATGCGGGAAAGTGCCGGGGATGACGAGAACGCCGAGCGGCTATATCGGCGGGCTCTGGACACCGGCCATACGTACGCTCTCTGGGGCCTCGCACGCCTACGGGAAAAGGCCGACGATCGCGCTGGCGCCGAACAGTTCGCCCGTCAGGCGCTACGTTCCGGCAACTCGGCTGTCATGCGGGAACTGGCAATCTTCCGAGAGGATGCCAGTGATCTCGATGGAGCAGAACCCCTGTACCGGCAGGCCGGAGATGCGGGAGATCCTTACACCTCCTTTGATCTTTCGCGCATACGAGAGAAAGCCGGAGACCCCGACGGAGCCGAAACAATCGCCCGCCAGGCCGCCGAATCTGGAGATTCCGATCCCTCGTGGCACCTGGCCCGGATGCGCGAACTCGCCGACAACTATGCCAGCGCCAAGGAACTCTATCTTCTGGCAGGAAAAGCCGGAAATTCCGAGGCGATGAGAAGCCTCGCCTGGATGCTCGAAAAGCAAGGAGACCTGGCTGGCGCGGAACAGTACAACCATCAGGCCAAAGACGCTGGAAACCTTGACGCTATCTGGGATCCTGCGCGCCTACGCGAGGAATCCGGAGACCCCGACGAAGCCGAGAACATCGCCCGCCAGGCCGCCGAATCCGGCGATACCAGCATTCTATGGCCTCTCGCAACGCTTCGAGAGGAAAGAGGAGACCCCGACGATGCCGAACGGCTGGCATTCCTAGCCACAGACGCGGGCGACACGAGGGCGCTCAGGGAACTGGCGGAGATCCGCCACAAGGATCCACGCTGGGAGAAGTTGCTGCAGTTCGGACTCGACCCAGATGGACGACTCTCAGATCCCTGGTGGTGAGGGGCGCCCTGAAGTTTCCCGTCGGCGGGTGGACTGGGCGTGCAGGACCTCGGCCGGTTCCCGGCGTTGGGCTTTCGCAACAGCCAGTAGCTCGGGCACGTTCAGAACACGAGCATGCCGGAGCCCTGGTACTGGTCGCCGCCTGCCGTCCCGGATCGTGTGCCCGCATCCAGCTACTCCACTGCCGTGGGCAGGCCGGTTGCCGGCAGTTGGTGTCGTGGTGGCATGGGGCAGATCGAGGGCGCGCCGAAACTCGGTGTTCTCGCGGGCGAGGCGGCGGCTCCTGGCCTGGTATCGGCGTAGATCGGCCCGAACCTGGTCGGCGGTGGACTCGGCGCCGCTGGGGTGGAGAGGTGCGCCAGGTTGGCTCTCAGCAGCGACTCGCTGCCTTTGCACGATCGAACTGTGCGCTCCACGTGAGAGCCTGCTTACCCAGGAGCGTGAATGTAGCGATATCAGGAACCGGCACCACCGGGGTGTGATGCGACCGGCAGGCGGCGTCGCCGGGTTGCCGGACGGGGAGGCAGGCATGGCCACCAGGCAGTTCGTGAGCAGGAAGCTGGTGAACAGGCGGGTCATCAAGGACGGCCTGCGGCGGGCGGCGGGACGCGCCGGGTTCGAGGTGACGCGTAGACCGGGCTGGGAGGCGCCGGCGGGGATGGATGCCGAGGCGCTCGCGACGATCCGCGAGTCGGCACCGTTCACGCTCACCGACCAGGCGAAGGTCTTCGGGCTCATCCAGGGCATCCGGTATGTCGTGCGGAACCGGATTCCCGGCGACATCGTCGAATGCGGGGTGTGGGCGGGCGGTTCGACGATGGCGGCGGCGCGCACGCTGCTGCAGCTCGGCGACACCTCACGGCGGCTCTACCTGTTTGACACCTTCGAGGGTATGTCCGCGCCGACCGATCTCGATGTCGCGCCCGACGGGCAGACCGCCGCCGGTCTGCTTGCCCGTTCCGATCGTGACCAGGCCGCTTCGGCCTGGTGCGTCGTCTCCCTCGACCAGGTGCGGGAGAACGTCGCCCGGATCGGTTATCCACCCGAGCGGGTGCATTTCGTCCAGGGAAAGGTGGAGGACACCGTTCCCGAGCACGCGCCGGAGCGGATCGCCCTGCTGCGGCTGGATACCGACTGGTATGAGTCGACCCGCCACGAGATGGAGCATCTCTACCCGCGCACGACCCCCAGCGGCGTCCTCATCGTCGACGACTACGGCTGGTGGAAAGGCGCCCAGCTGGCCGTCGACGAATACGTGGCCGAACACGCCCTCCCGTTGCTGCTCAACCGCCTTGGCCCGGAAGGTGGCGCGATCGGCATCGTCCCCACCCGGTGACGTCCACCGCCCGGTAGGGTCCGCGCGGTGGGCGTGGAAACGGACGGGGCGACAAAACCGAGCCAGGCACCGGAACATCTCGATGTGCTGATTGTCGGGGCGGGGGTTTCCGGCCTCGGCGCGGCCTATCATCTACGGCGGGATCATTCGGGGCGGCGTATCGCGATCCTGGAGGCGCGTGACACCCTCGGCGGCACCTGGGATCTGTTCCGGTATCCGGGGGTGCGTGCCGACACCGACATGCACACGTTCGGCTACGCGTTCGCCCCGTGGCGGGGCGAGGCCCGGCTCGCCGACGGCGCGGAGATCCTCGCCTACCTGCGGGCCACCGCGGCCGACCTCGGTCTCGACCGGGCCATCCGGCTGCGCACCCGGGTGCTCGGCGCGGCCTGGTCCTCCGCGCGATCGCGCTGGACGGTGGAGACAGCCGACTCCGGCACCGGTGAGCGCCGAACGCTGACCTGCGCCTGGCTGGTCTGCGCCACCGGCTATTTCCGCTACGACGAGGGGCACACGCCCTACTTCGAGGGCAGCGAGAAGTTCCGTGGGCGGATCGTCCACCCGCAGCACTGGCCGGCCGATCTCGACCACGCCGGAAAACGGGTGGTGGTGATCGGCAGCGGCGCCACGGCGGTCACGCTCGTCCCGGCGCTCGCCGACACCGCCGCACACGTGACCATGCTGCAGCGCACCCCGTCCTACATCCTGGCCATCCCGGCCCGCGACAGGGTGGTCGCCGCACTGCGGCGTGCCTTCGGCGATCGGCGCGCGCATACGGTCGCCCGCACCCTCTACCTGCTGCGGCAGCAGGCGCTGTGGCTGTTCTGCCAGCGTTTCCCGGCCGTGGCCCGCTGGTTCATCCGCCGGTGCACCGCCCGTCGCCTGCCCGCCGGCTATCCGGTCGACCTCCATTTCAACCCGCCCTATGGTCCTTGGGACCAGCGCCTGTGCCTCGCCCCCGGCGGCGACCTGTTCGCCGCGATCAGCCGCGGCACCGCCTCGGTCCGCACCGACACCATCGCCACGTTCACCGAGGACGGGCTGCTGCTCGCCTCCGGTGAGCGTCTGGCGGCGGACATCATCGTCACGGCGACCGGCCTGAACGTCGAGGCCCTCGGCGATGTGCGCGTCACCGTGGATGACACCCCCGTGAACCTGGCGGACACGGTCGTCTACAAGGGTCTGCTGCTCTCCGGCGTCCCGAACCTCGCCTACCTGGTCGGCTACACGCACGCGTCGTGGACCCTCAGGATCGGCCTGTCCGGCGAGTACCTGTCCCGCCTGCTCACCCACATGGACGCCCACGGCCACACCACCGCCCGCCCCGAGGTCGGCGACCCGCCGCTGACCACCCGCCCCTTCCTGGACCTGGCCGCCGGCTACCTGACGCGGGTTGTGCCCGCGCTACCCCGCCAGGGCGACCGCGCCCCGTGGCGAACGTCCACCGACTATCTCGGTGACGTCCGCCTGCTGCGCCACCAGCCCATCGAGAACAACGAGCTGCGTATGTCCTGACCGCGTTCCGTCGGCCTGCCGCGGCCCGCCGGCTCCGGCGCGAGACGTCAGCGACCAGCGGCGGACGGGCTCGCCGCCTTCGCGGCCAGCGAGCGCACCAGCCCGCCCACCACCCGGCGGTGGCCGCCCGAGCCGATCACCAACGTCCGGTAGATCCGGCCGCCCGGCCCGGGGAACTCGGCGAGTGTCCTGACCCGCAGGGTGCTGCCGCCGGGCGCGTCCTCCAGCACGAAGATCAGGGCGTAGCGCGAGAACCGGTGCCGCCCGGTGAGTACCAGCCGGTGACCCGCGACCGCGTCGGCGACGGTCCAGCCGGGAACGGCGGACCCCGGTTCGGGCAGCGTTCCACTGGCCCGGGACGGCTCCGAACCAAGCAGCCGGGCCATCGGTGCCCTGATGCGCAGACGGGTCTGGACGGTCCGGGTCAGCACCGCCCAGACCGCCTCGGCCGGCGCCGACACGTGGGACATGTGTTCGTCGATGAAAGGTAGCCGGTCAAAGGGCGGTGTGAGCCCGGGTTCTTCTACCATCTCAGCCTCCTGTGATTTCAACAGTGATGCTGTTTTAAGAGCCTTGCCAGGCTGCGAGAACTCACGCGGGAGGCGATGACATATGCCAGAATGCTGGCCTCACCGCGCTGAGGCTGTTTCCTGGCCGTCATCGGAGGCGCCGCGATAACGGTCGATGAGGACGGCGACGCCGTCGAGGATGGTGTCGACGCCGAGAAGGAACTCCGCCCGTTCGTCGAAACCGCTCGGGTCGCCGCCGATCTCGCCGGACCAGGCGATCGCGTGCAGCCGCGGGTAGGTCCGCTCGTCCACCAGTTCGCGCAGCAGCGTCTCGAACGTCCACCCGGGTGAGGCTGTCGGCGTCTCGCCCATCTCCGCGGCGGCGGCCATGGCGGCTGCGGCGGCGCGGGCGGCGTCGTTGGCCATCCGGGCCTCGCTGAGGGTGTAGGAGCTGAGCAGGCCGATCATCCGGAGCTTCTCGGCGCCGGGCAGGCCGGTGTCGTCGAGGCTGGCGAGGCCGAGCTCGACGAACGTCATCGAGTTCGGCGCGAGCGGCGGCGCGGCCATCGGCATCTGTGTGATCCAGGCGTGGCGGTCGATCATGTCCCGTTGGAGCAGGGCCCAGGCACGCAGCTTCTCCCGCCAGGTCGCCCCGTCCAACGTCAGTGACTCGACGCCGACGGCGCTGGCGTTCCACATCAGGGTGAGCAGTTCGTCCTTGCTGGCCACGTACCGGTAGAGCGACATCGTCGTGAAGCCGAGGGCCTTCGCGACCCGGGCCATCGACACGGCCTCGAGCCCCTCGGCGTCGGCAAGCTCGATGGCGGCGGTGACGATCGCGTCCACCGACAGGCCCGGACGCGGGCCGCGTCCGCCCCGGGCGCGACGCCCCCACAGCAGGTCGATCCCCGGCGGCAGCGGCCGAGGGGCCGCGGGGGGCGCCTCGCTGGGCCTACGGGTCCCGTCCACGTCAGCGAGGATACGGCTGGACGGCTACTGTGTACGTCATATACATTGCCGTGTATGTCATACACAGTTGTTGCGGAGGGGATCCGCAAGTCCTTCGGCGCACAGGTGGTGCTCGACGGCGTCGACCTCGCGCTCGAGCGGGGTTCGGTGTTCGGCCTGCTCGGCCCGAACGGTGCGGGCAAGACGACGCTGGTCCGGATCCTGGCCACGCTGATGCGTCCCGACTCCGGGCGCGCCACCGTCGCCGGCCACGACCTGCTGACCGACCCGGTCGGCGTCAAGGGCGCGATCAGCCTCACCGGCCAGTACGCCGCGGTCGACGACGTCCTGACCGGCCGGGAGAACCTGGAGATGATGGCCGGTCTGCTGCACCTGGGCCGGCGCGCCGCCCGGGCCCGCGCCGCCGAACTGCTCGCCGAGTTCGACCTGACCGACGCGCGGGACCGCCGGGTGAAGACCTACTCCGGCGGAATGCGCCGCCGCCTCGACCTCGCCGCCAGCATGATCCGCCGCCCGGAGCTGCTGTTCCTGGACGAGCCGACGACCGGCCTCGACCCGCGCAGCCGTGAACAGCTCTGGGGTACCGTGCGCCACCTCGCCGCCCAGGACGTCACGATCCTGCTGACCACCCAGTACCTCGAGGAAGCCGACCAGCTCGCCGACACCGTCGGCATGCTCACCGCCGGCCGCATCGTCGCCCGCGGCACCCCTGACGAGCTCAAGTCCAGCCTCGGCACCGAGATCGTCCGCCTGCGCTTCCCCGACGCCCGCGCCTACCAGAGTGCCCTGGCCGCGCTCACCCCGAGCGCCGGCGGCACCGGGTTCACGATCGAGGCGGCGGACGACGGTGCGCTGCGCATCGACATCCCCACGGACGGCTCCAGCGCCCGACTGCGCGACCTGCTCGACCTGCTGGTCGCCACCGGCGGCAGCACCGCCGCCGGATCACCCAGGGTGTCGACCCACCGCCCCAGTCTCGACGACGTCTTCCTCGCCCTCACCGACACCGCTGACAGCGCCGGGGCCACCCCGGCTCCCCGTAGCGCCACCCGATCGGAGCTCGCCCGATGAGCAGCCTCACCTACGACATCGTCGACTCCCGGATCATGGTCGGCCGTTGCCTGCGCCGGTCCTGGCGGGACCCGGAGGCGTTCTTCACCGCGCTGATGCTGCCGATCATCCTGATGCTGCTGTTCGTCTACGTGTTCGGCGGTGCGCTGCGCGATCACGGCCCGTACGTCGACTACGTGGTGCCCGGGCTGATCGTGCTGTGCGCCGGGTTCGGCGCCGGGACGACAGCGGTGGCCCTGGCCACCGATCTGGCCGGTGGCATCGTGGACAGGTTCCGCTCGATGCCGATCCGGGCGTCGGCGATCCTGCTCGGCCAGGTCGCGGCGAGCCTCACCCGCAACCTGCTCGCGACCGCCCTGGTCATCGGCGTGGGCCTGGGCATCGGCTGGCGACCGACGACGTCGGTGTGGCGCTGGGCCGGCGCGCTCGGGCTGATCGTGCTGTTCATCCTGGCGCTGTCCTGGCTCGCCGCCGCGGTCGGCCTGCTCGCCGGCGGCCCGGAGGCGGCGAACTCGTTCACCTTCGTCCTGATGTTCCTGCCGTATGTGAGCACGGCGTTCGTCCCCACCGACACCATGCCGAGCGTGCTCCGCGGCTTCGCCGAGAACCAGCCCTTCACCCCGATCATCGAGACCATGCGCGGCCTGTGGATGGGCCACACCTCCACCGGCGCGTCCACCGCGCACGAGGCCCTGATCGCCCTCGCCTGGTCGGTGGGCATCCTCGCGGTCTCCTGGCTCACCGCCACCCGTCTCTTCCGCCGCAGCACCGCCCACTGACCAGCGCAGGCGTACCGCCTGCCCGTCCACCGCCGACCGCGCTCCGCGCGGCAGGCTCGTGGCGTGTGCGAGGTTCCTGGCGATAAACCGGGGGCCGGCATACCGGGCCGTGCGTAGCAGCAGATCAGTAACCTGGCGCCATGAGCCGCCCCCGTACGACGGTCACGCTCACCGCGGACCTGGTGATTCTCACGATTCGATCGGGTGATCTTTGCGTGCTCACCGTCGAGCGGGGCAACGAGCCGTTTGTGGGCAGGCCGGCGCTGCCCGGGGGTTTTCTGCGGGGAAGCGAAAGCCTGGATGAGACGGCTGCTCGGGAACTGGCCGAGGAGACCGGCCTGGACGCCGGATCGCTGCACCTGCAACAGGTGGGCACCTACTCCGCACCCGATCGGGACCCCCGTACCCCGCGTGTGGTGACCTGCGCCTATCTGGCGATCGCCCCGAACCTGCCGTCTCCGCGGGCAGGTTCGGACGCCCGTGCGGCAGGCTGGCTACCGGTCGCTGACGCGCAGCGGACGGTGCTTGCCTTCGACCACAACCAGATCCTGACCGATGCTGTGGAGCTTGCCCGCGACGACCTCCAGTTCCGGGCGATCGCGCCAGCGTTCTGCCAGCGCGAGTTCACCATCGCGGACCTCCGCGAGGTGTACGAGGTTGTCTGGGGCGTTGAGCTGGACAAACCAAACTTTCACCGCAAGGTGACCGACTCGCCTGACTTCCTCGTGCCGACGGGACGGAAGCGGTCCACGGGCAACGGCCGTCCGGCCGCGCTCTATCGCAGCGGTCCCGCGACCGCCCTGGTGCCGCCGATGATGCGACCGGCGGATGCTGCTTTCTGACAAGTGCGCCGCGGCCACCCCGTAAAAAAACGGGAAACCCCTTGATGTCGGGATGACACGAACGTAGTCTGATCGGGCATGGGGTAAGGTTGCCACGTTCGCCCGCGGGACCCTGAATCTGCGGAGATTTTATGGCCTGTTGCGTGGTAGCAAGCTTCGCAAAGGCTCGTGGTGAAAAACTCCCTCGGCACGTCGAGGAGGAAGATGCGCCCGTAGTGAAGCGATGTACTTCTGCTTCCGTCATCGCCCCGCGGTGAACTGACGTGAGCTTGGGTGTCGGCGGGTTCATCTATCGATGACGCCGTGTGGTCGCATGCTTCGGATCGGTTTCGTGGCCGTCAAGAATCTCCATGCTGTTTCGCCTGCCTGAAATCAGGCTGGGCGAGGCTGTCTTTCCTTTGTCATCTCGATGAGGAGGCCTGCGTGATTGTCCTGCTGACTGCGTTGAACGTCGAACACGAAGCGGTCCGGGATCTGCTGGTGGGAGTGGAGGAGCACAGCTGCGCTGGTGGCACCATCTTCGAGGTCGGAGAGCTGGCGTCCTACCCTGGCCGGCAGGTCGCGTTGAGCGTCACTGGTACGGGAGGCCCGGCCGCGGCAACGCTGACCGAGCGGGCGGTCTCCGAGTTCTCACCGGCGGCGGTCATGTTCGTGGGGATCGCCGGCGGCCTGCGGGACTGGCTGGAGATCGGCGATGTCGTCGTCGCCACCAAGATCCATGGATATCAGGGTGGGCGCAGCGAGGACGCCGAGTTCCTCGTGCGGCCGAACGCATGGCTCATCTCGCACGAGGTGGAGCAGCTGGCCCGTCGACTGCCGCGTGACCCCACGTGGCGCGCCGGCCTGCCGAAGGATGTTGGTGGGACGGGTCCCGCGGTGCACTTCGAGGCGGTGGCCGCCGGCGACGTCGTGCTGAATTCCAGGATCTCCGCGGAGGCGAAGCGGATCCACCGGAACTTCAACGACGCGGTCGCGGTCGAGATGGAGAGCGCGGGTTTCGCGCATGCGAGCCACCTGCACGGTCGGGTGCCGATGGCGACCATCCGGGCGATCAGCGACCGGGCGGACGGGACCAAGAGCGCGACCGACGGCAGGGGAAGCCAGCGTCTGGCCGCCGGGAACGCCGCCGCCTTCGCCGCCGCACTCGCGGCCGCGGTGGACAGCAGGGCAGAGTCCGACGGCGCAGTAGGCACCCACCGGACGAAACGCCCCGCACCGGCGGCTCCGGCAGTCGTCTACAACACCAACAACAACCACGGATCGGTGGGCGCGCAGAACAACGTCAACTACGGCGAGATGCGCGTGACTCGGTCGGGACGGCCCGACGGTGCCTGACGACGACGAGAGCCGGGAAGGGCCCCAGTTCACGCAGAACAGCAACACGGCGCCTCCGGGATCCTGGGTGGGGAACCAGGTCGGCCAGAACTACGGCTCGGTCCACTCGGATAACAGCTCGACGTACAACTACAGTACGGAATCGCCGGACGAGCTGCAGCGTGCCGCCGTCAACTATCTCGCTGCCGACTCGCCGCGGCCGGCGGAGAAGATCCTGCACGACCTCATGTGGGGTCGGCCGTCGACAACGGAACGCGCCTACTACTATGTTCTGTCGATTCTCGGTGGCCGGTCGATATACGACATTGACCGTGACCTGATCTCGGAGGTGAGGAAGGCCTGGAAATTTTGCGCATCCAAGCAGCGTGATCCCTGGTGCGACGCGCTCGACGTGGTCATGGGACTGCTGCGCTGCCTGCCATACACCGCAGAGGAAGAAAGAAAGGACCAGGCCGCGGGGGACCCGGAGTGGGACAGCGAGTGGATGGATCTGGCAACGCTCGAGGACCTCCCGGTCGAACGGCAGGAGGAGATTCGGCAGAATCTCGCACAGATCGCCAGCGGCCTGGCCAAGGACCGGCTCGAAGCTGGAGCGCGCGAACGGGTGCTCGCCGCACGGGTGGGGGCAGGCCGGCTGGCACGGGTCTGGAAGTTCTTCGAGCAGGAGCCGCTTGGGCCCAGGCTCTACCCCTTGCCGCCGTTGCAGGTGGCCACTCCTGACCGGCGGTTGTCCGCCGGGGGCCTGGCATTGCTGCTCTCCGGAGGGGCACTCGTGGCCGTCGATCTGTGGTGGGCCGCGCTGGCCGCGCTCGTCGGCCTGCTCGGCAGCAGTTGGCTGCTGACGGCCTGGGGGGTGGAAAAAACGGCCCGCCAGCATGTCCTGGATGCCGAGAAACACGACGCGGAGCTCTATCGAACGCTTCCGGATCCCCGGTCCCCGGGACACTGGGTGCCAAGTGAGCTCGTCGCGGACCTGTGCAGGCTCGTGGACGAGCAGTTCGCCGAGGCCCGGCCGCATCGCCGCGGGACCTGGTCGGAGCAGACCGTCGAGGTGCGTGCCTATCTCAAAAAGCGCCTTGTCGACCAGTATGGCAACTCCCAGCGGCCCGCGGACGCGATGAAATGGCTCGCCCACTGGTACGCGCGGCGCGCGGCCGCCTCCGGCGGCCCCGCGTGGCAACCGCGCGGTTCGACGGCGCCGGACGCACCTGTGCCAGCGACGGTCCGTCGGCAGCTGTGGCTGGGATTCGCTGGCACTGCGGTCACCCTCGGGGCGCTTACCGCAGCCGGAGAACTTCTCGAGGCGCTGCTGATGGGTCTCGGTGAGGCAGGCGTCGTCTCCGTGGGCCGGCGAACTGCCGCGCGGCAGCGGGCCCTTGCGCTGCGCGAAAGCGCTGAACGACGGCTGTTGGCCGAGGAACAGAAGGGCCATGCGGAATGGCTGGTAGCTCTCGCCGACCGTCCGACCGAAGCGGAGATGGCCCGCTGGCTGGCCATGGACAAGGCACATGTGCGCTACGACGCCATCGAGCGGGCCGGGCTCGCCGATCGCGATGTGGTGGCATACGTGGTCATGACCGAGGGTGCCAAAGGCGCGGCACAGGTCCGCAAGAAGGGTCGACCGCCGCGCTACACCGCCTATCTGGTCCGCGTCTTTCTGCTCAGCTACAGCGGAGTTCGGGAGGCCACCGCCAGGCTCGACTTCCTGACCGGAGACATCAGTAACGAGACCCGCAACCTCTTCCGCTACGAGGCGTTGGCATCGGCGAGCGTCCGCGAGAACGGAGTACGACGGGTTCGGGACGTGAAGGGCACGCCGATGCGCAGCGGGAGGCAGCGTACGGTCTCGTTCACGCTCCGGCTGCTCAACGGCGAGGAGATTGTCTCGGTACGGGAACCTTCGCATGACCTGGACGGCGATCTTGATGGTCAGGATGAGGACCTGGCAGACCTGGTGCTGCGCAACTCGGGCCTCGAAGGCGCGCTGCGCATCCTCGAGTCGGTGGCCTCCGAAGGTGCCGACTGGATTCGTCGTGACCTGGAACGTCGAGAACGCTGGACCCACGACCTGTTCGAGTGAGATCGCGAGGAGGAGAACCGGCGATGGGGCAGGAATGAGCGGACGTCCGCCGACAGTTGAAGCCGTCGACATCGACCTGGCCGAATACGAGCATCTGAAGGCCGAGCAGCTCGGCCGGATAAGTGTCCGGGACAATCTCATCTACGCAACGTTGGCGGTATGCGGTGGTGTGGTGGCGCTCGCTTTCGGTGGGGGAACGCCCCGGATTCCCGCCCTGCTCCTGCTTCCACCTGCGTGCCTGGTGCTCGGCTGGACTCATCTGGTGAACGACCAGAAGGTTTCTGCCATCGGCGACTACGTGCGCCGTGTGCTCGGTCCGCGGCTTGGCACCGCAGGAGTTCGGCCCGGACCGCTGGGCTGGGAGACAGCGCACTGTCTGGAAGCCACACGCCGCCGCCGCAAGCTCGGCCAGCTTGCCGTCGATCTGCTGTTGTTCTGTGGCACCGGCCTCGGCGCACTCACCGTGTTCTGGTGGAGCGCCGAGTCGATGGAACTGCCCCTGCTGGCCGCGTCGATCGTTGAGGTCGCCGCGCCCGTCCTTCTTGCAGTGGAGATCGTTCGCAACGCCCGCCGGATCCGACACCGTCCAGATGAATGACGCCGGAGCCGGTGGCCTTGTTGCCCCGGTTGCCAGATGCCGGGCGTGGGCGAGTCAGTCGATCAGCTCGTAGACGGTGGTCAGCGAGGGGCGGTCGATGGTGTCGCTGAGGGTGACGCTGCCTTCGGCGGTCCGCTTGGCGAGCTCGTCCATGGGGGTGTTCAGGTCGTCCGCCTCGAGCTCGTAGACGATGATGTACGGCTGCGCCTCGCCCGACACCCTGATCGGTCCGGCGTCGCGGGCGCGCAGACGCCGGGCGGAGACGATCCCGGGCACCTTCAGGACGTCCGGGATGTGCTCCTCGTCGTACCAGCGGTTGTACTCCGCCTCCGCCTCGGGACTGATCGGACGGGACTGCACCAGCAGGATGCCCTTGGCCATGGGTACTCCAGTCGCTCGTGGATCTTCATCTCGTGCGGGGTCGGCTCACAGACGGTCGGATGACACCGGCCGACTGTGCCGTACAGCACAGCGTGTCGAGTATGTCCAGGTCTCGCCCCTGGGCGCCACCGCTACGACGGGCAGCGCGATGGCCCGGGACGCCCGCTGGTCCTACAGTCCGAATGTGCGAGGTCGACGTCCCGGTAACCAGGCGCGGCCCCGCCGCGCGCCCCGGCTGCCCGTCGCCGTCGCGGTGCTGGCCGCCACCCTGGGCATGGCCGCCTGCGGCAGCGCGTCCGAGACCGCCGCGACGGCGTCCTCCGCCGCCAGGTCCTCCGCCGCTGTCGCGGTGCCCGCGGGCGGGGCGTCGGCGGATGTTGGCGTGGGCCGGTGCGCGGCGACTGATCTGACGGTCTCGCTGGGGCCGGCGTCCCGGCTCGAGGGTGACCAGCGGGAGCGTTCCGTGGTGCTGACCAACCGGTCGTCGCGGCGGTGCGCCGTCAGCGGCTATCCGGGTGCGAGCCTGGTCACCCAGGACGGCACCGCCTGGGACCTCGAGCGCTCCCCGCTGGTCAGCCCCACCCGGATCGTCCTGGCCCCCGGCGGGACCGCCCACGCCGCCCTGCGTTACCTGCCCGCCGACCCCGGCGTTCCCGGCGCCTTCGAGGCGACCCGCATCCTCATCACCCCACCGGAGACCACCACCCCCAGCACCCTGACCTGGGACGACGGCCCGCTGCTCGACCAGTCCGGCGCCACCCACCCCGGCACCTACCTCCTGGCGCTACAGCCCGGCTAGCGCCGCGATGCCCTGCCGGTCACGGCGCGGCGGTGGCGGAGTCGGTGCCGCTGGTGCTGGCGGTGGTCGCCTCGGCGCCGTCGGCGGCGGCCTGCGTGTTCGAGGGCTGAGCTGTGGCGTCCGGGGTCGGCTCAGGCTCAGGCGCAGGGGTCGGCTCGGGCACGGGGCTCGGCTCGGTCTCCGGGGTGGGCTCGGTAACCGGGCTCGGCTCGGTGACCGGAGTCGGCTCGGTAGCCGGGCTCGGCTCGGATGTGGCCGGCGCCGTGGTGGGCTGCGGAGCCGGGCTCGACGGCTCCGGTGTCACCGCGGTGACCGGCGGCGAACTGGGGGCCGGCGGCGCGGATGTGGCTGGTGCGGAGGCCGGCGGTGCGGACGCCGGTGGTGCCGACGTGGCTGGTGCCGACGTGGCTGGTGCGGAGGCCGGTGGTGTGGAGGTCGGCGTCCGCGTCGGGGTGGACGAGGTGGCTCGCGAGGGCGTCGCGCTCGGCGTCGGCGAGGCACTGGCGGGGGAGCCGGTGCTGGACGTCGCGCCCAGGTCAGCGGATCGTCCGGACGTCGCTGAGGCTGGAACGGGCGCGGATGCGGCCGATGCCGCGGATGTCGCCGATGCCGGTGCGGCCGGCGCGGGAGCGGCCACCGAGGCCGATGCCGACGCGGCCGATGCCGATGTGGCGGGCGGTCGCTGCTCGATCAGCGGTGATGCGGCGGGCCGGGCGAGCAGCGCCGGCACGGGTCCGTCCCAGGTCGTGTCCGCGGGGAGCCATGGGTCGATGGGACGCGGACGGCCATGGGTGGCGGTGGTGAAACGCGCCGAGATGGTGGTGGGCAGGGCGATGACCTGGCCGATCGGTCCGGCATCCGCCGTGGCGATCAGCAGGGGCAGGGGCTGGTCGCCGTCCCCGTAGCCGCCGGTGGGTGGGCGGGCGACCAGGCCTGTCGCGGGACCACCGTCCTGTTTGCCCGCCGACCCGGAGCCCGGCCCACGCTGCGCCGCGGCGCTCGCGAGCTGGGGGGTGAGTTTGCTGGTGAGCAGAACGGCGGTCAGCAGTGTGAGGATCGCGCCGGTGGCCACGGCGGCCTCGCGGCGGGCCCGCCGCGTCGCGGACATCGGCTGCCAGGCCGGGGTGGGCCGTCGGGCGTGCTGCCCGGGCCGTCGCGGCGTCGCGCGGGCGGGATGCGACCGGTGCCGCCCGGTCACGGGCTGGCGGTGTCTGCTCACTGCGCCTGCCTCCCCATCATCCGTGTACTGCCTTTTGGCTGTACTGCTTTCGGGGGCACTCTGGCATGGCGAAGCGCGCGGGCCGCCGCGTTCTGGGCGCAAAACGCCATGTCGCGGCCCTGGGGGTACCCGAAAGAGTGCTACCGGGACTGTTCTGGGCCGCCGCGGTCAAGCTCGGCGAGCCAGGCGGCGGCGCTGGCATCCGAAGGCGCCCGCCAGTCACCGCGCGGCGACAGCGACCCGCCGAAACTCACCTTCGGTCCGTCCGGCAGCGCGGAGCGTTTGAACTGGGACGTGGCGAAGAAGCGCACCAGGAAATCGCGCAGCCACCGTTCGATCGTGGCCAGATCGTAGGCGTGCCGCTGGTCGCCGGGAAATCCCGCCGGCCAGCCGGGCGCGTCGGCGTCCCGCCACGCCGCCCAGGCCAGGAACAGCACCTTGGACGGCACCAGCCCGTACCGCAGAATGTGAAACAGAAAGAAGTCGTGCAGTTCGTACGGGCCGATCCGGTCCTGGGTGCTCTGCATCGCACCGGTCTCGGCGTCGGCGGGGACGAGCTCGGGGGAGATCTCGGTGTCGAGGATCGCGGTGAGCAGCGCGCCGGTGGACGCGTCGAACTGCCCGGAGCCGACCGTCCAGCGTATGAGGTACTGGATCAGGGTCTTCGGCACGCCCGCGTTCACCGCGTAGTGGCTCATCTGGTCGCCGACCCCGTAGGTGCACCAGCCCAGCGCCAGCTCGCTGAGATCCCCGGTGCCGACGACGAACCCGCCGTGGTGGTTCGCGAGCCGGAACAGATAGTCGGTGCGCAACCCGGCCTGCACGTTCTCGTAGGTGACGTCGTACTGCGCCGCACCGCCCGCGGCGGGATGCCCGAGGTCGGTGAGCAGCTGGCGGGCCGCCGGGCGAATGTCGATCTCCGCCGCCTCGACGCCGAGCGCCCGCATCAACGCCCACGCGTTCGCCTTCGTCCCGGCGCTGGTGGCGAAACCCGGCATCGTGTACGCGAGAATCGTCGTGCGGTCGATGCCCAGCAGGTCGCATGCCTTCGCCGCGACGATCAGCGCATGGGTCGAATCCAGCCCACCCGACACCCCGATCACCATCCGCGCGCGACCCCGCCCGGCGGCCACGGCGTCCCGTCCACCGCTGACGGCGCGATAACGCTGCGCCAGACCGTGCACCTGAATGTTGAACGCCTCGTAACAGTCGAGATCAAGGCGTTCGGAGGTGTCCGGAACGAACGGAAACCGCCGCTGCGGCCGGCGCAGCCCCACATCCCGTCCATGGGGGTGATGGTCGAAGCCGATGGTGCGAAAACGCCGCGCCGGTTCCCCGGCGTAGCGGGCCGCGTCGGCGAACGTCGGTGTGCGCATCCGCTCCGACCGGACCCGGCCCAGGTCCACATCGGCGACGACGAGCCCCGGCCCGTCGGTGAACCGCGCCGATGCGGCGAGCAGATCCCCGAGTTCGTGGATGGTGCCCTGCCCGTCCCAGGAAAGATCGGTGGTGCTCTCGCCGGTCCCCGCCGCCGAGTAGACGTAGGCCGCCATCGCCCGCGTCGACTGCGCCGCCGACAGCTGCGCGCGCACCGCCGCCTTGCCCACCACGATGTTGGACGCCGACAGGTTCGCCAGCAGCGTCGCCCCCGCCAGCGCCGCGTACGACGACGGCGGCACCGGCGCCCAGTAGTCCTCGCAGATCTCCACCCCGACCACGAGGTCGCTCAGGTCCCGCGCGGCGAAGACCAGATCCGGCCCGAACGGCACCATCCGCCCCGCCACGGTGATCTCGAGGCCCTCCTGGCCGGCGCCGGAGGCGAACCAGCGCTTCTCGTAGTACTCCCGCGAGTTCGGCAGGTACACCTTCGGCACCACCCCGAGCAGCCGCCCCCGCGAGATCACCAGCGCCGTGTTGAACAGCCGCCCGCCGCGTCGCAGCGGCGCCCCCACCAGCAGCACCGGCCCGAGCTCGGCACTCGCCTCGCACACCGTGTCGACGGCCCGTTCCACCTCGCCCAGCAGTGCGTCCTGCAGGTGCAGATCCCCGACCGCGTACGACGACAGTCCGAGCTCCGGGCAGACGACGACGTCCACCCCGTCGGCGTCCGCCTGGCGCGCCAGCGCGATCGTCGCCGCGGCGTTGCGCGCCGGATCGGCGACCGACACCACCGGCGTCGCCGCCGCGACCCGCACCAGCCCATGCCGATGGATCGCTCCGAACTCCCGCACCCCGCCGCCCCCCATCGCTGCTGCCCTGTCCCGCGACCAGCCTCCACTATCCGCGAGCCCGTCCGGCCGGTCACCGCCCGAACGTCCACCAACAGGGGTGATGTGCCCGCCGCCCGCGCGGCCGGACGACCGGCTGGACGACCGGCTGGACGACCGGGCAGGCTGACAGATGCGACATAACGGGCCATTCGGGCCCGGCGCAGGGGAAGGAAGTCCCGGGCGATCAACGGTGTCGGCGACCGACCCTGGAACGCATGGGTCAGAAGACGATCGATGGGAACGAGGCCGCCACATCGGTGGCCTATCGGGCAAGTGAGGTGATCGCCATCTACCCGATCACCCCGGCGTCGGCGATGGGGGAACTCGCCGACGCCTGGGCGGCCAAGGGAATGGCGAACCTGTGGGGCGCGCTGCCCGAAGTGGTGCAGCTGCAGAGTGAGGGTGGCGCCGCCGGCGCCGTGCACGGGGCGTTGCAGGCCGGTGCGCTCTCGACGACGTTCACAGCCTCGCAGGGACTGCTGCTGATGCTGCCGAACATGTTCAAGATCGCCGGCGAGCTGACGCCGATGGTCCTGCACGTCGCCGCCCGCACCATCGCCACTCACGCGCTGTCCATCTTCGGTGATCACAGCGACGTGATGGCCGCCCGGTCGACCGGCTTCGCCATGCTGTCCTCGGCCTCCCCGCAGGAGGCCCATGACCTCGCCGCCGTGTCCCACGCGGCGACCCTGGAGTCCCGCGTCCCGTTCCTGCACTTCTTCGACGGTTTCCGCACGTCCCATGAGCTCAACGAAGTGGACGAGATCGACGACGCGACGCTGCTCTCGCTGCTGAGCGCCGAGCAGATCGAGGCGCACCGCGCCCGCGCGCTGTCCCCGGACCACCCGGTCATCCGCGGCACCACCCAGGACCCGGACACGTTCTTCCAGGCCCGCGAGGCCGCCAACGCCTACTACACGGCCGTCCCCGGCATCGTGCAGCGCGCGATGGACCAGTTCGCCGAGAAGACCGGCCGCCGCTACCGGATCTTCGAGTACCACGGCCACCCCGAGGCCGACCGGGTCATCGTGATCATGGGTTCGGGTCGTACCGCGGTGCGCGACGCGGTGGTCCGCCTGATCGCCCGCGGCGAGAAGGTCGGCTTCGTCCAGGTCCGCCTCTACCGGCCGTTCGACATCGCCGCGTTCCTGGCCTGCCTGCCCGCCACCGCGACGACCATCGCCGTGCTCGACCGCACCAAGGAGCCCGGTGCCGCCGGCGAGCCCCTGCGCCTGGATGTGCTCGCCGCCCTCGCCGAACGCCCGGAGAGCATGCCGCGGGTGATCGGCTGCCGCTACGGCCTGGCGTCCAAGGAGTTCACCCCGGCGATGGCCGCGGCCGTGTTCACCGAACTCGCCGCCGCCCGTCCCCGCCGCGAACTCACCGTCGGCATCACCGACGACCTCACCGGCCTGTCGCTGCCCGTGGACCCCGCGAGCATCACCGAGTTCGCCGAGGCGCCGGACGTCCGCCGGGCCGTCTTCTACGGTCTGGGCAGCGACGGCACCGTCGGTGCCACCCGTGCCAGCGCCAACATCGTCGCCAGCCGCACCGAGCTGCACAGCCAGGCCTACTTCGTGTTCGACTCGAAGAAGTCCGGTTCGATGACGGTCTCGCACCTGCGGCTGTCCCCGCGTCCGGTCGACGCCCCCTGGCTCATCCGCGACGCCGAGTACGTCGGCTGCCACCAGTTCTCCCTGCTCGAACGGGTCGACGTCCTGGCCGTGGCCGCCCCCGGCGCCACCGTCCTGATCAACAGCCCGTACGGTCCGGACGAGGTGTGGGAGCACCTGCCGGCGAACGCGCAGCGGCACCTGCTCGAGAAGCGGGCGCGGCTGTTCGTCGTCGACGCCGACCGCGTCTCACGCGACGCGGGCCTGCCCGGCATCGTCAGCCCCGTCCTGCAGACCTGCTACCTGAGCCTGTCCGGGCTGCTGCCCGCCGCGGCCGACACCAGCGGTTCCGAGATCGCTGTCGCCGCCGTCAAGGACGCGATCCGCATCGCCCAGGGCAAACGCGGCGAGAAGGTGCTGGCCCGTAACTACGCCGCCGTCGACGCCTCCCTCGGCGCGCTCGCCGAGGTCACCCTCGCCGGACGCGGCCTCGGCAGCGTCGCCGCCATCCGGGTCCTCGCCCCGGACGCCCCGGTGTTCGTCAAGGAGGTCACCGCCCGCATCATGGCCGGCGAGGGCGAACTGCTGCCGGTCAGCGCCCTGCCGGTCGATGGCACCTTCCCCGTCGGCACCGCCCGCTACGAGAAGCGCGGCATCGCCCACGAACTGCCCATCTGGGACGCGGACCTGTGCATCAACTGCGGCAAGTGCGCGCTGGTCTGCCCGCACGCCGCGATCCGGATGTCCGCGTTCGACCCGGAGCTGCTCGCCGACGCCCCCGCCACCTTCAAGACCCGCACCCCGAAGGAGAAGGACCTCGCCGGTCTGCGGGTCACCGTCCAGGTCTCCCCGGACGACTGCACCGGGTGCAGCCTGTGCGCCAAGGTCTGCCCCGCGGTCGACAGGACCAACAAGGAGCACCGCGCCCTCGACATGGTCGACGCCGCGCCGCGGATGGCCGAGGAACGCGTCGGCTGGGAGTTCCTGGAGACCCTGCCCGCCTTCGACCCGACCCTGGTCCCCGGCGACGACGTGCGCGGCTCCCAGCTGCGCCAGCCGCTGTTCGAGTTCTCCGGTGCCTGCTCGGGCTGCGGCGAGTCGCCCTACCTCAAACTGATGAGCCAGCTGTTCGGTGACCGCATCCTGATCGCCAACGCCACCGGATGCTCGTCCATCTTCGGCGGCAACCTGCCGACCACCCCGTGGACGGCGGACGCGGCCGGCCGCGGCCCCGCCTGGGCGAACTCACTGTTCGAGGACAACGCCGAGTTCGGCCTCGGCATGCGCCTGGCCCTGGACGCCCGCGCCCGCGAGGCCCGCCGCCTGCTGCGCATCGCCGCCCCCCTGGTCGGCGACAGCCTGGTGGACGAGCTGCTCGCCGCCGACCAGAGCAGCGACACCGGCATCGCCCACCAGCGCGCCCGGGTCGCCGAGCTGCGCCGACGCCTGGCCGCCCACCCCGAGCACGACCGTCGCCTCGACCCGCTCGTCGACAACCTCGTCGAGAAGGCCGTCTGGATCGTCGGTGGTGACGGCTGGGCCTACGACATCGGCTTCGGTGGCCTCGACCATGTGCTCGCCTCCGGACGCAACATCAACGTCCTGGTCCTGGACACCGAGGTGTACTCGAACACCGGCGGTCAGGCGTCCAAGTCGACCCCGCGCGGCGCCGTCGCGAAGTTCGCCGGCGGCGGCAAGCGCACCCGCAAGAAGGACCTCGGTCTGCTCGCCGCCGCCTACGGCGACGTGTACGTCGCGCAGGTCGCGCTGGGCTCCAACGACAAGCACACGGTGCGCGCCTTCAACGAGGCCGCGAGCTGGGACGGCCCGTCGCTGATCGTCGCCTACTCGCACTGCATCGCCCACGGCATCGACATGACCGACGGCCTGTCGCACCAGAAGGCCGCGGTGAAGTCCGGGTACTGGCCGCTCTACCGGGTCGACCCGCGTGAGGAGATCCCGTTCTCCCTGGACTCGCGCAAGCCGTCGATGGACTTCGCCGACTTCGCCGCCACCGAGACCCGGTTCACCCGGCTCGCCGCCGCCGCCCCCGAGGCGGCCGTTCAGCTCGCGGAACAGGCCCAGCGCGACATCCGCGAACGGTGGGCCGTCTACGAGCGTGAGGCCGCCGCGCCCCGCACGCCCGCCACGCCGGACTGACCCATCCGCCGTGGCGGGGCCGCACCGGGGCCGGCGGCGGGTGACTGCCGCCGGCACCGGTGCGAGGTTTTTCACCGATCACCTACCCGACATCTGCGTGTAGTACCTATGTATCGACCGTTGAGCGACAGCAACCTGTCACGAGGAGGATTCGGCGTTGACCAGTCTGGTTGGTTCCGAGTGGGGCCCGCTTGCCGCCCTGGCCGGCGAATGGGAAGGCGACCAGGGCATCGACATCGCCTTCGGTAACGTCGAAGGTTCGATGATCACCACCCCGTACCGGGAGAAGATCACCCTCAAGCCGTTCGGCCCGGTCGACAACGGCTCCCAGCACCTGTACGGCCTCGACTACCGCATGGCCGCCTGGCGCACCGCGGTGGAGGAGGAGAACCCCTTCCACACCGAGGTCGGCTACTGGCTGTGGGACGCCGAGCTCGGCCACGTCATGCGCTCGTTCATGGTCCCCCGCGGCCAGACCCTGATCGCCGGCGGCGAGACCACCGTCGACGCGACCAGCTACACGATGCGCGCCGAGCAGGGCTCCACCAGCTACGGCATCCTGTCCAACCCCTACCTGATCAAGGCGGCGAACACCACCCTCTACGAGGTGGCGATCACCCTCTACCCGGACGGCAGCTGGGGCTACGACGAGAAGACCGTCATCACCCACGGCCGGGTCACCGAACCCGTCATCCACACCGACCGCAACGTCCTGCGCCGCGCCGCCGACGCCTGAGCCGACCTGACGGCTGACACCCGTTCAGCCCCCGCTCAGCGCCCGTTCGACTCCCGCGCCTCGCTCGCCCCGGTCGCTTCCACCGCGTTCCGCGACCGGGGCGGGGCCATGCCCACCGGGGGCGACCGCCGGGATCAGCCCGTCGGGCCCAGCAGGCCGGCGGGGATCTCGGCGTGGAGGAGGCGGTGGGTGTCGACGTGGTCGGGGCCGGTGAGCAGCGCCGGGTCCTCGTCGGGCAGCAGGCTCGCGGCCATGGTGCGGCGCAGCGCCTCCTCGAGGGACTCGACGCTCTCGGCGAGTGGCAGCGCGAGCGCGGCTCCGTCCGCCGCCACCGCGGTGAGGCAGGCGACGATGCCCGGCACCGGGCGCATCGCCGGCCAGATGCGCCGGCGCCCACTGTCGGTGAACGCGTCGACCCAGCTCTGGTCGTGCGGCCCGGCGAACTCGGTGAACTGCACATACCGCGGCGGTCCCGCGACCTCAAGCCCACTGCCGCCGGCGGTGATCCGGTAGCGGCGGCCCGCCCCGATCCGCAGGCCCGCGCCGACCTCGACGGCCGCCGTGCTGCCCGCGCCGTCGCCGTCCCAGATAGTGATGAGCAGCCCGGGGACACCGGTCTCCCGGCTGGGCATTCCCATCGCGCGGCTGACCAGCGCGCCGGCGCTGCCCTGGACGGTGGCGAGCACCGCGTCGACCCAGGCGTCGTCGTGGGGCGGTGACGCTCCGCTGATCGGATGTACGACGATGTCCATCGGAGTCTCCCTGCGATCTGGTTGAGATGGTGACGGACTCGACGATGCCGCCGCGCGCGACCGCGGACCTCAGTGCCAGTACTGGTGTGGGTACTGGTTCGCGCGGACGATGATGGAACCGTGTCAGGCACGGATCGCCCCTTCGTCGGCCGGCAGGCGGAGCTCGCCGCGCTGCGCACCCGGTTGCGCGACGCGGCCCACGGCCATGGCGGCGTCGCGCTGATCAGTGGGCCCGCCGGCATCGGCAAGACCCGCCTGCTCGAGGAACTGCTGCGCGCATCGACGACGGCGTCCACGCCGGCGCCCATGCCGCTGCCGCTGCCGGTCGGCCGTGGCTACTGCCGGCCCGATCACGGCACCCCGCCGCTGTGGCCCTGGCAGCAGGCGCTGCGCTCCCTGGCCCGCGCCGGCGCCGGCCTGAGCGAGTCGCGGCGCGCCCTCGACGCCGTCGGCCAGGCGCACGTCCCGATCGACCCCCCGAACCTCGCCGCGGTCCGCTTCGCCGCCCTGGCGGACGCCGCGGACACCCTGCTGGCCGCGGCCAGCGCGACCACCGCGACCACGACAGCGGCGGCGTCCGGCGTTCCGTGGGTGCTCGTGCTCGAGGATGTGCACTGGGCTGACGCGAACACCCTGGAGCTGGTTCGTCAGGTCGCGGCCGGCCTCGCCGATGCCTGCCTGCTGCTGGTCCTCACCGCACGGGACCACCAGCCGGAGCGGGACTCGGCATGGTCGCGGCTGCACCGGGAACTGCCGCGACTGCCACGGGTGCACGTCACCCACCTGCCTCCGCTGCCCGACGTCGCCGTCGGCGAGTACCTGCGGGCCACCGGTACGCCGTCGGCCGGCCCCGACCTGGCCCGTCAGGTGGCCCGCCGCTGCGGCGGCCTGCCCCTGCTGCTCGACGTCGCCGCCACCGGGGCCGGCCGGCCGGTGCGGGTCGGTGACCTTGTCGACGTCCTGCTCGGTCAGGTGCCCGCCGACGCGCGTCCGGTGCTGCGGGCAGCGGGTCTGCTGCGTGGCCCGGTGGACGTCCCCCTGCTCGCCGCCGCCGCGGCCGTCGCCGAACCCGCCGCCGCGGCCGCGGTGGACGCCGCCCACCACACCGGCCTGATGATCGCTGACGTCGATGCCGATGCCGATGCCGACGTCGGCGCCGTGGGTGTGCCTCGGCGGTTCGTCTTCGCGCACGGCCTGCTCGCCGAGACCCTGGCCGCACACGACGGGGACGCGCTCAGCCGCACCATCCACCAGCGTGCCGCGACGGCGTTGGAGGCCCGTGCCGGCCTGCCCGGCGGCGAGTGTCCGCCGGGTGTCGCCGCGGACATCGCCGCGCACTGGAGCCGCGCCGGATGCCCCGACCAGACGGCCCGCTGGGCGCGGATCGCGGCCGCGCAGGCCCGTCAGGCGCTCGCCTTCGACGACGCGGTGGCACATCTGAGCGTCGCCGTGGCGGCGTCGCGGCTGGCCGGCGCCGAGCCGGGCGTGCTGGCCGAGGCGCTGCTCGAGCTGGCCCGCGCGCACTACCTCGCCGGCAACCTGACCGAGGCGTTGCGCCACTGCGCGCAGGCCGCCGCCGCCCAGCCCGCCTGCGTGGCCACCGCGGCACTGGTGGTCCGCTGGGTCACCTTCCCCGAGGCGGCGGATGTCGTCGCCGCCCTGTGCCGCCAGGCCCTGGCCACCGACCAGCCCGCCTCCATCCGCGCGCAGCTGCTCTCCCAGCTGGCCACCATCCGGGCCGAGGCCGGCGACGCGGACGAGGCCCGCCCCCTGGCCCGGGAGGCGATGACCCTCGCCGCCACCACCACCGCCGCCGCCGCCACCACCAGCGGCGGCGGCGGCCAGGCGTTGCTCGATGCCGCACGGGCCAGCGAGCTGCTGCTGACCGAGGCGGACGACGTCCACGAGCGGCTGCGCCTGGCCGACCTCGCGGCGCGGCAGGCGGCGACGCTCGGGCAGTCGCTGTCCGGGGTGCTGGCCGAGCAGTGGCGGCTGCGAGCCGCCTACCAGCTTGGCCAGCTTGACGTGGTGGACACGGCGATGACGGCGATCGCCCGCCTGACCGAACGCGGCGGGCTGCCGCTGGCCCGCTGGCATCTGCTGCGTGGTCAGGCCGCCCGGGCGGTCCTGGAGGGACGGTTCGCCGCCGGCCGGGCCCACGACGGCGCCGCCGGCCGGCTGGCCCGATCCTTCGGCGACCCCCTGTCGGTCGGGCTTGGCCACGCGTGGGCGCAGCACCTCGCGGGCCTGCGCGGCGACCCTGCGGACCTGCCCGCGGACCTGTGGAAAGATCTCCAGGACGCCCCGTCCAACACCCTGATGACCGCGTTCCGCGCCAACGCGCTGCTGCTGGCGGGTCATCCGCAGCAGGCCCGGGCCTGCTACGAGCGGCTGCGGCCGCAGTTGGACGACCCGGTCGTCGACGTGCGCTGGGCCGGGGTGCTGGTGCAGGCGATCGACCTGGTCGAGGCGTTCGGCGACGCCGCCACCGCCCGCCTGCTCGCCCGCCGGCTCGCACCGCTGGCACGTTATCCCGGCGCGCACGGCATCCCGACGGTGCTGTTCGTCGGTGCCATGGACGGCCCGTACGGACGGGCCCTCGCACACGCCGGCGACCTGCCCGCGGCGGAGGCGGCGCTGCGCCGGGCGATCGACGCCGACCGTGCGCTGGGTGCCCGCCCCTATGTCGTGCTTGGCCGGCTCGCGCTCGCCGACGTGCTGCGCCGCCGCGGGCGCCCCGACGCCGCCGTCCCGGTGGCGACCGCCGCGGCCACCGAAGCCCGCCGCCTCGACATGCCCGGCCCCGGGGCCCGCGCCGACCAGCTGCTCGCCGCGCTCCCACCCGCCGCCCGCGGCCGCGCCCACCCGCACGATGTGCTCACCGTTCGCGAACGGGAGGTGGCCTCCCTGGTCGTCCAGGCCCGGTCGAACCGGCAGATCGCCGAGACGCTGGTGCTCAGCGAACGGACGGTGGAAAGCCACGTCCGCAACATCCTGGCCAAACTCGGCTGCACCAACCGCACCCAGCTCGTCGCCCGCTGGCGCGCCGACAGCAGCTGACAGGTGACCTCGCGCTGTGCGCTCGAACCCGCCCGTGCGGCGCCACACCCACGGCGACGAGGACAGCAGGTGCGCGGAAACGGTTCCGCGGAACCGTCCCCGGGGGCGCGCTGGGGGGGAGCTACGGGCGGTAGGGCGGGGCCGAGGACGGCGGGATGGTGGCCAGGGCGGCGGAGATGTCGTGGGAGGGGGCGCCGTGGAGCAGGGCGACGTCCATGATGACATCGCAGCCGAGGGTGTGGTCGCGCCAGAAGCAGCGGTAGCGGCCGCGGGGGCGTCGGCGGGCCTGGCGTCCCTGGAGGGACCAGGTGGTTCCGGGGACGGTGGGCCAGACAGCGAGGACCTGGCGGCCACGGAGCGGGATCACGTCGGCGCGGGCGATGTGGCGCCAGCCGAGGTCGACCTGGTGGCCGCCGGCCTCGACGTGGATACCGTGCGGGCTGATCGACAGCGCGGGTCGGCGCAACCCGTACCGTAGCCGCCACCAGGCCATCGGCATGGCGATCAGGCTGGCGATCAGCACGATGCCGGCGCCGACGACCCGGTTGGCCACGGCCTGATCGTCGACGGTGCTCTGCTGGGCCTGCCGCATGCCCTCGGATGCGGCGGTGGCGATGGTCGACACCGCCCAGGCGGCCAGGCCCACACTCGTCACGGCCAGGATCAGGCCCACGATCAGGAACAGCTGCCAGCGGCCGGCGAACACCGCCGCCGGCGGCCGCGGCGGCGTCGGCTGCGGCGGTGGGGTTGGCCGCGGTGGTGGGGTGGGCCGGGGCGGCGGGGTCGGTCCGGGTGGCGGGGTTGGCCGCGGCGGGAAGGGGGGCGGTGTGGGAACGGGGTGGGCGTTGGCCTCGGCGGCGCGCTGGTCGAGCAGGCGGGTGACGCCGGCGGGCCAGCTGGGGCCGGCGAGGGGGACGTCGGTGGCGAGCCAGGCGAGCAGGGACTCGGGGGCGGGGCGGTCGGCGGCGTCCTTGGCCAGGCAGGACTGGACGAAACCGTGCAGGTCAGGGGGGACACCGGTGAGGTCGGGGTCGGCGTGCACGACGCGGTACAGGACACTCGCGGGGGAGCCGCGGCCGAACGGGCTGCGGGCGGTCGCGGCGAAGACCAGGACGGCGCCGAAGGCGAAGACGTCGCTGGCGGGGCTCGCCGGGTCGCCGCTGGCCTGCTCGGGCGACATGTACGCGGCGGTGCCGACGATGTCGCCGGAGCGGGTCAGTTCGGTGTGGTCGGCGGCGCGGGCGATCCCGAAGTCGATCAGGCGGGGGCCGTCCGCGGCGAGCAGGACGTTGCTCGGTTTGAGATCGCGGTGGACCAGGCCGGCGCGGTGGACGTTGATGAGCGCCTCGAGCAGGCCGGCGCCCAGACGGCGCAGTACCCGCGCCGAGAACGGGCCGCTGTGCGCCACGGCCTCGTGTAACGACGGTCCGGGGACGTACTGGGTGGCCAGCCACGGGGTGGGGCTGTCGGGGTCGGCGTCCACGACGGGGGCGGTGAACGCGCCGGAGACCAGCCGCGCCGCGGCGACCTCACGGCGGAAACGATCGCGGAAGACGTCGTCGGCGGCGAGTTCGGGCCGGATCAGTTTGACGGCGGTCAACCGCCCGGAGGCGGAGTGTGCCAGGTAGACCCGGCCCATACCGCCCTCGCCGAGGCGCGCCCGCAGGATGTACGGGCCTACCGCGCGCGGATCGCCCGGCTCAAGATCCCGCATGCCCGGCCGGACGATGGTCGACAGACATCATGCTCCGGGCGGGTAGGCGACGGTGGCAGCGGAGGATCTGCCGCAGACTAGTACAGAGTGCCACCGCGCGACGACCCAGGGGGGTGTGTGCGGCGGCCGGTTCGGCGTCGCCGGGGTTGGGGCCGGTTCAGTATCGCAGCAGCTGGAACAGGAGGCCGGCCAGTGCGGGGTAGGCGCGGGGCAGGGCACGGGCGGTGAGGTCGGCGATCCGCGCGTCCAGGCCGATGAGGACGCGGGGATGGTCGGCCTCGACACCGCGGACGATGGCCTGGGCGGCCTGGCGGGGGGACAGCCGCAGCAGGTGGTCGTTGTAGAAGCGGATGCGCGCCTCGTACTCGTCGGTGATCGGCTCGCCGCGTCCGCGGGCCTCGGCCAGGGCGGCGCTGGCGATGTTGGTGCGGACCCCGCCGGGGTGCACGAGGGTGACCCGCACCGGATGGCCGGCCTGCAGCATCTCCAGTCGCAGGGTCTCGGTGAAGCCGCGGACGGCGAACTTCGACGTGCAGTACGGGGCGAGTTCGGGCTGGGCGAGCAGACCGTTGAGGCTGGAGATGTTGATGACGTGGCCGTCGCCGGAGGCGACCAGATGCGGCAGGAACGCGCGGGTGCCGTGCAGGACGCCCCACAGGTTCACCGCCAGCACCCGGTCGTAGATCTCCCAGTCGGCGTCCAGGATGGTGGCGCCGCCACCGGCGATGCCGGCGTTGTTGTAGAGCTGGTGGACCTGACCGAAGTGGGCGTGGACGTCGGCGGCGTGGGCCCGCACGGCGGCGCGGTCGGCGACGTCCACCCGGCTGGTGTGCACCTCGGCGCCGATGGCCCGGGCCAGCGCGGCGGTGTCGGCCAGACCCCGCTCGTCGACGTCGGACAGGGCCAGCCGGCCGCCGCGGCGGGCGACGTCGAGGGCGAGCGCACGGCCGATCCCGCCGGCCGCCCCGGTGATGACGACGACCTTGTCCCGAACGGTGCTCATGGCGGGATTCCTCTCAGCCGCCCAGCAGTCTGGGGCGTCCGGACACCGGCCGTCCAGTACGGGCGGATCACGGTTTAACGGGTGGTGGGTCCGGGCGATGTTCTGGGGTATGACAGCACCGACGCCACCAACGCCAGAACCCGCGCTGCCAGAGGGACCGGAGATCGCGAGGCTCGCTGATGGGACCCCGTCGGAGCGTAGCGTGCGGGTCGCCCGGGCCGCAGGGTTGTCACCGGAGGCGGTGGCCGACCCGGGCGCGCTGCCCGCGGCGGCACGCAGCGCCATCCCCCTGCAACAGGACGGCGGCGCCGAGCACGGCGACAGCGTTCTGACGGTCGCGATCGCCTTCGTGGCCAATCTGGTGATCGCGATCGCGAAGTCGGGGGCGGCACTGCTCACCGGGTCGGCGTCGATGGTCGCCGAGGCGGCGCACTCGTGGGCCGACACCGGCAACGAGGTCTTCCTGGTGGTGGCGCAGCGGCGGTCGCGGCGTCCACCGGAGCCGGGCCATCCGCTCGGGTTCGGCCGGGAGGCGTACATCTGGTCGCTGTTCGCGGCGATGGGCCTGTTCGTGGCGGGCGGTGCGGTGTCGATCACCCACGGGGTGCAGGAACTGTTCGCCGAGAAGGGCGAGGGTGGTGACTACCTGATCGGCTACATCGTGCTGGCGGTGTCGTTCGTGCTGGAGGGCACCTCGTTCCTGCAGTCGGCCCGGCAGGCCCGCAAGGAGGCCGCGTCGATGGACCGTGACCTCATCGAACACGTCCTGGACACCTCCGATCCGACCCTGCGGGCCGTGTTCGCCGAGGACTCCGCGGCGCTGGTGGGCATCGTGATCGCCGCCCTGGGGCTCGCGCTGCACCAGATCACCGGTGAGGCGGCGTTCGACGCGATCGGATCGATCCTGGTCGGGGTGCTGCTGGGGCTGGTCGCGCTCGTGCTGATCGGACGCAACCGGCAGTTCCTCATCGGCCAGGAGGCCGACCCGCGGGTGCGTTCGGCGACGATTCGGGCCCTGCTGGCGCTGCCCGAGGTCGATCGGGTCACCAAGCTGCGGGTCGAGGTGGTCGGTCCGCGGATGGTCACCGTCGTCGGTGACGTCGAC
Organism: Frankia umida; assembly: GCF_023242945.1. Classification (NCBI taxonomy): domain Bacteria; kingdom Bacillati; phylum Actinomycetota; class Actinomycetes; order Frankiales; family Frankiaceae; genus Frankia; species Frankia umida. Next base: position 118,760 of record NZ_JALKFT010000011.1, read on the forward strand.
ATCGTCGGGGACGAGAGCGAGTCGCGGGTCGCGGTCCGGCTGCGCGCGGTCGAGGCGAAACTGATGGCCTCGCCGGCGGTCGTGCACGCGGTGCTGAGCCTGTCCGCTCCCGACGAGGTGTCGATCGAGCCGTCCGGTGAACCGGAGACGTCGCAGCCGGTGTGAGCCGGGCACGGAGGGGACGGCGACCAGCCCATCATGTTCGAACATGTGTTTGGTACGATGGTTCTCGTGGGAGTCGCACCGTTCCAGTCCTCGCTGCTTGACGGCGCCGCGGAGGTGTCGCTGCGGCCGCTGGGGGCCGCCGTGCGCCGGCACCCGTTGTCCCACGGCGCGTGGGTGGATGTGCGCCGCGGCTGGGTCGAAGGTGCCGATCTGCTGTTCACCCGGTTGGAGGCCGAGGTGCCCTGGCGGGCGGAGCAGCGCCCGATGTACGACCGGGTGGTCGCCGTGCCACGCCTGTTGGCCTGGTACGGCGAGGGAGCGGGCCTGCCCGATCCGGTGCTCGCGCAGGCCCGCGGAGCTCTCGGGGAGCACTACCGCGAGGAGCTCGCGGAGCCGTTCGTCACCGCCGGGCTCTGCCTCTACCGCGACGGGCAGGACAGCGTGGCCTGGCACGGTGACCGCATCGGCCGGGGCGCGCGGGTCGACACGATGGTCGCGATCGTGGTGCTGGGCAATCCACGTCCGTTGCTGCTGCGCCCGCGTGGCGGCGGGCCCGCCCTGCGCTACGAACTCGGCCACGGCGATCTGCTCGTCATGGGCGGCAGCTGCCAGCGCACCTGGGATCACGCGGTCCCCAAGACCACCCGCCCGATCGGCCCCCGGGTCAGTGTCCAGTTCCGCCCGCGGGATGTCCGATGACCAGCCCTTCGCCGCTGCCTCGACGCCGTGGTGAGCCGCCGGCTCGAAGCCGAAACGGCCGTGGTACGCCGGGGCGGCGGGGGAGTCAGGCGGCGTAGGGCTCGATCTCGCGGGCGTCGCGCAGGGCACGACCCCACCAGGCGAGCTGGTCGAGCAGGGCGCGGGCGGCGACGGCGACCTGCGGGTCGGCCGCGACCCGGCCACCCGCGGCGAAGTCCGCGGCCTGGACGCCGTGCAGACTCACACCGTCGCGGACACCGACGGAGTGCAGCTCGGCGAACACGCCACGCAGGTGTTCGACGGCGCGCAGGCCACCGCTCATCCCACCGTAGGACACGAAACCGACGGGCTTGGCGAACCACTCGCGTCGATACGAGTCGAGGATGTGCTTGAGCGCGGCCGGATAGGAGTGGTTGTACTCGGGCGTGATCACGATGAAGGCGTCCGCCGCGGCGAGGCGCTCGCCGAGGTCGGCTCGGGCGACGGCGACGCCGGGATCCGCCGGGTCGGCGCCCGGGTGGTCCAGGGGTGTCGAGGCCGGGTCGACCAGGGTGAGGCGCAGGTCGTCGCGTCCCGCCGCCTGGTCGGTGAACCAGGCGCCCACGGTCGGCGCGAGCCGTCCCGGCCGGACACTGCTGAGCAGAACGGCGACCTCCAGCGTGCGGGAGCGCCCCGCCAGCCGGGACACGTCCGGGGTCGGGGCTGCGCTCGGGGGCGTGGTCGGTGCGGTGAGCTGTGCCAACGCGGGCTCCTACGAGATGATCGGGGCGAACTCCCAGGCGGAGTCCGGCGTTGGACCGAGCATCGGAGATGAAGTCAACTTCATGTCAAGCGACGTGTAACCCGGCGCGGTTACGATGCCGCCAGGCTGGGCCGGGAGGAGGCACGGTGGTCGGACGGGGTGGAATCCTGCTGTCGGCCAGCGCCGCGGGTGGCGGCGCCGTGGTCGGCGCGGGAGTGGGACTGTGGCGGCTCGCACTGGTGCAGGGCACAGCGGCGGATCGCAAGGTCAGACCGCTGACCACGCCCGCCCCGCCGGTGCGTGAGTTCTACGGCAATCCGACGGATGCGCCGTTCGTGCTGGCCATGGTCGGTGACTCCAGCGCCCAGGGCACGGGCGTGCACCACTACGACGACACCCTCGGCGGCTGGCTCGCGAGCAGCCTCGCGGCGACCGGTCGGCATGTGCGGGTCGTGAGCACCGCCGTCGACGGTGCGCGGGCCGAACATCTGGACGCACAGATCGCCGGGATCGCCCGGGCCACGTCCGCACCGCCCGACCTGGTCGTGATCTCCATCGGCGTGAACGACATCCGGGCCCGCACGCCCGCCGCGACGGCCGCCCGCCAGCTGGGTGCGGCCGTCGCCGAGCTGCGCCGCGGCGGGTCCACGGTGCTCGTGGGCACCACACCGGATCTCAGTGTCATCGCGGCGGTGCGGGCCCCGCTGCGGCAGGTGGTGTGGCTGCTGAGCTGGCAGCTGGAACGCGCGCAGACCCCGGCGGTGCGCGCGGCGGGTGGCACCCCGGTGCGGATGCGCACGTCCATCTCGCAGGCGTTCGCCGCCGATCCGGCCCTGTTCGCCGCGGACGGCCTGCATGCCTCGTCCTACGGCAACGCCTGTATCGGTGCCGCGATGTTCGACACCTACCAGCGTGAACTGGCCGCCCGGGCGGAGCAGATCGCCGCTCAGGCCGATCCGGCGGTCCACGGTGGCCCGGCGGCCCAGCCCGACCAGCCCGACCTCGCCGACCTCGGTGGGCTGGCGGTCCACGGTGGGCTGGCCGTCTCGACGGAGCTGGCCGTCCACCAGGGGAGCGGGCGGGCCGTGCGCCGTCAGCGGGCCGGCCAGGCCAAGGGAGCCGAGGGAGCCGTCCAGGACGGGCAGGACGGGCAGGACGGGCAGGACGGGCAGGACGGGCAGGACGACGGTGAGCAGATGCGGGGCGGGGCCGGTCAGGGGGCGAGGTCGGCGAGGCAGATCCGGATGAGGTGGCGGGGTTGGACGTCAGGACCCGCGACAACCGGCGATGTGGACTGGCTCATGCGCACCCCGGACTGGCGACATCCCGACGGATGATGCGTGCCGACCGGACGTCTCGCGTGGACGTCGGCGAGGACCGCGCGGGCCGGACCGGGGCCGGCGCGGATCGTTTCGACGGGCGATGCCCGCGGCAACTGAGCCCGCAGTGAACCATGGCCGTCCGCCGGGACGCGTGCGAGATTCCGTTACCTCGAGGTAAACCCTCAGAGGGGGAGCGCGAGGACGATCACGTTGTCGCGGTAGCTGTGGGTCGTCCGGTTGAACGAGCCGCCGCAGGTGATCAGAGCGAGGCGGGGCGGTCCGTCGGTGCGGAACACCCCGGTGTCGGCCAGTGACGTCTTCGCCACGTGCCGGCGGGTGACGACCTGGTAGCGATGGGTCGTGCCATCGGCGCTGGTCACGGTCACCACACTGGACGTCGGGAGTTCCGCCAGGGAGAACAGTGCGCCGGGCCGTCCGTCGTAGTCGACATGCCCGGCCAGCACGACCGTTCCGGTGGCGCTGCCCGGGGCGGCGCCACCCGCCCACCAGCCGACGATCGCCGGATCACGCGGCACGTCGAGGGCACCGCCGCTGTCGACGAGACTTGTCACCACAGGTGCGGCGATGTGCTCGTCCGCGATGGCCACCGCCGTCGGTCGACGTTCCGCGTTCAGCGCGGCCTGGTCGGCGGCGGCGGCGGGGGCCTGGCTGGGGCCGGGGGTGGGACCGCTGGTCTGGCCGGCCGCCGTGGCCCCCGGGGACACGGATGTCCCCGGGGACCCGGTAGCCGATGTGCCGGCGTCGAACGAGCCGACGTCCGCGGGTGGCCGGGAGGTCATCCAACCGGCCAGCCCCGTGACTCCCACGACACCTGAGAGCACCGCCGTGGCGATCACCATGTGCCGTCCGACGCGTAGCAACCGGACCCGCATGCTCCGATGCGGACGCCGGTGCGCGCCCGCCTGGGACGTCTGCGGCTCCCGGTCGGACTCCGCGTGGCCGGTGTGGTTCTCGTCGTCGGACTCCACGGCGGTTTCCCCGCCCGTTCCCCGATGTCCGCCCTCGGGCCGCTCGGGGTGTTCGGGCCGCTCGGGGTGTCCTGGGATGTCTGCTCGCTCCGCGCCTGGCATCATCCCCGGCGGCGGGCCAAGGACGTCCGACGACGCTGCAGACCGAGCAGCGCGCCCGCGGTTCCGAGGGAGATACCCAACGCGCTCAGCGGGATGATCGGGAACCGGTCACCGGCCACGAGCAAACCACTGTTACCGGCGTTCACCGCGGTCGGCACGCCCACGGCGGGCGCAGCGCCGAGCGAGGCCGGCTGCGGGCTTCCCGCACCCGGCGCAGCCGGCGCACCCGCACCGGGAGCACCCGCACCGGGAGTGCCGCCACCTGGGGCGCCGCCACCGGGAGTGCCCCCACCGGGAACGCCGCCACCTGGGACGCCGCCACCGGGAACGCCCCCACCGGGAACGCCGCCACCCGGAGTGCCGCCACCTGGGGCGCCGCCACCGGGAGTGCCCCCACCGGGAACGCCGCCACCTGGGACGCCCCCACCGGGAGTGCCGCCACCTGGGACGCCACCGCCCGGGGTGCCCCCGCCGGGAACGCCGCCACCCGGAGTGGGAGTGCCAGTGCCGGGAACGCCGCCACCGGGAACGCCACCACCGGGCGTGCTACCGCCGGGAACGCCGCCACCCGGTGTGTTGGTACCGCCGGGAACGCCGCCACCTGGGACGCCGCCACCGGTGGTGCCCCCGCCGGGAACGCCGCCGACACAGGTCGGGTTGTCCTTGGTGGGGATGTTGTCCTTGCACTCGGTGGGCGCCGGCGCGGGAACGCCGCCGACGCAGGTCTCACCGTCCTTGATGGGAACACCGTCCTTGCACGGGACCGGCCCGGGTCCCGGAATGACGATGGGGCCGACGATCGGCCACGGGATGATGATCGGGCCGACGATCGGGCCGGTCCCCACGATCGGGGCCGGCGTCGGGCAGGGCTGGCCGTCCTTGTCAGGCTGGCCGTCCTTGATGGGCTGGCCGTCCTTACAGGGCAGGGCCACCGAACCGTCGGCGATGGCGGCACTGGCACTGGGTGTGCTGGTGGCTTCGGGGGTGGTGCCGATCCGAGGCCGTCCCGCCTCGTCGACAGCCGAAGCGATAATGCCTCGGATCACATCCTGTTGTTCGGGGGTTATGGTCGCTGTGGCTGCTGCAGCAATGCCCGAGGATGTGGGCGCGACACCAACATCCTGTCCCGGTACGGACGCTGACGCCATGCCGGCCATGCCCAGTGACAGGGCCACCGTTGCCGTCGCCGCGCCGATCGTTCGGGCGCCCGCTTTCGGGAGAGAGCGCGTAGTCCGTTGCATTTTCGTAGGAGCTCCCGGCACGTTATCCAGATAGCTGGTCGTTCGCACCATACAGCGGGCCCCGGGAAGTCAAGATAGTCGCGACCGGGACCTCTTCCCATGATTGTTGCCCCGCACACATATGGCCGGTTGCCACGAGAGTGCCGGCGACATGGGCAACGATGTCACAAGCAGCCGGACAGTCCCGCAGCTCCGCGCCCTGCAAGCGGCCTGAACTGGCACTTTCTGGCGAGATGCGGCGGGTCGGGTGGGCCGATACGGCGCCGCGGGCGGACTCCCTCACCGCAGATTTCGACCACGCCACCCATGGTGGGGGGTCGGGGACGGATATCAGCGCAGGTCAGGAGTCGTAGGGCCGGACCGACCTGGTCCATTCGGCTCGGAAAGACAGACTGAGTTTCGATTAACCAATCGCCGGACGGTGCCGCGCACCCATTGCCGGCCCGCCGGACGTCGGCCACCGAGCGCCGCCAGCCGCGGACAAGGCGCCGGTGGAACACCCCCGGAAAATGAGTAGCCTGTTCGCGCCGAATCTATGAGGACGATGGCGCGCGCAGCCGGCCGTGCGCCGTCGCACGCGCGACGTCGCCGGGACATTCAGGCATTGCCCGCACAGGGCTTGGATACCGAAAATGGCACTCCCAGGTGGCCGCCCGGTTCGTCCGACGGCCATTCGGCCGCGAGGGGGGCTGGCACCTCCGGGCCTGGTGGGGTGCCCGCCGGCGTAACCACGTCAGAGGATCCCCGCCCGCGGCGCCACCAGCGGCGCGACCCGCGGCCCCGCGATCTATGCCGACCGGATGCCGAGGTCTCCGTCCGGCCAGCCGTTGCGACCGGGCGGCCCGCCCGGCTTGGACGGCCCGCCCGGCTTGGCTCGCCCGCCCTGTTCGGACGGCCCCACCTGCTTGGACGGCCTCGCCTGGCTGGATGTCCCCACCGCGGCTGGCCCGGCCGGTGTGGACGGCGCGGCCTGGACGGCGGGTTCGGGCGTCGACCGGGGTGTGCTCGCGCGGGTGCTCGGCGCCCGCGCGGAGCCGAGGGTCGATTCGGTCGCGCGTCCAGGCTCGGCGGTGTGGAACGTGCCATAGCCACCGTCGTGGTAGACGAGGGGCGCGACCGGGCGCTCGAGCTGACTGTCGAGGACCTCGGCGATCACCAGCCAGTGGTCACCGGCGGAGATCCGCTCCCGGATGCGGCAACGCAGCCAGACGGCGGCGTCCGACAGCAGCGGTTCGCCGGTCTCAAGGCGTCGCCACCGGGTGGGCGGGGCGAAACGGTCGGCGCCGGGTTCGGCGAAGCGCATCGCGAGTTCCCGCGTGTCATGGCCGAGCAGGTGCACCACGAGTGTCTGCGCGGCCAGCAGCGCCGGGACCAGCGACGAGGTGGTCGCCAGCGCCAACGACACCAGCGGCGGACGATGCGAGAGCGAGGTCACCGACGTCGCGGTGAACCCGACCGGTTCGTCGCGCCGGGTGAAGGTCACCACCGCCACACCCGCCGCGTGCCGGCGAAACGCCTGCCGCAGCCCCTCGCTCGACGCCGCCGTCCGATCCGGGCGAGCGGCCAGCACCGAAGCCGAAGCCGGGGCCGAAGCCGGGTCCTGAGTCGAAGTCCGAGCCAGGGCCGGGGCTGTGACCTGGGCCGGGGCCGCTGCCGGGGCCTGGCCCGACGGGGGCGCCGATGCCGATGCCCGGGGTATGGGCGGCGGGACGGACCTGTGCTTCGCCATGGCACCACCCTCCTGCACCGACGGGCCTGTGTACACCAAGCCGTCACCGTCGCGATCTGGATCGCGGCTCGCCGGGGCATATACCCCGCTTGGGCGGCGCACACGTCGGAGGATGGGTGCATTGCGGTGACATCTCTGAAATGAGGGGGGCAGGGCGAGTCATGCCGACACCGATCGACCGTGGCGCCAGCCAGGAGCGCAGCCTTGCCGGCCGCTACCGACTCGGGCGCATCCTCGGCCGCGGTGGCGGCGGGATCGTCCGTGAGGGCGAGGACATGCTGCTGCGCCGACAGGTGGCGATCAAGGAGCTGCGTCGCCCGCCGGCCGCCTCGGAGGCCGAGGGAGAGGTGTTCGCCCAGCGGGTGCTGCGCGAGGCCCGCGCCGCCGCCCGGCTGCGCCATCCGGGCCTGGTCACCGTCTACGACGTTCTGCACGCCGACGATCGCACCTGGATCGTGATGGAGTACGTCGACGGGGCGTCGCTGTCGGACCTGATCCGTGAGCGTGGCCGGCTGCCGGCGCTGGAGGTCGCGCGGATCGGGATCAGCCTCGCCTACGCGCTGGAGGCCGCGCACCGCTCCGGGGTGGTCCACCGCGATGTGAAACCCGGCAACGTCCTGGTCACCTCGGACGGCCACGCCCGCCTCACCGACTTCGGCATCGCCGTCACCGAAGGTGATCCGACCCTGACCGCGACCGGGATGCTCGTCGGTTCACCCGCCTACATCGCCCCCGAACGGGCCCGCGGCGCCCGGGTCGGTATCGCCGCCGACGTCTGGGGTCTGGGGGCCACGCTGTTCACCGCCGCGGAGGGCGTCCCGCCGTTCGACGGTGAGGGTCCGCTCGGTGTTCTCGCCGCCGTCGTCGCCGACCGGCGCCGTCCCTTCCGCCACAGTGGCCCGTTGCGGGGTGTCGTCACCGAGCTGCTCTCCGCGAATCCCGCGCACCGCCCGTCCCTGGCCGAGGCCCGCGGCCGGCTGCGCGAGGTCGCCGAACGTCTCGCCGACGTCCAGACCAGCCGCACCCTGCTCGACATCCTCCCGCCCGATCGGATCGGCCCCCCACCCGAACCCGACACCCCCCCGCCGGACGAGGCCAGCTCCCCACCCCTGGCCACGCCCAGCCTCCCTTCGCCGGACGAGGCCGCCCCCACCGCACCGGCCGAGCCCAGCTCCCCGTCCCCGGAGGACCCCGGCCCCCCTTCGCCGGACGAGCCCAGCCCCGCCTCCTCGCCCAGGCCCGGCACCCCACAGGTGGACGAGGACGCCTCGACCCCGCCCGATCCGACCAGCGCCTCGCTGGAGTTGGTCCCCGTCCAGGCGGACAGCGCGCCGCCACCGCCACCAACGTCAACGCCGCCACCAATGTCAACGCCGCCACCAACGCCAACGCCGCCACCAACGCCAACGCCGCCACCAATGTCAACGCCGCCACCAACGCCAACGCTGACACCGGCGCCGACCAGCCAGCTCACGGCCAACGTCGACTCGCCCGCCACCGACGCCGCACCCGTGGTGCCCACGGCGCGGCCCGAGCCCACCGTGGCAGCCGCGGTCCCGGCTGGTACCGCCGTCCCAGCTGGCGCCGGGGTCCCCTCCGAGCAGGCGCCGGATGCTGGCCCGGTCGGGGGAGGGCGGGCGCGGCACCGGGGGTGGTGGGTGCTGGCGGGTGTGTCCCTCGCGGTGCTCGTCGTCGCGGGCATCCTGTTGGGGTTGCTGTTCACCGGGGGTGACGATCCGACCCGGGGGCAGCTCGCCGCGCCGGGCCGTTCCGGCACCGTGATCGGGGCGGCCGGGGCGCCGACGCCGACGGGCACCGCCAGCGCACCCGCCTCCCACACCGGACCCGCCGCACCCGCCGGGTCCGGCGCGACCTCCCCGGGACGCGGCGGCGCGACGCCCACCGCCGCGGGTGCCTCGCCGTCCGCGGGGCGAACCGGCGCGAACGCCACCGACGACCCGGGCGGCGCCGATGACGACGGCGGTGGCTCCGCCAGCCTCGATGATCTGGGCCTTCTCGTTCCGAGCTCCACCAGGCCCGCGACCGTCCCGGCCGGCTACACCGCGCATCGGGACGGTCTCGGCTGGTCGGTCGCGCTGCCCTCGGGCTGGCGGACCTCGGGTGGCGGTGTGAGGTTCACCGCTACCGCCCCCTCGGGCTATCCGGACCTGCTCGTCGAGACCCAGACCAGGGCCGGACCCTCGTCCATCGGTGCCTGGCGTGACCTCGAACCCGCCGTGCGCACGACGACCTCCGGCTACCGGCGCCTGGCGATCGACCCGGCCGACGGCGGCACCGGCGCCACGTCCGCTGCCTGGGAGTTCACCTTCACCTCGGGTGGACGCACGATCCACGTCCTCGATCTCGGTGTGGTCCGTAACGGGCATGGCTACGCGCTGCGGTGGCGGGTGCCCGAGGATCAGTGGGCGGCCAGCGCCGCCCAGTTCCGCACCATCGTCGCATCGTTTCGACCAGGGTCCTGACCGCGACCGACAGGTCGACGCGGGGCACGGGAGCGGCCGCGGGACGCGGGGTCGGACCGGTGATCACGGCGCGTGCGGCGAGCGGCGGCCAGAATGCGGAGAGCTCGCGGCATATCGTGATACCCAGACGGACCAGACGTGAAGCGGAGTGTCGGTGACTGAGTCAACGATCGTCTATACCCTGACCGATGAGGCGCCGGCCCTGGCGACGTACTCTTTCCTGCCGGTGGTGCAGGCGTACGCGGCGGCGGCGGGTGTCCCGGTCGACAGCCGAGACATCTCGTTGGCCGGGCGGATCATCGCGAGCTTCCCCGAGCACCTCGAGCCCGCGCAGCGCATCGACGACGCGCTCGCCGAGCTCGGTGAACTGGCGAAGACGCCAGGGGCGAACATCATCAAACTGCCGAACATCTCGGCGTCGATCCCCCAGCTGCGGGCCGCTGTCGCGGAGCTGCAGGCCAAGGGCTACGCCCTGCCGGACTACCCGGATGACCCGAGCACCGACGCCGAGCGCGAGATCCGGGCCCGCTACGACCGGATCAAGGGCAGCGCCGTCAACCCGGTGCTGCGCGAGGGCAACTCCGACCGGCGCGCCCCCGCCTCGGTCAAGGCCTACGCCCGTGCGCATCCGCACCGGATGGGCGCGTGGAGCTCCGAGTCGAAGACGAACGTCGCCACCATGGGCGCCGACGACTTCCGTTCCACCGAGAAGTCGGCCATCATCGCCGCGGACGACACGCTGCGCATCGAGCACGTCGCCGCCGACGGCACCACCACGGTGCTGCTGCCGGCCCTGAAGGTGCTCGCCGGCGAGGTCGTGGACGCCTCCGTGCTGCGGGTCGCCGCGCTGCGGGAGTTCCTCACCGCGCAGATCGCCCGGGCGAAGGCCGAGGGTGTGCTGTTCTCCGTGCACCTCAAGGCCACCATGATGAAGGTCTCCGACCCGATCATCTTCGGCCATGTGGTCCGCGCGTTCTTCCCGAAGACGTTCGCCACCTACGGCGCCACCCTCGCCGCCGCCGGCCTGACCCCCAACGAGGGCCTCGGCGGCATCTTCAAGGGCCTCGAGGGCCTCGAGGGCGGTGCGGCGATCCGTGCGTCCTTCGACGCCGAACTCGCCGAGGGCCCGGCCCTGGCCATGGTCGACTCCGACCGCGGCATCACCAACCTGCACGTGCCCAGCGACGTCATCGTGGACGCGTCCATGCCCGCGATGATCCGCACCTCCGGCCACATGTGGGGCCCGGACGGCGCCGAGGGCGACACCCTCGCGGTGCTGCCCGACTCCAGCTACTCCGGCATCTACCAGGCCGCCATCGACGACTGCCGCGCCCACGGCGCCTACGACCCGGCCACCATGGGCTCGGTGCCCAACGTCGGCCTCATGGCGCAGAAGGCCGAGGAGTACGGCAGCCACGACAAGACCTTCGAGCTCGCCACGCCCGGCAGCGTCCGCGTGGTCAACACCGCCGGCGAGACCGTCCTCGAGCAGGCGGTGGCCGCCGGCGACATCTTCCGCGCCTGCCAGACCAAGGACGCGCCGATCCGCGACTGGGTGAAGCTCGCCGTCACCCGCGCCCGCGCCACCGGCGACCCGGCCATCTTCTGGCTGGACGAGACCCGCGGCCACGACGCCAAGCTCATCGAGAAAATCCGCGCCTACCTGCCCGAGTACGACACCAGCGGCCTCACGATCGAGATCAAGGCCCCGGTGGACGCGATCGCCTTCTCCCTCGAGCGCATCCGCCGCGGCGAGAACACCATCTCGGTCACCGGCAACGTGCTGCGCGACTACCTGACCGACCTGTTCCCGATCCTCGAGCTCGGCACCAGCGCCAAGATGCTCTCGGTGGTCCCGCTGATGAACGGCGGCGGCCTGTTCGAGACCGGCGCCGGCGGCTCGGCCCCCAAGCACGTCCAGCAGTTGGTCAAGGAGAACTACCTGCGCTGGGACAGCCTCGGTGAGTTCCTGGCACTCGCGGTCAGCTTCGAGCAGTTCGCCACCGTCACCGGCAACAGCCGCGCCAAGGTCCTCGCCGACACCCTCGACCGGGCCACCGCCACCTTCCTCAACGAGGACAAGTCCCCGGCCCGGCGCGTCGGTGGTATCGACAACCGCGGCAGCCACTTCTTCCTGAGCCTGTACTGGGCGCAGGAACTCGCCGCCCAGACCGACGACGCCACCCTCGCCGCCACGTTCGCCGCACTGGCGAAGACCCTGGCCGAGTCGGAGGAGGCCATCACCGCGGAACTGCTCGCCGTCCAGGGCAAGCCCGCGGATGTCGGTGGTTACTACCAGCCCGACCCGGTGAAGGCCACCGAGGTGATGCGCCCGTCGGTCACCTTCAACGAGGCCCTCACCCTCATCACCACCTGAGCCGTTTCACCCGTTTCACCCGTTTCACCCGTTTCACCCGCTCCACCGTTTCACCGTTTCGTTTCCGCCACGACGCCCCATCCGTGCCGCACGGGTGGGGCGTCGGCCTTGGCCCACGGTCTCGGTGCATCGCCGCGCTGGTCGTTGGCATGGTCCGAGGCCATCCGCCTATCGTTGCCGGCGGACCTCCGTCCTGCCATCGGCTGATCCTGATTCTGGACGGGACCGGTCAGGACTGAAAAAGAGTAGAAGAAGGCTAAACCAGGATTGCGGAAAAATGGGCGTGCGGCGGAATCGGGTGTGTGGCGCTCGCGGTCTGGTGCCGAGCGCATGGGCATGATGGGGCCGGCACCACGGGTGGCGTACCGGTTCGTCGGAAGTGGTTCTTCCGCGACCACGGCGCCCGATTGTCCGAACCGGTCGTATCAGGGCCGGTTACCTCATGACCAGAAACGGGGTTGACCGTGGGAAAAATCGCTGATGGTGTCTACCGGATCAGAATCGACGGCCGGGAGAACCTGACTCTGAGCTCGCCCGACCGGAAGAACATCTTCCTGCTGCCTGGCGAGGGTCCCGGTCAGGACTGGGAGATCAGGCAGAGCGGCGGCGGTAACAACGGCGACAGCACCTACACGATTCGCCAGGCCACCGAGCCGCTGTTCGTCGGCTTCGACGGCGAGCCGGACGTGTTCGAGCGGGTCCGTCCCCTTCCCGAGGCCCGTGAGTGGCGGATCAGCGACGGCCCACGGCCGAACACCGTCACCATCGGTGTCGTGGAGAACGAGCTCACCCTCGGCCTGCACCCGGCTCTGATCTTCCCGCCGATGGTGGCCCTGTCGCCGGTGTTCGGCGAGGACCGCGGCTGGGCGCTCGAGCCCGCGAGCTGATCTGTCCTCGGCTTGGCTGCCACCGACCGCTGGGGGCGGATCCACAGCGCCCAGCGGTCGGTCGGCGCCCGGCTGCCGGCTGGCAACCCGACTTTCGTGGCGTCTCAGGGTGCGGTGGGGTCCTGCCCCGCGGAGGGCTGGCGGGCCCGGGCGCGGCGTATCGCCTCGTCCACCAGCCGCTGGGCCAGTTGGGCGACCTTGAGATGCTGGGACCGGCTCATCGTCCGTAGCCGCTCGAACGCCTCCTCGGGGCCGCTGCCCGTGCGGCTCATGATGACCCCCAGTGCCTGGTCGATCACGGCCCGACTGGTCAGCGCCTCCTGCAGCTGGACGGCCAGCCGCTGTGACTGGGCCAGGACCTGGGCGTTGTGCGCCGAGACCGCCGCCGGCCGGGCGAACAGCTCGCCGACCCGCACCGCGTCCGGCCCGAAGGCGTTCTTGGCATGGGCGTAGACGGTCATGGCGCCCACCACCCGATCGGGTAGCAGCAACGGCAGTGACAGCACGCTGTGCACCCCCATCCGCCCCACCCGCGGGCCGAAACGTGGCCAGCGTGCCTCGCCACCGAGCGACCCGGACACCTGGGTGCACCCCGACTCGACCGCCAGCAGACACGGCCCCTCGCCCAGCCGGTACTGCACGTCGTCCACCGCCTGCACGAACTCGGCGCTGGCCACCACCGTCCGGGGCTGGTCGTCCGTCCGCATCGCAAGGCCCGCGCCCTGCGCCCCTGGAATCGCCTGCACCGCGAACTCCGCGATGTGGAGCAATGTCTCGCGTAGGGACCGGTGCCCGATCAGCAGCCCCGACAGTCCCGCCAGGCTCGCCGCCAGATCGTCGTCCGTCACCGCAGCCCCTCACCGGCCAGTGCCGAACCACGGGCCTTGACCCAGACCGTAGACCAGAGGGCGGACGGCGACGGTGTCCGATCACGCCCGCTCCTCACGGTTCGAGTGGCGGTGTGGGCGTAGAGTGAGGATGCTGAGTACCAGCCGACCCGGAGCGGGGATCGCCGCATCCATGCCGCACCCCGTGAGCATCACCGCTCACCGCCGGGTGTCCCGGTGATCTCCTCGCGGGAGCCACCCATGCCCTCCAAAGACGTGCTCGCCGAATCCCCACCGACGCCCGCTGCGGCGCCGGCCCAACCGGCAGCGAAGCTTGGCAGCTACTACGGCACCTACCAGGGCAAAGCCGCTTATGCCCGGGAGACCAGCGCCGGCAGCTGGCAGGTCAAGGTGCACGATCCGACGAACCGGCTCGCCGGCCATGACGGCTGGCTGATGCTCGGCACCGGGTGGCCGACGCTACCCGACGCCTGCGCCGCCACCGGCGTGCACTGATGCCGTCCCGCCGCCTGCGGCGGGCTGAACCCCCTGGCCGCCCACGATCACGTACGGTCCACGCCGGCCGGTAGCGTCAGCCGGAGCGCTGGACGGCCCGGCCGCCGTGGCCGGGCCGGCGGTAGGCCAGGCGGCTGCCGGGCTGGTGTCGCTTCGCGGTGTACATGGCCAGGTCGGCGGCGTTCAGCAAGGCGTCGGCGTCGTGGAGATCCCGGTCGGACAGCGCCATTCCGATGCTGCCGGTCGACACGGTTGACTGCTCGAAGAGCCGGCACGGCGTGGCGATGGCGGCCAGGACGCGGTCGGCGATCGCTTCGAGATCGGCGATGCTGGGGATGTCCTCGCACACCACGGCGAACTCGTCGCCGGCGAGTCGGCCGACCACGTCGCCGGGCCGCACGGCCGTGTTCAGTCGCGCGGCGGTCGCCCGCAGCAGCCGGTCGCCGGCCTCGTGGCCCAGGGTGTCGTTGACCTTCTTGAACCCGTCGAGGTCGATGAACAGCACCCCGATCCGCCGGTCGGTCTGGCGGGGCTGGCGCAGGGCCTGCTCGAGGTGGTCCAGCAGCGCGGTCCGGTTCGGCAGTCCGGTGAGCCCGTCGTGGAGCGACCGGTAGCGAATCTCGTCTTCCATCCGAAAGCGCAGCGCCGCGGAACCGAGCACGGCGGCCACGGACCGCGCGAACCGCTGGTCCTGCTCGGTGAAGGGTGCCGCGCCGGGCTGCCGGTGTATCTCGATCTTCGCCAGTGGGCTGGTGGGGCGCCCGATCGGCACTGTCAGACGGACGTCGGGCCGGGGTGTGTCAGTCCGCTCGGACGCCGGCTCCCGGCGCCGATCCGCCCGGGCCAGCAGGGCACTCCGGCCTTCCTGGGCGTCCAGGTCGTGGATCTCCACAAGGTCGGCCCGCAGCTGGTCGGCCAGTGCCAGCACCGCCTGGTTCCACAGCGCCGCCGGCTCCCGGGCCTCCAACGCCGACTGGCCGAGGTCCGCCACGGTCGCCTGCTCGGCCGACCGCAGACGCAGATCGGCCAGGGCCTGCTGCCACTCGGTGATGTCGGTGGCCACCGCGGCGACGGAGCCCACCTGACCGTTGGGATCCGGGATGGGCACGAGATGCAGGTCGAGGCAACGGCCGAACGTCTCGATCATCTGATCGACCCGCTCCCCGGCCAGCGCCCGTCGCACGGCTGAGGTGACCTGGGGCTGGTCGGCGAAGATCCGCAGGATGGACAGCTCCCGGGTCTCCCGCAGGCCGGCCGCGGTCTGCGGGGTCGCGGACCCCGCGCTCACCAGGACATGACCGTCCCGGTCCAGCAGGAACATCGACACCGGGGTGTTCTCCACGACCAGCCGCAGCTGGTCCTGCGCCGCGATCTCCTCGGACACATTCTGCAGATGGGTCAGGAAGTACGGCTCGCCGTCGGCGTCCGTCCTGAGCACGGAGGTGGCCACGGCATGTATGGTCGCGCCGTTGCGATGTCGCAGCCGAATCAGCCGCCGAGTCCTACCCTGCCCCTGGGCGAGGTACATCCGGGCCTGGGCGTCCATGCGTGCGTGGTCGGCCTGGAAGCAGCTGCCGCCCCAGGACCGGCCGATGAGCTCGTCCGGTGTGCTACCGGACAGCGCGCAGGCGGCCGCGTTGGCCCGCCGGACACGATGATCCAGTGCGCCCGTCTCCACGATGGCGATATCGAGAACCTCGAATATGTCTGCTTCCTCCGGCTGTGTCACTACTTCTCACCCGCCTGGACCGCGACTGGTCGATGAGCGTCCTACCCGATCGGCACATTGGTAATCAGATGACTACCTGAGGTGGAACAGCTGGTGATGTGTCCGTATTCCGGCTACAGCCTGGCAGGGTCGGGATCGCGGAAAGCGACGCGGATTGAATACTGCTGGTGCTCAGGCGGGTGGGATCTGGTCTTTGTGAAGGTCTTTCGTGAAGACGACGCGGGGTGTGTCGGGGCCGTCGTGGTCGGAATGGATCGGTGTCCCGTTTTTCGTGCTGTCGCCAGGGACGAGGGTGAATCCGTGACTGGTGTGGAAGGCGACGGAACGGGTGTTCTCGGGGCTGGTGATCGCGTGTATCCAGCGCCGCTGGTGGGCTGCGGCGTGCGCGAAGAAACAGCGGTAGAGGTGGGTGCCGAGGCCGCCGCGACGGGCGGTGGGCGCGACTCCGACGAAGTGGATGTAGGCGCTGGCCGGGTCCGTCTGCGACAGGAAACCGATCAGGAACGCGAGCAGCTCCCCGTCGTCCGACTCGACGAGGCGGCTGCTCGGGGTGAAGTGCTGGAAGAGGTAGCGGGGCAGGAGCAGTCGGCGTTCCTGCGCGCCAGCCGGCCCCTTCAGGCCTTCCCACCAGTGGTCCAGTACCGCGAGCACCCGCGGGTGGTCGCCCTCCCGCGGCTCACGGGTGTGCATCCCGGGCGGAATGTCACATGTCATGTGTCAGTACTATGCCCGGCGCGCAAGGACGGCACCTGGATATCGGCGTGGCGGGTGCGCCGATATCCAGCAGCCGCAGATCATGCGTGGGCGAGATCGGCGGCCATCGGCGCGGCGTCGGATGGCGCGTCGGTGGCACCTGCGGCCTCGGTGGGCACGGGCCCGGTCCGCGCGGGCGCGCCACCGTCGAACGGGTCGGCAGGCTGCCAGGTGCCGTCGGTCTGGGCCCAGCCGTGGGCCGCGTCGAAGGCGGCCTTCTGGTCGGCGGACAGGCGCGCACCGCGGGACGGGACGGGGGCGTCGTACTCACCGGCGTGATCGCGCAGCCAGGCGCGGACCTCGTTGGTGGAGGCGACCTGATGTGGCCGCCGGGCCTGCTCCCCAGCGGCCACCGCCGGCTTCCGTTTACGCGGGGCCCCCGAGACGGACGAGGCCGCCTCGGGGGCGTTCGCCGCGTCGTTCTCCTCGATCGCCGCCCAGGCGGTGTCGATGCGGGCGCCGCGGGCGAGTGGGGTCGCCTCGCCGAACTCGGCGTACTCACCGAGCACGGACGACAGCTCGTCGCGGCATTCGGCGCACAGGTCGAGCCGTACGAGCTGACCGTCGAACGCGAAGGCCGCGTTCGAGGTGGCCGCGGCCCGCTCATGCGGATGACGCCCGCTGTTGTCGCACCACACGTTGACGATGGAGATGACCTCTCGCGCCACTGTCGCACCCCCTGTACAGGTTGCTGTGAGTTCTCATGATCCGGCGCGGCCGAGCCTAGCGAGCGGGTCCGACATTCTCGGCGCCGGTGGCAGTGATCAGCCAGTCGGCGCCGACGCGGCGATGATCGGCGGCGGTGCGGCATTGACTCACGTCCCGTCGAGCGGGGCGGCGGCCGGCCGCCGCATGGGAGCATCGGGGCATGCCTGCGCCCGCGCTCGTCCTGTGGGACATCGACCGAACCCTGCTCAACGCCGGTGGGATCAGCCGGGAGCTCTACGTCCGGGCGTTCGAGCGGGTCGTCGGGCGTCCGCTGGACATCGAGGTGGACCTGACCGGCAGAACCGAACGGGCGAGCGTCACCGAGACGCTGCGACGCTCCGGCATCAGTGACGTCACGCCGTTGCTGGCCACGTTCTACGCCGAGATGGCGCTGGCCGCGGCTGCCCTGCGCGCGGAGATGCGTCGGCGCGGGCGAGCCCTGCCCGCGGCCCGGGAGACCCTCGCGGACCTGGCCGCCGACGGGGTGGTGCAGACGGTGGTGACCGGCAACGTCCGTCCCGTCGCCGAGATCAAACTGGCCGTGTTCGGCTTCACCCAGCATCTCGATCTCGATCTGGGGGGCTACGGGGATGTCAGCGCCGACCGGGCCGACCTGGTGCGCCGTGCCATCGGACGGGCCGAGGCCGCCCACGCGACGACCTTCGACCCGGCCCGGGTGATCGTGGTGGGCGACACCGTCCACGACGTGCGTGGCGCCCTCGACGTGGGTGTGCGCGCGGTCGGCGTCGCCTCCGGCACGACCAGCCTGGCGGAGCTCACGGCGGCCGGTGCCAGTGCCGTGCTCCCCGGGCTGACCGACCTCGCCGCCGTACGTGCTGCCCTGTTCGGCCCCCAGGCTCCGGCTGCTGGTGCCCCGGTCCCGGTCCCGGTCCGCCCGGGCGGTTAGTGCGCTGTCGACGAATGTTCGTGGACAGCGCGCTGGGCACCCCGGTACCAGCCGCTGCCGGCCGACTGCTTCGGACTGCCGCTGACTGCTGACGGGTAGGGCGTCCCGGTGGGGGTCGTGGTCGTCCGTCGGTGCGACGGTGGTGCCCTGACGCCGAGACCACATGTAAACCCGGGTGCTGGCCGCTGGTCGGTTCTCCGGCGCCCTGGGCGGGTTGCGATACTTGGCGGTCGCAGGGTCGATCGGCGGGAGAGACGTGTGGGCAGCCAGAGCCGGGAACGACGTAAGGCCAAGGAAAAGGCGCGCGCGAACCGGGCCCGTAACGCTGGGACCAAACCGGGTCCGTTCGGGCCGCCGGGTCCGTTCGGGCAGGCAGGGCCCTTCGGGCCGCCGGTGCCGCCGCGGGAGTCGCTGGCCGAACTCACCGAGAAGATCATCTCCGATGCGCTGACGGCGCTGCTCGCCGAGGACGACGCGTCGTTCATGGCGTTCCTGAGCGCCCTGGCGGACCCGCCGAACGGGCCCAGCGGGCGTCGGACCGTCAACAAGGCGCTGGTCGGCTGGTTCGACCGCGCCCTGGAGGGCCTCTGGCGGCGCGGCTGGCAGCCGGTGGACCTGCACCGGATCGTCGGCCGCCAGAGCGACCAGCGCCACGTCCGGCTGGTGCTCGACGCGATCGCCGGCCAGCTGCGCCGTTACGCCCCGGCGACCGTCGACGAGCGGTGGCCGGCCCAGCTGAGCAGCCTCGGCGCCCACGTCTGGTGGGAACACGACGACCAGTGGCTGGACGCCTGGGGCGAGCGGGAGGGACGCGTGCGGGTCATGGTCCTCAGCGACGCCATCGAACTGCTCCGGGCGCTGCACCTGCTGCCCGAGGTGGAGATGCTCGGCCCCCCACCGGGCACCGCACGGCGGGAGACCTCGTCGCGCGGCAGCGGCCCCGGCAGCGGCCCCGGGCCGGCGGGCAACGCCGCGGCGAGCACCGGTGAAGGCGCCGACACGCGCATCCTGGACAAGGTCCGCGCGCTGTTGGCGAAGGCCGAGTCGACCGAGTTCACCGACGAGGCCGAGGCGCTGACCGCCAAGGCCCAGCAGCTCATGGCACGCCACAGCATCGACGAGGCGCTGCTCGCCGCCGGCCAGGGCTCCCGGGAGCAGCCGTCCGGGCGCCGGGTCGGCATCGACAACCCCTACGAGATGGCCAAGGCCACCCTGCTGGACGTGGTCGCCGACGCGAACCGCTGCCGCACGGTGTGGTCGAAGCACCTCGGCCACTCCACGGTGGTCGGTTTCGAACCCGATCTGGACGCTGTCGAACTGCTCTACACGTCGCTGCTGCTGCAGGCGACCACGGCGATGACCCGGGCCGGCTCCCGCCAGGACCGCATCGGACGATCCCGCACCCGCTCGTTTCGCCAGTCGTTCCTCGCGTCGTTCGCGATGCGCATCGGCGAGCGTCTACGGGCCGCCTCCGAACAGGTCCGCGACGAGGCCGTGGCCGAGGCCGGTAACAGCCGACTGCTGCCGGTGCTCGCCGCCCGCACCGACTCCGTCCAGGCGGCGACCACGGCGATGTTCCCCAGGATCACCTCCCGTTCCATCCGGGCCAGTGACGGGGAGGGCTGGGCGTCGGGCCGCGCCGCCGCCGACCTCGCCTCCCTGCACACCCGCGAGGAGGTCGTCGCCGACCGTTCCAGGTGACCAGCCAGGGGCTCAGAGCGGTTCAGGGGCTCAGAGCGGTTCAGGGGCTCAGAGGGTGTCGACGGGCAGGACGTGCAGGCGGTCCTCCAGGCCACCCGAAGCACGGATCTGGACGGCCCCGAGTCACAGATCTGGAGGGGTTGTCAACTGCCGCAGTTTGAGTATGCGGTATGATGCATGAGTGAACTTGAAGCAGTGGGCTGAGCGTGAGGGCGTGCATCACGTCACCGCGTACCGCTGGTTTCGAGAAGGCAAGTTGCCGGTACCTGCCCGGCGGGTAGGTCGGTTGATCCTGGTGGAGCCGGAAGCCGTGGAACGGCCGACCGGGCTGACCGCGGTGTACGCCCGGGTGTCATCTGCCGACCAGAAATCGGATTTGGACCGGCAGGTCGCTCGGGTCGCCGCATGGGCTACCGGGCAGGGCCGGCCCGTCGACCGGGTGGTCACCGAGGTCGGTTCCGCGTTGAACGGCGACCGCCGGAAGTTCCTCGCGTTGCTACGCGACCCGGCGGTGTCCACGATCGTCGTGGAACATCGCGACCGGTTCGCCCGTTTCGGCGCCGAATATGTCGAGGCCGCGCTCGCGGCGAACGGCCGCGAACTGCTGGTTGTCGACCCCGCCGAGGGTGATGACGACCTGGTCCGGGACATGACCGAGATCCTCACGTCGATGTGCGCCCGGCTGTATGGCCGCCGGGCTGCCGCGAACCGCGCCCGGCGTGCGGTCGCCGAGGCGACGAAGGACGGCCCGGCGTGAAGACGTTGCAGGCGTACCGGTTCGCGCTCGACCCGAACGCCGCCCAAGGCGCGAACCTGCATCGCCACGCGGGGGCGGCTCGGTTCGCCTACAACTGGGGTCTGGCCCGGGTGAAGGCCGCGTTTGCCCAGCGCGACGCCGAACAGTCCTACGGGCTGGGCGGCGATGCGCTGACTCCGGTGCCGTGGACCCTGCCCGCGCTGCGGCTCGCCTGGAACGCCGCGAAGCGGGACGTCGCCCCATGGTGGGACGAGTGCTCGAAGGAGGCGTTCTCCGCCGGGCTCGACCAGCTCGCCCGCGGGTTGAAGAACGTCACCGACTCCCGCAGGGGAAAGCGGAAGGGCCAGCGGGTTGGTTTCCCCAGGTTCAAGAAGCGTGGGAAGGCCCGCGACTCGTTCCGGTACACCACCGGCGCCTATGGCCCGGCTGATGACCATCTGGTGACACTGCCTCGGATCGGCCGGGTGAAGGTCCACGAACCAATGGGTGCGCTCACCGGCCGGCTGGCCCAGGGGCGGGCCCGGCTGCTCGGCGCGACCGTGTCCCGTACCGCCGGGCGCTGGTTCGTGTCGTTCACCGTCGAGGTCGACCGGGAGATGCCTGGCGGCCCGTCGCGGCGGCAGCGCCGTGCCGGGCCGGTCGGGGTGGACCTGGGCGTGAAGCACCTTGCCGTGCTGTCTACCGGGGAGATGGTGGCGAACCCGAAGCATCTCGCCGGGTCGCTGCGCCGCCTGCGGAAAGCCTCGCGGGCCTACGCCCGGTCGAAGTCCGCCAGCGCGGGACGGCGCCAGCGTGTCGCCCGGCTCGCCCGCATCCACGCCCGCGTCGCCCACCAGCGCCACGACGGGCTGCACAAGCTCACCACCGGGCTTGCGAAGACCCACAGCGTGATCGTGGTGGAAGACCTGCACGTCGCAGGGATGGTCCGCAACCGGCGGCTTGCCCGTGCCATCGCGGATACCGCCATGGCGCAGGTCCGCCGCCAGCTCCTCTACAAAACGCGCTGGTACGGCTCCCGGTTGATCGTCGCGGACCGCTGGTATCCCTCGAGCAAGACCTGTTCCGACTGTGGCGGGCGAAACCCAAGCCTGACCCTGGCCGACCGTACGTTCATCTGCCCGTCCTGCGGGCTGGTGGTTGACCGCGACCTGAACGCCGCAGTCAACCTGCGTCACCTCGTCGCCGGCAGTGCGCTGGAGACGGAAAACGCCCGTGGAGGCGACCGTGAGACCGCGCTCGCGCGGCAGGTGCCCACGAAGCGGGAACCCGGCACCGCGCGAGCGGATCAGACCGGGAGCGCCGTCCTGTCGAGGACGGCTGCGAGACAGAGGCTTACTCATGCTCCATGACTCGCAACGGTGCAAGCTACGGATGTGGACGGGTGCGAAGAACAGATCTGGACGGGCCTGGAACACGGGTCTGGCGGGTGTCGCCGGTGGAGGCGCGGGTCAGAAGTCGCTGCCGCCGTCGACGTTGATGTTCGCGCCGGTCATGTAGCTGTTGAGGCGGGAACCGACGAAGGCGATGACCGGGCCGATCTCGGTCGGGTCGCCGGCGCGGGGCAGGAAGGCCGGATGGTCGTAGTCCTCCCGGATGACGCGCATCGCGTCGGCGAGGCTGTCGGGGTCGATGCCCCGCTCGGGCGGGAGGGTGCGCAGATACCCCTTCAGCGCGGGGGACAGGAACGACCCCGGCGACACCGTGTTGACGAGAATCCCGTCGGGCGCGAGCGACTGCGCGAGGTTCTTGCTCAGACTGGTCAGCGCCGACTTGGCCGCGGTGTAGGCGACCAGCCGCGGGGACTGCCGCCGGGTGGAATGGGCGCTGACGTTGACGATGCGCGCCCACTCGGCCGCCCGCAGCGCCGGCAGCGCCGCGCGCACACAGCGCACCGCGCTCAGCGTGCCGATGTCGAAGGTGGCCAGCCATTCGGCGTCGTCGAGCTCGTCGAACGGGCGGACGCCGACCTCGACCGGGCCGGCGGCGTTCACCAGGACGTTCAGGCTGTCCCACCGCTCGGTGACCGTGTCGAAGGCGGCCTGCACGGAGTTCGCGTCGGTCAGGTCGGTGGGGATCCCGAGCGCGTCCGGCGAGCCGAGCCCACGCAGCGCCTCGACGGTCTCCTCCAGCGCGTCCTTGCCGCGGGCGAGCACCGCGACCTGGGCGCCGTCGGCGGCGAAGCGCTCCGCGGCCGCCCGGCCCATCCCCTTCGAACCGCCGCTGACGACGACCCTGGCCCCGCCCAGTCCGAGATCCATCTGCCCCGCCTCCGCCGCGACGCCGAGCTGACGCGACCTCGATGTGAGGTGCCTTACGTCAGATATAGCCGCTGCGGCGAGCGTGGCACAAGCGGTCGCGCTGCCGGTATCCGCCGGTGCTGTTGGTGTCGGCTGCTCAGTTCCACAGGGCGGCGTGGCTGGTGTCGCCGGGGAGCAGGATGGAGCCCACCACCTGGCCGCGGTTGTTGATCGCCGTCGGATTGGCGGAGCCGCCGAGCTGGACGGTCCGGCCGTTGGCGCGCCGGAAGGCCGCGGTGCTGGTCGCGACGATGACGTCGCCGCGTTCGTTGAGGGCGATCGGCCGGGCGAACAGGCCGCCGAAGGTGCCCAGGTCGAACCGCTGGCCATGGTCCCAGAGCAGGATGCGTCCGATGTTGGTCACGGGATCGAACGTGTCGCCGAGGATCTGGCCGGCGTCGTTGACGGCCACCGCCTGACTGAGCGGATCGCTGGGATCCAGGTCGATGGCGCGGTCGCCCTGCCACAGCATGGCGTGGGTGACGCCGTCCGCGTTCGTGGCCCAGCCGACGACATCACCACGGCTGTTGATGTCCGAACCGTAGCCGGACGGGGTGGGCAGCGGCACCCAGCGGCCGTGGATCCAGCGGGCGAAGTAGTCGTCGCTGCGGCTGCTGTTCTGGACCTCGCCGAGGATCCACCCGTTGGCGCTGATGGCCCGGGCGTCGCTGGTGTGACCGGCGGGGGCGCCGAGGTCGAAGGTGTGGTTGTCGCGCCAGAGCTTCGCGTGCGACCCACCGCCGGCCACCGGACCCGTCCCGACGACCTCGCCCCGCTCGTTCTGGTCGGACGTGGAGAAGTCGAGGGCGACCACGGTGCCGTCGGGACGGCGCACGAAACCGGGGGAGTAGAAACGCCCCGGCAGGGTGCCGGCGATCTGCCCGGCGTTGTTGATCCTGAACGGCGCCCGCGCGGTGTCGGGCAGTGCGGTGAGCACCCCGTGCGACCAGCTGAAGCCATGGCTGTCGTAAGACCCGCTGTAACCGGAGCCGACGACGTCCCCACGATCGTTGATCGCGGTCGCGCTGCTGTAGCGCAGACCGGGCAGACCCCCGAGATCGACCGGCGGCACGGTCCGGACGACGGGCACACTCGGGACGGGTGGCACGCGCGTGGCCGGCGGTGCGCCTGCCGTCGTCGTCGGCGCGGCGGTCGGCGTGGACGAGGTGGGCGTCGCGGCGACGGCCACTCCGGCGGACACCGCGGCGACGGTTGCGGCCACCAGCGCCGTCGTTGCTGTCGCCGCCGCCGTTCTGACCGCATGCCTCGAGCGCATCGCAGCCTCCAGGACGGATGCCCGGCCGCCTTCATGGCGACGCTATGAAATTAGAAAATCACTCTCCGGCGTCCAGGTGGGGGAGTCGCCCGCCGACACGCCCCCATCCGATCCGCCGTCGGCGTCAGCGTCGGTGTTGGCGTCGGTATCAACCCACCGGGCTGAGGACGATGCCGGGCGGGGCGTCGGTCGAGGCGCTCTGCAACGTCCGCATGACCCGCCGAGGGTCGTCGTACGGTCCGGAGATGTAGAACGGCCGGCCGTCCTTGCCGAACGTGATCGCGGACGGCCCCGCCCACGCACCGAGGTGGCCGACGGCGGCCGCGAGGTCGGGATGCGGTTCGAACCCGAGCCCGCGCGCGTACTCGACGGAGCCCAGCACCAGATCGGCGGCCAGCTCGAGCGGCGCCTCCTGCCACCCGTCCTGGCTGCTGAAGTACTGCTCCCGGAAATGCGGCAGCTCGACGTCGGTCATGACGTCCGGCCCCATCGCGTTCTTGACCCCGAGGCAGTAGACGTCCGCCAGGTACCCGCACACCGACACGCTGCCCCAGCGGTGCGCCCGGGCGACCAGCACCGTCACCAGACCGCCGAGGCTGTCACGGGCGTCGATGACGATCGGCTCCACCGCGCCGCCGGCCCCGGCCCCGTCGCCGTGGGCGTCGCCGCTTTCGAAGGCCGCGTCCACCCAGCCGCGCGTCGGATCCACCGTCAGACCCCGACTCCACCCGGTATTGATCCAGCAGCCGACCAGCGCCGGCTCCCCGGCCGCAGCCTGCGCCTGGACCGCCGCGGCCCGCACCAACGGCGCCACCACGGACGGCGCCACCCCCAGGATCCGCGCGATCTGCTTCGGCGACTTCCCCTCGCCCCGCAGCGCCGCCACCCGTTCCCGCAGCTCGACGTCACTCATGGACGATCACCCTAACGGGCCCCGCGCCGCCCCTCGCGAACGGGCGGGCTCGTCTGTGCACGGCGTGACATGGACGCAAAGTGTCCGGATATGTTCCTTTGCGGCACAGGTCGGGTCGGCAAAGCGAAGGCCCGGCTACAGGCCGCATCATATTGTCGTTAAAATCAATAAAATGACCGTTTCCGCGAGTCCGCGCCCTGATGCTGCCGCTGGAGGATCGGCGCCGGCAGTACCGGAGCAGGGGCAGGTCGTCGAGGTCCGCGGCTCGACCTGGGCGGTGGCCCTGGTCGCCGAGCAGGGCCTTCCGCGCAGCCCCGGCGATGAGGCGGTGCCCGGGCTGAACCACGTGGTCACGTTGCAGGCGCTGGACGAGGACCGGCTCGGCGAGGAGCTGACCGTTGTCTGGGAGCTCGAGGTCGGCCACACGATCACCCCGGACCAGGGCCTGCCGACAGTGCTGAACGCCGACGGCTTCGACGACCCGAACCTGCTCGCCGGCTTCGTGGACGCGATGCGCTGGGGTGCGGTGACCTCCGCCGACGACCGGAGTTTCCAGGCGCCGTTTCGCAGCGGCGTCACCGTGGAGGCTTACCAGCTCGAACCGTTGCGCCGGGCACTGTCCTCAGCCCGGACCAACCTGCTGCTCGCCGACGATGTCGGCCTCGGCAAGACGGTCGAGGCGGGCCTTGTCATCCAGGAACTGCTGCTGCGCCACCGGGCCCGCACGGCGATCGTGGTCTGCCCGCCGAGCCTGGCGCTCAAATGGCAGGACGAGATGCGGGACAAGTTCGGCCTGGACTTCACCATCATCAACAGCGAGCGGCTGCGGGAGGTCCGCCGAGCCTACGGGCTGCACGCCAACCCGTTCCTGCTGTTCCCCCGGGTGATCGTGAGCCTGGCCTGGCTGCCCGGGGTACGGGCGCAGCGGATGCTGCGTGACGTCTACGGCCAGACCACGCAGATCAACAGCGCGAAACGGTTCGCGTTCGACATTCTCGTGGTGGACGAGGCGCATCACGTCGCGCCGGCGAGCCCGTCGGTGGTCGGCGGTGGACGCGGCTACGCGGTCGACACCCAGCGCACGGAAGCGGTGCGCGGCCTCGCGAACAGGTGCGAACACCGCCTGTTCCTGTCAGCGACCCCGCACAACGGGCATCCGGAGTCCTTCACCGCTCTGATGGAGATGATCGATTCCAGGCGGTTCTCCCGCGGGGCCCGGCTCGACGAGTCGGCCCTGCGCGACGTGACGGTGCGCCGGCTGAAGAGCGACCTGCCCCACAAGGATTTCCAGCGCCGGCAGTTCCGAGCTCTACCGGTGCAGCCTGACCCGGGTGAGCAGGAGATGTTCGCCCTGCTGGCACGCATCCTGCACGACAGCGCCCGGGCGAACGGACGTGGACCGTCCGGCGACATCACCACGATGCTGTTCAAGAAGCGCTTTCTGTCCAGCCCCTGGGCGTTCACCACCACCCTGGAGCAGTATCTGGCCGCCCACGTCGTTGGCCAGCTCCTGGCCGATCCCGACTACGACGACATTCTCGGCGAGGGGCAGGCCGACGAGGAGGAGGGCCTCTGGGAGCAGCAGGAGGCCAACCACATCCGGGCCAGCAAGTCCACGGATCCGCTGGTCGCCGCCGGGCCAGGCGAGCTGGAGCGGCTCGCGGCCTGGGGTCGGGGATACGAGAACCGCCCGGACGCGCGTCTGGAAGCGTTGATGGTCGAGCTGGACGCGATCTGCCGGCCGGCCGGGACATGGTCCAACGAGCGGGTGGTGGTGTTCTCCGAATACGCCGACACCATCGACTGGTCGCACCGGGTGCTGAGCCAGTTCGGCTACGCGGATGTCCTCGCGGTCATCCAGGGCTCGACACCACCGGAGGAACGTGAGGTCATCCGGGCCCGGTTCACCGCCGACCCGGCGCAGGAAAAGGTGCGGGTTCTGCTTGCCACCGACGCGGCCGGCGAAGGTATCGACCTGCAGTGGTACTGCCACCGGCTGGTGAACCTGGATGTGCCGTTCAACCCGTCCCGCCTGGAACAGCGGATCGGCCGCATCGACCGCTGGGGGCAGAACCGACGGCCGGAGATCTTCTACTTCGCGCCCCCGGCCTCGTCCGAGACCTACGGCGCCGATCTCGCGTTCATGGGGATGATCGCGAAGAAGGTCGCGACGATCGCGTCCGATCTGGGTTCGGTCAACCAGCTGATCAGCACCGAGATCCAGGAACACTTCACCGGACGGGCACCCGCGCGCCGTCGGCGTGACCCCGTCGATGGAAACGCCGTCATCAACCGGGCGCTCAAAGGCGGAATGGACCTCAACGCCCAGCTCACAGCGCTGGAACGTGGATATGACGACGAGCGTGCCCGGCTGCACCTGACACCGGCGAACCTACGCCGGGTCGTCGACACCGCCCTGCGCATCGACCACCAGCCACCGCTGGTGGAAACCGGTGACCAGGACACCGACGCCGCCGTGTTCACCGTGCCGCAACTGAGCCCCGCCTGGCTGCCGGCGCTGACCGGCCTCGACACCGTGCTCACCCCCGGCCAGCTGCGACCGATCACCTTCGACGAGGAGGCCGGCGCCCTGCACCATCTCGTCCACGTGCACCTGGGCCATCCGCTGGTGACGCGGGCGCAGCGGCTGCTGCGCCGCTCGCTGTGGAGCGCAGACGCGCCGCTGAACCGGGTCAGCGCCGTCGTCGTCCCCGACCTGCCCGAGTCGTTTGTGGCCGCGGTGACCCGGATGGTGCTGGTCGGCCGGGGCGGGCTGCGCCTGCACGAGGAGGTCTTCCTCGCCGGCGTCCGGCTGCGTGGACGACGGGCGATGGCAGAGGAACGCGCCGAGCGGCACCTCGACCAGGCCCTGGACGCCACCGACCTGCGCATCGCTGACGCGGAGATCCGCACCGCGCTGGCCGAGACCTGGAACGAGCCGGACTCACCGCTGCGTATCCGACTGCTGGAGTCGATGACCACCCGGGCGGACGCCCACCACCGGCGGGTCAGCGACCAGCTGGCCCGGCGCGAGGAGTCCGACATCCGGCGGGTCCAGGGGATCTACAAGGCATTCGCCCGCAACCTCACCGAGTCGCTGGAGCAGCTGACGACCGCGGAGATGGAGGCGGAGCTGGCCCTGTTCCCCGACGACCAGCAACGCCAACGTCGCCGCGACATCCAGGCGATGCGGGAACGCCTTGAATCGCTCGTCGGAGAGGAGACCCGCGAAGTGGCGACGATCAGCCAACGGTACGAAGAGGTCAAACCACACATCAGCGCCGCCGCTGTCGTGTTCGCTCTGACCGAGGCCGACGCGGCCCAGGCCGGTTCCTGGTGAGCGCCCCTCGCGCGTCCGGTCGCGCCCTCCGCTCCCGTCTCGCCAGCACCCGCCCGGCCAGCAACATTCGCCCTGCCGGCGTTTCCCGCGGAGCCGGGACGGCGTCCGCTCGGCGCCGCGAGCCCAGTGCCGCGGAGCTGCACCGGTCATGGCTGGACCTCGTCGACACCGACGGCCCGTTCCTCGCCGTCCCACCGCTGAAGCGGCTGTGGCCGCAGGGAGTCCCCACGCTCGACCAGGACACCCGCGACACCCTCAACGCCGCCCGCGCCATCTTCGAACGGGCCTGGGAGGCGCTGGACCGCGCCGACGACCCGAGCAGCGAATCCACCCGGACGGTGTTCGGTGAGGCCCAGACCACATGGGTCCGCACGGTCCTCGCCGCCGTCGCCGGCTGGCAGGACATGCTCGCCTGGGGCGCCGCCGCCGCGCCGCAGGCCACGGCACAGTCCCCGAACCGGCAGATCCAGGTGACACCCACCGCCGCGCTGGCCGGCCCGGATGGCCTTGGCGCTCTGGTCAGCGTCATCCCGGCCACCGAGGACCTGCGGGCGGGTGGCACGGACGGCTGGGCCGCGGGCCCGCTCGACCGGATGGCGCACATGTTGCACGAGGGTGGCGTGCCGATCGGCATCGTCACCGACGGCCGCTGGTGGGCGCTGGTCTGTGCCCAGCCCGGCGTCATGGTCGCCTCCGGCATCGTGGACGCCTTCGCCTGGACTGAGGAGACCCGCACCCGCGACGCGTTCCTCACCCTGATCCACCGTCGCCATCTTGTCGGTGGCGCCGCGAACGAGCGGCTCCCGGTGCTGTTCGCCGAATCCGTCGCCGCGGCGGAGGAGGTCACCGAGGCGCTCGGTTCCCAGGTTCGCCAGGCGGTGGAACTGCTCGTCGCCGCGTTCTCCGAGGCACAGTCCGACGCGCGCCGCCACGGTCGCGCCGCCCCGCTGCCCGCCGACGGGCACATCGTCTACGAGGCATGTGTCACGGTCATGATGCAGGTGGTGTTCCTGCTGTTCGCCGAGGAACGCGGCCTGCTCCCGCAGAGCCATCTGTTCACCGCCGGCTACGGCATCAGCGGCGAGCTGGACGCGCTGGAACGCCGCGCCCTCGACGACGGGGAGGAGGCCCTCGATGCCACCTTCCTCACCTGGCACCGGCTGCTCGCCACCGCCCGGGCACTGTCGCGCGGCGCGTCCTTCGAGGACGTGCGCATTCCCGCCTACGGCGGATCCCTGTTCGGCCAGGGCCGTTTCCCGTTCCTGCGTGCCGTCGGCGAACGCGGCTCGCTCGCCACGCCGATCCCCGACCGGGTCATGCTGCATGTGCTGCGCTCGGTGCAGATCGCCAACCTCAGCGGTTCCGACGCCCGCCGGATCTCCTTCCGCGACATCGACGTCGAGCAGATCGGTTACATCTACGAGGGCCTGCTCGGCTACACCTGCACGGTCGTCACCGACATCGCCCTGCTGGGTCTGGCAGGTGCACCAGGCGCCGAACCAGAAATCCCGCTGGAGGTGCTGGAAGACCTTTCCCGCCAGCACGAAACCGATGCCGCACTGGTCGCGGCGGTCCTTGCCTGGGTGAAGACACATCAGCCAGCTGCGAAGGCCGCCAGCGCCTCGGCACTCACCCGGGCCCTGGCGAAAAGCGACAGCCAGGACGCCGCGGAACGTCACCTGCGTGCGGCCACCGACAGTGCCGGGCTACGTATCCGGTTGCTGCGCTGGATGCCGATCGTGCGGCGGGACCTACGTGGCCGGCCCACCGTCATCCTGCGCGGCGGGATGGCTGTCACCGAGACCCCGTCACGGCGCAACGCCGGCGCCCATTACACCCCTCGTAACCTCGCCGAAGAAGTCGTCTTCCACGCCCTCCAGCCGCTGTGCTACGCACCGGGTCCCTATCAGACGCCGGACGAGACCGGATGGAAGCTGAAGACCTCGGACGAGCTGCTGTCGCTGAAGGTCGCCGATATCGCCGCCGGCTCCGGCGCCTTTCTGGTCGCCGCCGCCCGCTATCTTGCCGACCGGGTGGTCGAGGCGCAGGTTAGGCAGGACCCAGCCCTCCGTGGTCGCACCGACCTGCGTATTCGGGCGATTCGCGCCGTCGTCGCGAACTGCCTGTACGGCGCGGACATCAACGGCATGGCCGTCGAGATGTGCAAACTGTCGCTGTGGCTGGTGTCCCTCGACCGGGACCTGCCGTTCTCCTTCGTCGACGACAAGATCCTGCACGGCAACTCGTTGCTCGGCCTCACCGACATCCGCCAGCTCAAGGCCCTGCACATCGACCCGACCCGCCCACAGCAGGCCCGGTTCGGCGACGAGCCGCTGGACGACGTCATCCAGCAGGCCATCGAGATCCGCCGCCGCCTGGCCAGCGAGGTCCAGGAAGACGACCCCCAGCGCAACGCCAACGCCAAACAGCGCCAGCTGGCCCGGCTACACGAGGTCACCCGCCAGCAGACCGTCGTCGCCGACGCCATCATCGCCGCCGGCCTCTGGCTCGGCGGCAAACCAGGCCGCCAGCTCGACGAGGCCTACGGGAATCTCCGGACCGCCGTTGCCGAGGCGTTCCCGGGGCCAGGCAAGAAGCCAGACTCCACCCTGCTCGACGCCATCACCGCCAAGGGCCTCACCCCCACCGTCCCCACCGACTACGACCGCTGGAAGCCCCTCCACTGGGTCCTCGAAGTCCCCGACGTCATGGTCGACCACGGTGGCTTCGATGCCATCATCGGCAACCCTCCGTTCCTCGGTGGCCAGAAACTCACCGGGGCAATGGGAACCAACGTCCGCGACTGGTTCGTGCACCAAATCGCCGGCGGTGCCCGAGGCAGCGCAGACTTAGTCGCCTATTTTCTTCTCCGGGTGGCCGATATTCTTGGCGAAATCGGAACTCTTGGCCTTGTGGGCACTAACACCGTTGCGCAAGGTGCTACTCGCGACGTGGGCCTTGAGCAAATTTTGGATCGCGGATTTGTCATCACTCGTTCAGTTCAGAGCGGAACTTGGCCTTCCGCAACAGCACATCTGGAGTACGCGGAGGTTTGGGGACTCTTGGTAGCGTGGATAGTTCTGTTCCGCGTGAAGCCGATGGTATATACACGGCAAAAATCTCCAGTCTTTTGGAGTCGACGGGGCGTCTTGATCGGAACCCTGTGGGATTGAAGGAGAATGCAAATCTTGCTTTTCAGGGGTGCGTTGTCCTAGGGCCTGGATTCGTTCTAGATCCTGAAACTGCGCTGGCCTGGATCGAATTCGATGATCGATATGGGAAAATTATTCGCCCATATCTGAACGGCGAAGACCTCAACTCGCGTCCTGATCACTCCGGATCTCGCTGGGTGATCGACTTCAATGATCTAGATTTGGATACTGCGGCGTCGTACGTAGATCCGTACCGGCGAGTCCTTGAGACGGTTAAGCCTGAGAGGAGTCGGAATAGCCGCAAAATATATCGAGATTTTTGGTGGCAGTTTGCGGAGAAGAGGCCAGCCTTGCGGAGGGCGATCGGAGGCATGGAGTCCGTGCTTGTTATGGCGCAGGTGAGCAAGACGGTCATGCCGACGATGGTCTCGAATGGTCAGGTATTTGACCAGAAGCTTGTTGTATTTGCAACCGACTCATTTTCCGATCAAGCTGTGTTGTCGTCGAGTTTGCATCAATTGTGGGCTGTTAAATACAGTCCGACTATGCGCCTCGATGTTAGCTATTCTCCTAAGGGGGCGCTCTCGACTTTCCCCTTCCCTGGTTCTACGCATCACCTTGAAGGTCTGGGTGTTAAGTTGAATGAGAGGAGGGCGGATATTCTGATTTCGCGGGGCCTTGGGCTAACGAAGCTATATAACTTGTTTAATGATCCGGATGTGGTCGGAGACGAGGACGTCGAGCTGATGCGGGCGTTGCATGTGCAGGTAGATGAGGCTGTGGTGGCGGCGTATGGGTGGTCGGATGTTGAGTTGGGGCATGGGTTTCATACGTATCGGCAGGTGCGGCGGTGGACGGTGAGTCCGGCGGCGCGGGTGGAGCTGATGGATCGGTTGCTGGAGGAGAACCTGCGGCGGGCGAAGGAGGAGCAGAAACTGTCGGTGCCCGCTGGTAGGAAAGGGCGTGGCGGGCAGAAGGCGGCGGCTGAGGTGGATGGGCAGCACGCACAGGAAGGGTTGTTCTGATGGTGGGTTCGGCACCGCCGTCGGGGGCGCGCTTGGTGCCGGAGTACCGGTTGGCGCACCAGCCGGACGGGTCGTCGGTGACGGTTCGGGAGAACCTCGTCGACATCCTGGAGCGGGAGTTGTTGGGGCCTGCAGGTGGGCCCGAGGAGCTGCTGTCGATCAGCCCGCGCCAGATGTACCTGGTGGGGCATATCGCGCCGGTGAAGCTCGCGGAGAACCGGATCGATGAGGCCGCGGTCGAGGACGGTGAGGCGCTGGCCGCTGCCCGCGATGACCTGTCGGGGCCGACCACGCAGCAGGGCATCCCGGCACTGTCGGCGGAAGACGGTGCGGCCGACAGCGAGGATGGCGACGGTAACGAGGACAGAGCACCCCAGCAGGGGCTGATGATCCCCGCGTCGATGGGGCTGCGTTTTCAGGTGCCCGCCGATCTGGCCGAGGTCACGGTGACCGCGTCGTGGGGCATCTACGAGGGCGTCGCCACCGAGGAGGTCGATCGCAAGGGCCGTCCGCTGCGGGCCTACCGGCGCACTCCGGTGGAGATCGTCGAGCCCGTCCGGCTCGCCGAGCTCACTCCGGGCCGCACCCACACCCGGGTGCTCAGCCAGCAGGTGTGCCTGCGTATCGACGTCTACGAGGACGAGCGGTTCGGCCGCCAGCTGGTGGAGATCGCCCTGTGCAATGACAAGGTGACCCCGCCGACGATCCCGGTCGCCGAGTGGATGTTCCAGACCCGGCTGCACGTGGCCGCCGGGGGCGAGGCGGTGTTCCTACCGGTCCGTGATGTCCTCGAGCAGGACCGCGCCGAGGACGACGAGGAGGTCCGCCGCCTCGACCTGCAGTACCGGCACCGGTTGGAGTTCGCCATTGGCCGCACCTGCTCGGCCGACTGGGCGGCCGAGCCGCGCGGGCGCCGGGCGAGTGCGGTGTGGACGACCTGGCTGCCGACCGCGGAGACCCCGCAGACCAGAGCCGGCTCGGTGGCCGACGCCCTGCTGTCCATGGACGCCTTGGCCCACGCCACCACCGACGAGCTGCGCCATGGGCTCCGTCCACTGGTCGAGGGCTACGGCAACTGGCTCGACGCGCGCGCCAACGAGGCTGCGACGCTGCCGGCCCATCTGCGCACCGACGCCGACGAGGCTGTGCACGAGGCGCGGAGAATTCATGCCCGGCTCGCGGCAGGGCTTGAGCACCTGGTCATCGAGCCGCAGGCGCTGGAGTGCTTCCACTTCATGAACGCCGTCATGCGCGACCAGCGGCTGCAGTCGCAGATCGCCGCCCTGCGTAGTTCCACCGCCGGGCTGTCCCTGGCGGAGGCCAGAGAGCGGGTGCAGGCGCGTGGGCCGGCGGCGGCGTCCTGGTTCCCGTTCCAGCTCGCGTTCATCCTGCTGCAACTGCCCGGCCTGACCGACCCGACGTCGCCGGCGCGCAGTGGCGACATGGCCGGTGTGGAGCTGCTGTTCTTCCCGACCGGTGGTGGCAAGACCGAGGCATACCTGGGGCTCGCCGCCTACACGCTCGCGATCCGCCGCCGGCAGGGTGTGCTGCAGACCGCGGACGGCCCGCTCGACGGGCGCGACGGTGTCAGTGTCCTCATGCGGTACACGCTGCGGCTGCTTACCTCCCAGCAGTTCCAGCGGGCCACCGCGATGATCTGCGCGGCCGAACTGGCCCGCCGCGCCGACGAGGCACGCTGGGGCCACGAGCCGTTCCGGATCGGACTGTGGGTCGGCACCGACGTCAGCCCCAAACGCTGGAACGAAGCCAACGAACAGCTTCGCAAGGCCAACGAGTACGGCAGCGGCTACCGGCTGACCGTCCTACAGATCCAGCGCTGCCCCTGGTGCGGTACTCCGATCACCCCGGCGCAGGTCCGGGCGGATGCCGCCACCCGCCGGGTGTTCGTCTACTGCGGGGACGACCTGGGCCGCTGCCCGTTCTCCCGCGGCGGCGGCGTCGACGAGGGCCTGCCGGTCCTCACCGTCGACGAGGAGATCTACCGGCTCACCCCTGCCTTCGTCATCGCGACGGTGGACAAGTTCGCCCGCCTCGCCCGTGAGGGCGAAGCAGCCTCGCTGTTCGGTTACGTCTCGGGTCGCTGCGGCCGGCACGGCTACGCGCACCCCGACTACGCCGGATGCTCGATCAAGACCAGCCACCGGGCCGAGAAGGGCCTCCCGGCGGCCGGGGTGCGGCCGGTGGCGCGGCTGCGCCCGCCGGATCTGATCATTCAGGACGAGCTGCACCTGATCACCGGGGCGCTGGGCACCACGGTCGGCCTGTTCGAGGCCGCGGTCGAAACGCTCTGCAGTTGGCGGGACGCGGCCAGCCGACCCGTTCAGCCCATGATCGTTGCGTCCACGGCCACCGTCCGCAACGCCGAGGAACAGGTGCGCGCGCTCTACGGCCGGCGCGTGCGGATGTTTCCGCCGCAGGTGCTGGATGTCGCGGACACCTTTTTCTCCGAAGAGGTCCCGATCAGCCCGGACAACCCCGGCCGGCGCTATATCGGCATCAGTGCGCAGGGGGTGCGACTGTCCAGCGCGGAGATTCGGGTGGCCGAGGTGCTGCTGTCCGCCGGGCAGTTGCTGTTCGACCGCAGCGGAGCCGCCGCCGACCCGTACATGACCCTCGTCGGCTACTTCAACGCCACCCGCGAACTCGCCGGCATGTCCCGTTACATCGGCGACGACGTCCAGACCCGGGTGCGCAGCCCCAAGCGCGGTTCTGGTTTCCCTCGCCGCTACGGCTCCTTCGGCTACCTGAACACCGGGGAGCTCACCGCCCGGATCGCCTCCGCCGACATCGGTCGAACCCTCGACGCGCTCGCGCTCGAATTCGACCCGGGCTACTACACCTCGGCTGCGCTGCAGGCCCGGATCGCGGCGGAGGCCGCCGGGCACCCCAGCCCGAAGCCATCCGCGAGTCCGCTCGACGTCGTGCTCGCCACCTCGATGCTGCAGGTCGGCGTCGACGTGCAGCGCCTCGGTCTGATGCTCGTCGTCGGCCAGCCGAAGAACACCGCCGAGTACATCCAGGCCTCCTCCCGGGTCGGGCGCGACCCGCAGCGGCGCCCCGGCCTGGTCGTCGCGCTCGGGAACTGGGCCCGCCCTCGCGACCTTGCCCATTACGAACAGTTCCGCTACTACCACGAGACCTTCTACGCCCAGGTCGAGGCGCTGTCGGTCACGCCGTTCTCACCCACGGCCCTGGAACGCGGCCTCGACGGCGTACTCGTCGCCGCGGCCCGGGTCATGCAGGGCCACCTCGGCGAGCAGGGTCTGTCGCCGGAGCGGGACGCCTGGCGCGTCGAGCAGGAACGGGACGCACTCGACGCACTGGTGACCCGGCTGCGCGCCCGCATCCTCGCCGCGGCGCAGAGCGACACCATCGCCGATCAGGTGGGCCAACGCCTCGCCAACCGACTGGACCAGTGGAGCGCCCGGCGCCAGCATGCGGTGGGTGCCGGGCAGACCCTCGTCTACGAGCATGTCGGCGACTCGAAGGCGCTGAGCGCCCTGATGATCAGCCCGGAGCACAGCCGGGCGCATCCACCGGGACTGCCCCGGCCCCCGTTCGTCGTCGCCAACTCCATGCGCGAGGTGCAGCCGGAGATCAACCTGCTCGTCTCCCCGCTGCCCCAGCGCCTGGCCGTCATCGACCCGCCGGACGCCCCCACCTGGCAGCTACCGGCGCAGGGAGACTGAGATGACCACACCCGACCCCGGCACGCCCCCGGCAGGCGCACCCGCGGCGACACCGATGGACGCGCCGACGATGCTGCTGGCCTCGTCCGGACCGCTGGACCCGCTCGGCGACGCCGAGGATGCCCAGGTCAAGAACCGGGCCAAGGTCGGCTCGGCCCGCCCGTCCGCCCTGCTGTACACCTTCGGCGTCGGATCGATCATGGATCTGCCGCAGTTCTCCATCATGCCGGCGGGCCTGGAGGACTGGGAGCCGATCTGGCGGCGCCGGCAGTTCGTCCCCCAGATCGACGAACCGCGGCTGCTCGACGCCATCCGGATCCTGCTGCCGAAGGTCAGACAGCTACGCCCGTTTCCCTGGCAGCCGGTGCCACACGCCCGCTCCGCCGACGGCAGTGACCTGGGCATTCCGGCACGGGTCTTTCCACAGTGGATGCGCTGCACCGGCTGCGACTTCCTCGGACCACTCGCCCGGTTCGAATACACCAACACCCATCCCTTCCGGCCCGACCTCGCCTGCTTCGAACATGTCGGCTGCCCCGGCCGGCGCCGTCAGACGGACAACCAGCCCAGCGCGGCTGGGAAGGGCAAAGCGCCGAAGAAGCGGCAACGGCGCAGCCCGGCGGTGCCCGCGCGCTATCTGCTGGCCTGCCACGACGGCCATCTGGACGAGTTCCCCTACGCGTTGTGGGTCCATCGGGGGAACGACTGCCCGAAGGGAGCCGAGGCACCACAGCTCAAGCTCATCGACACCAACATCGGGCAGGGCGCGAGCGCCATCATGCGCTGCGAGGCGTGCCAGACGACCCGCGGCATGGGTGAGGCCCGGGGCGACTCCGGGCAGCGCAAGCTCCCCACCTGCCGGGGCCGCCACCCGCACCTGAACGCCTTCGACCGCAACTGCGAGAACCAGACAAAACTGATCATGATGGGTGCGTCGAACCTGTGGTTCTCCGCCACCCAGTCCGTCATCGTCATGCCGCGCACCACCAGCGAACAGCGCACCATCCTCGCCGACACCCTGCGGACCGCCTGCTCAGCTGAAGAGATCACGGCGGTCGCGACACTCCCGGGCATCCTGCGCACCATGCTCGACCGCCGCACCGACCTGACCGGCGTCAGCGACGAGGACCTGCTCGCTGCCGCCGTCCAGGCGCTCGCTCCACCCCCCGACGAGGAGGAACGCGAGGAGCGGCTGCGTACCTGGGATCCGGTGGACCTGCTCGTCCCCGAATGGGAGTACCTGCAGAAGCCCAGCCTGTTCGCGCGCCAGGAGAACGCCAGCGGACTCATGGTCACCGAGCAGCCCACCGGCGACCGGCTGCCCGCGCCGATCAGCCGGGTCATCGCCGTCAACCGGATGAAGAAGATCAACGCCATGATCGGATTCACCCGCATCGACGAGCTCGACCGGGTCGCTGATGTGAGCGGTCGGCTGGTCAAACTGTCCACGCGGCCGCCGACCTGGGTCCCGGCGACCGAGGACCGTGGCGAAGGCGTGTTCCTGCAGCTCGACGAACCCGCCGTGGCCGCGTGGGAAGCCCAGGTGCTGCAGACCAGCGTCTGGAAGGCCCACCAGCAGGCGCACGAGCGCAACTTCACCCGCCGCTTCTCCGTCACCGCGGCACTCGTCGACCCCGCCACCCGGCTGCCAGCTCCCCGCTACTGGCTCGTGCACACCCTCGCCCACCTGCTGATCCGCGAGATGGCCATGGCCTGCGGGTACGGCGCGGCGAGCCTCAGCGAACGCCTCTACGCCTGGCCGGCCACCGACACCCGCCCGGCCGCCGCCGGCCTGCTCATCGCCACCACCGCCGCCGACAGCGAAGGCACCCTCGGCGGCCTGGTCGCCCTCAGCGAACCGGAGCGCCTGCAGTCACTGGTGGTCTCGGCGTTGCGTCGGGCCAGCCGCTGCTCGTCCGACCCCGTCTGCGCCGGCCGGGTGCCGCGCGATCCCGAGGACTTCCTGCACGGCGCGGCCTGCCACTGCTGCTGCTTCGCCTCCGAGACGTCCTGCGAGAAGGCCAACCGCTTCCTCGACCGCCGTTTCCTGCTGCGCCTGCCGACCAGCAACGGCGAGACCGTGCCCGCGTTCTTCGGCACCACCGATGCCGTCTGATTCGATGCCGTCTGACCCCGCTGATCCGCACCGGGCCCTCGGGGAGTTCCTCACCGCGCACGAGGCCGAGCGGCTCGCCGTGGCGCTCGAAGCCGGCGAAAGCACGGCCGGCGCCCTGCGGGAGATCACCCGGATTCGTCGTCCTGAGGCGGGACGATTACTGCGCGCCGCCGGCCTTGGCCATGCCGACGTCTCCTCCTCCGTCGCGATTCTGCACGCCATCGCCGGAGCGCGCTCCATCCGCACCACCATCACCCCGGTGTGGACCATGCCCGGACCCCAGACCACACACGGCCGGCTGACCAGCGAGGTGCTGCGCCTCATCGACGGCGCGCGGATCTCGGTGACCTGCGCCAGCTACAACTTCACCCCCCGCTCCAGAATGTGGGACGCGCTGCGGGCCGCGTCACTGCGCCCCGAGACGACGGTCACCGTCTACGTCGACGCCGTCGCGGGCACCCCACAGCAGGTCGCCGACCACCTCCCAGCCGCCACGGTGTTCGCCACCACCACGCTGCCCGGCACGCCCCGCCCCCTGGTCAGCCACGCGAAAATGATCGTCATCGACCATGCGGTGGTGCTGACGACCAGCGCGAACTTCTCCTACCGAGCGGAAACCACCAACATCGAACTTGGCCTGCTCGTCCACGACACCACCCTCGCCGCCACCGTCGAATCCACCCTGCGCGCCCAGCACGGAACCCTCTTCGGCCACGTCACGCCCGCCATCGCTGCTCGCCAGCGGCGGTGAAATTGCCGGTACGTTGGTTTCTTTGCGTTGTCCACCGATGCCGCACGTGTAACTCGGGGCGCTGGGATATGAGAACTTGACACGGTCTCTCAATATCGCATATATGATATATCGAGATATGTGATATATGATGACCTCTGGCCTGGCCGTCGGAGGGAGACATATGTCGAAGGCTGATGATTCGACGGATGACCAGTCCGCTTCCGACGCTCCCGGAAGTGAGGCCAAGGTACTGGACGGGAGTAGCACGTCGCTGCGTCCTGTGGACTGGGACGGCGGGTCCAGCAGAATCTGGGATTCCCGCCACGGCAACGACGTGACCAACCAGCTTGCTGCCGAGGCCGACGAGCGATGGTCTGAGGAGATCCTGCAGCAGCTTCGGGAGGAGCGGCAGGAGACTGAGCGCGAAGAGGGCGACGACCGAGGCTGAGCGGGCTGCTAGAAACCGGCCTGCACGCGGTCGCTCACCAGTGGTCCCGTCTCGGCTCGGGCTGGAACGGACGCTCGGCGGGACCACGCTCCTGCCGGATCGCCTGGATCGCGTCACCCAGGGCCCGGCGGGCCCTGATGGTGTCCGGGTGGAACGGGCCTTCCTCGCGCATCCGCTCGCGCGACGCGTCGCGGTAGAGATCGACGGCGGCCTGGGGCCTGCCCGCCAGGCGATACAGCTCGCCGAGGCTGTGCTCGTTGTCGCGGGTATCCGGGTGGGGGCGGCCGAGAACCTCTCTGCGGACCGCGAGGATCTGCTCACTGAGCCCGATGGCGCGCGGCAGGTGCCGCCGGTCGGCGGCGCGATAGATGGTGATGAGGTCGTCCGCGGTGCGCAGTGTGCGGGAGTCCGCCAGGCCAGTGGTTCGGGCGCGATGTTCCAGTGCCCGCTCCACATGCGGTATGGCCTCCTCGTACTGGCCGTTGCGGCGTAGCGCGGTGGCGAGGTCGGCTCGGGTTTCGGTCGTTTTGCGGTGCGCTTCACCGAGGACCTGCACGTGTCGGTCAAGTGCGACTTCGAGGTGGGGCACGGCATCGCTGGGCCGGTCGAGCCGCAGGTAGGTCGCGGCAAGCAGCTCCCGGGCAGGATTCGTCGCCGGATACGCCGGGCCATCCCTGCCTTTGCCTGCAGCGAGCACCCGCTCGAGGCGGGGTACCGCCGTCTCCAGCCTGCCACTGATCACATGTACCTGGGCGAGGCGGAAGACACTCTCGACGGTGTCGGAGTGCTCTGGGCCCAGTACCCGGTCGCGTCGCCTGGCAGCGTCGTCGAGCACCCCCTCGGCCTCGTCGCGACGCCCGGCCCGGGCGAGGTCGACGCCCAGGCGGTGCTGGGTGTGCAGGGTGTCGGGGTGGTCTTCGCCGAGGACCGTGGTGCGGGCGGTGAGGGTGCGTTCGAGGAGGGGGAGGGCGTCGCCGGAGGCGCCGCGGCGGCTGTAGGTGACGGCGAGCTGGTGGGTGGTTTCCAGGGTGGCGGGGTGGTCCTCGCCGAGGAGGCGGCGGCGGTCGGTGCGTACGGCGCGCAGCAGCTCGAGGGCCTGGTCGGGGTGGCCGGCGCCGTCGTGGGCGCGGCCGAGCTGGTGGCGGGTGGCGAGGGTGTCGGGGTGTTCGGCGCCGAGCAGGCGGGTGCGGTCGGCCAGGGTGTGGGGGATGAGCTCCAAGGCGCGGTCGAACCGGCCGACACGTTCGTAGACGGTGGTGAGGGTGGCCTCGCTGGCGAGGGTGTCGGGATGGTCCTGGCCGAGGATGCGGCGGCGTTCGGTGAGCAGCTGGGTGGCCAGTGGGCCCGCTTCGGCGAGGCGGTCGGCGGCGATCGCGGCGTGGATGACGGTGGCGCCGGCGGTGAGGGTGTCGGGATGCTCGGGGCCTTGGAGGCGTCCGCGGGTTTCGACGGCCCGCAGGGCCAGTGGCAGGGCATGCCGGCCCTGGCCGTGTTCGACCAGGTAGGCGGCGGCATGCTCGGCGAGCCAGGCGGCGTGCAGGTCGTCGTCCGCGCCGGTTCTGGCCGCAGCCAGACGGCCCTCGGTGCCGTCGGTGTCGTCAGCGTCGTCGGGGCCGTCCAGGGAGGCGAGGACGTGGGGGAGCAGCTCCCGCCAGGCTGGCCAGGCGTCGGGGGTGGCGGTGATCTGCTCGGGCAGGGCGGTGCGCAGCAGGCGGCGCAGCGTGTGGGTGAGGTCGGTGGCGTGGTCGGGGTCGGTGTCGGCGCGGACGGCGGCGCGGACCAGGCGGTGGGCCGTGACCGACGGGCCGTCCCGGTGCGCGAGGCCCGAGCGTTCCAGGGCGCCGACGGTGTCGGCGAGGGCGAGCGGGTCGGTGAGGGTAAGCGGGTCGGCGGTGAGCAGGCGTAGCGGCAGGCCCTGGGCGTCGGCGCGGGCGACCAGGCGGAGCAGTTCGACGGCGGTGGGGGAGTCGGCGGCGAGCGCCCGCAGCGACTCGTCCCACAGGTTCGCGGCGGTGATGCCGGGGCGGCCGGGGGCCTCGCCCTCGGCGAGCAGACGCCGTGGGGCGCGGATGAGTTCCGCCAGGTAGGTCTCGGCGGGTAACCGTCCGGCGAGGATGCGGTGCGCGGCCTGGTCGAGGGCGAGGGGATGGTCGCCGAGCTGCTCGGCGATGCGGCCGGCGACGGTCGCCTCGATGCTGGTGACCCGGTCGGTGAGCAGCGCGACGGACTCCCGGCGTTCCAGCGGCGCCAGCGCGACGGTCATGCCGAGCCGTTCCCAGTCGGGATTGCGGGAGGTCACCAGCACCCGGCCCGACCCGGACGGCCCCGGGACGGGCAGCCACCGCGGCAGGGCCGCGTCGGGTGCGTTGTCCAGGACGATCAGCCAGCGGGCGTCGGCGCGGTCGAGCTGGGCGAGC
Source organism: Frankia umida (assembly GCF_023242945.1). Lineage (NCBI taxonomy): Bacteria > Bacillati > Actinomycetota > Actinomycetes > Frankiales > Frankiaceae > Frankia > Frankia umida. The sequence goes on from NZ_JALKFT010000011.1 coordinate 160,821, forward strand.
ACGGCGGCCGGCTGCGCGTGGGTGGGCAGGCCCAGCTCCGGTGCGAGGGCGCGGATGCGTTCGTCGAGCAGCTGCGGCCGGGCGGCGGGCACCCACCAGACGGCGTCGAACTCGGCGCGGTGCGCGTGGACGTACGCGGTGGCCAGGCTCGTCTTGCCGACCCCGGCGAGGCCGGTGACGGCGACCAGCGGCGCCCGGGCCAGCGCCGCGTCCACCCGGGCGAGGGAAGCTTCCCGGCCCACCAGCGCCGCCGGTGGCGTCGGCACGTTCCACACCGCGGGCAGCTCGCTGGGATGCGGCGCCAGGTAGGGATGCCGGGGCGGAGCGCCGACGCGGGCCTCGCGGGTGTCGCGGCCGGGGCGATCCCCCCACACGGCGCCGAGCAGCGCCTCCCGTCCGACGCGAGCGCTCAGGTTGGCCAGGTCGATCGGTGCGATCTGGCCCAGCAGCCCGGGGATCGGCTGGTCGGTGACCCGCGCGACCAACAGTCTCCGGCCATGTTCCTCAGGCCCGCCGTCACCTTTCGGACGTCCGGGGGAGTCGCGCCGAGCGGACCAGGCCACCGCCCACTCGTCCACCGCGGTGGTGGAACGCAGATAGCCGTCGGAGACCACGGCGATGGTCTGGCGGGCGTCGCTGGTGGACCGGTCGAGCCAGGCGATGCGGTGGGTGCCGGGCACCACGTCCCAGCAGTCGATGGCGACCCGCAGGCCCTCGCTTTCGAGGGTGTGGGCGATCCACTCGGCCCAGGGACGCGCGTCCTGCGCGTACGACACGAAACAGTCGGGAGCGCCCTCCCCGCCCCCGCCGGTCACCCGATCAGCATGACATAGTCACGTGAATTGACATATCTGCCCGGTGTAATCCATGACGGGAGGAGCATGCGCTCTCGCGGATGGGGACAGTCTCAAGGCGGCGGACAGGGGCCGGAGCTGGTGGCGGGTGCGCAGAAGCGTCGGGTGCTCGGCGCCGAGGAGCTGGATATCGTGAAATGCAGAAGGGAAAGCCATCGTGGCCACCAGCTCCGCCGACCCCGATGACCTGGGCATCTATGTCACGGATGCCACCGCGGCCCGCACGACGCTGTCGACGGCGGCGGCCGGTGTGCGGGCTTATTACCACGAGGTGGTTGCTCGGTTCGGGGCGCAGTACAGCCTTTCGCATCCGGATCTGTGGGCGAAGCTCGATACACATCTGGCTGATGCTGAGGAGCGGGATCGTTTCGTCGGGACGGTGAAGGACGCGTTCGTCGCCGCCGACCGGGGCTCAGCGGGTACGGCTGCTGGAACGGTCACGGTCGACGACAGCCGGATCGCCGCCGGCCTCGCGGTAGCCGGCATCGGCTCACTGCCGACGGCTTCCCTGACTGTCGACGCCCCGGAGCTGCTGGCCCGCACGCCGGACAGCGGTTTCGCGGCTGATCCTGTGTGCACAGCGACCGGCAACCTCGTCGAGCAGGAGATTGACCTTCCGTTGCCTGGTCGGGTGGGGCCGGCCGGGTGGCGGCGGACGTACAACTCCCGTGCGCACGACCGGCCCGGCGCGCCCGGGGTGGATCGGCCGACCCAGCTGCCGCTGCTGGGCGCGACTCTGCACGCCGACGGCGCTGGTTTTCGTTTCACCCGGGGGCCGGGGGAGACCTGGTGGTACGACGAGGCGGGCCAGCCCCCCTCGGCGGGCAGCGCATCTTCGAGTGGACGCCCGGCGGGTGCCTCGCCGCCGTCACTACCCCGATGGCCCGCCGTGAGACCTACGGCTATGACTGGGCCGGTCGCTGGGTGTGGACCAGCAGCCCGTCCGGGGCACGCACTCTCTACCGCCGCGACGACGCCGGCCGGTTGACCGCCCTGGTCACCCCCGCAGGCCGTGAGACGACCTGGGAGTACGACGCCCGCGGCCAGCTCGCCGCCTGGACCGACCCCCTCGGCGGCCACCACCACGGCAGGAGTCAACACCCCGCGGCACCGAAGCCACCATCGCAAAGGACGTGGGCGGGGCAGCCAGGGCGCGTAACTTCACCTTCAGGGACCTGCCTTATGGGAAGCTGGGCGAGACCGACGGGAACGGCAACATCTTTATTCGGCGCGGCCTGACCGGTTGGGTGTTCATGGAAACTCTCCGGCGCGAGACTGTTTATTCGATTCTGACGCCGCCAGCGCCACTGAACAAAATCACTCTGGCCTTGTATGAAAAATCAAGGAGCTACCGGTATGTAGAGGAGGTTGCGGCCGAGGCATACGGAACGGGAAGTCTGTGGCAGGGCCTCAGGTTCCCGATCGCCGGTGGGTATGTGGGGATACCCGGGCTGGCCGCAGAGCTGGCGGGAGTTGGCGCGGCGACCGGCGCCGCCGGATATGGAATTTACGAAGGTGTGCGATGAGGCGACTTGCACGATTTCTTTGCCTGTCGAAGGGAAATATTAGCAAAAATGGTGCCGCGGAGCTTGCGCAGGCCGAGTGCGCCAGGCGCGGCCTCCCCTGGGAAGAGCCCGTCAAGGTGCGTCGCGACTTCGGGGGCTGGGAAGTGTTGTGTGGCGGGGTGTGGGTGGCGATATCATCCATCGTGCAGAAAACCTGGAAGTCGTTCTGAGTCCGGAGGGTCAAGTGGTGGCAGTGATGACGAAGTGAGTAATCTGAATCTTCTCCAGCCTGGCCAATTTACTTGAAAATGTGGTCAAGGCGGACGAGCAAACTCTTCATGATCTGGTTAATGACGTTGAAAGGATTCGCTTCACTCTCCTTCCTGAGGGCCAGCGGCCTGCCGTGTGTGATGTTCTTGTGAAAGCGGAGGTGATTTTTATGCGTTACAGCTAGCTTATGAACAAGATCGAGTATCCTGATGTTCGGTACCCGGCGACCTGAACGTCGGCCAGCTCACCTTTGGTAGCACGCGAGTACTCGCGGTCAAGATGACAGGTGCCCAGGGGTGGCCAATGTGAATCCTCATGTAGATCCCGTGTCGGAGAACCTGGCTGTCCGGTTCGCAGCCCGAGGCGGTAGGATTCCCGAGAACTGGGAGATGCGGTAGTGCACCGCATAGGGCGGCAGAGAAAGGGCTACCGGAACAGGTATCCCTCGGGTTCTCCGATAATTGGCCAGGGTGGAAGCTGAAATGGTGGCACTGATACCGATGGCGGAGCTCCCGGAGGGTTTTTCCTACCCCGAGGATTACTTGCGAGTCATAGAGCTCGGGCTGACTGATCTCGAGCCATGGTGGATCATGGACGGCGCCATTCTCTTCAATATATACCGCGGACTCGCCGAGCGTTATCCCGATGACAGTTTTGTGCCTTTTGCGAAAAGGGAGGACAATGACGATGTTGCCTGCTGGGATCTGGCCGGAAGGAACATTGTCATAGTGCATGACTATGCAAGCCCGGGTCGGCATCGGCGCGGAGAGTTCAAGGACTTCTACGCCTGGTTCAGGCAGGCAGTCGAAGACCTGATCGAGTTCGACGGATAGGGTGAAGAGCGGCCTGCTGGCAGCGGCCGGGTCGGATGCCGCTTCGCGGTGGTGATCGTCGGGTTGGTAGGGACGAACGAGGCGTTCCCACCGGCTACACCGCGAGCATGCCACGAGCCCTGGCGGCGCCTCCCGTCCGGCGCGGGGCTCAGATCGGCCAGGTTGATCGGAGCGATCTGCCCCAGCAGCCCGGGGATCGGCTGGTCGGTGACCGCGCGACCGCAGACAGCCGTCGGAGACCACGGCGATGGTCTGGCGGGCGTGACAGGTGGACCGATCGAGCCAGGCGGTGTGGTGGGCGCCGGGCACCACGTCCCAACAGTCGAGAGCGCCCTCGTCATCAGGCCGTTACCGGCCGGGCGACGGTGAGGTCGAGCCGGGCCTCCGGACGCTCGAACCGGACGACCTCGAGGCCCGCCTCCCGCAGCCGGGTGTGCAGCTCCTCGATCGGCGGCGTCCAACGGGCCAGCTGGTGCCGGTCGGAATCCTGGTAGATCGCCAACATCGCGTGCCGGTCGCGAGCGAGCTGCGACCAGGTCCCGAGGATCAGCAGGCCGTCGTCCGCCAGTAGCGAGCGCATGAGGACGAGCGCGTCCTGCAACGCGTCATCGTGGTCAAGAGCACGGTTCCAGCCGAAGTGGGACAGGGTGCCGAGCATGCAGGTGATGGTGTCGAACGGGCCGGTGTCCGTCGGCACGGTGAGGAAATCCGAGCATTCGACCCTGATCCGGGTCTCCTGTGGGCAGTGTCGGTCCAGGGCGGCCTCGGTGAACCGGACACAGTCGAGATCCTCGTCAATGCCCACGAGCTCGCCGTCGGGGCGCACCGCGTCCCGCATGAGCAGGAGGTAGCGGCCGGTGCAGGTGCCGACATCCAGGTAGCGGCCCACCTCCCCCCAGCGGCCCGCAGCGGTGAGGACGGCGCGCACCCGCGCGGCCTCCGCGGCCTTGAGGCGGGAGTCCACCCGGTCGAGGTCGAACTCGTAGTCCACCAGCCAGTTCGACGTGTAGCTGATGTGGGTGCGCGCCGAGTCGAACGCCCGCTGCATGGCCTCGTGATCGCCAGCGGCTCCGCTACAGGCGGTACCGCACTCCTGGCCCGGGATCTGACATGGGCCTCGAGGTGAGCTGTGCGTGGGTTTGCGGCGGGGGGGGGACGGTGCCGGGTGGCCCACAGGGGGGTCCGGCCGGACCACCAGCGTCATCCGAACCAGCAGCGGTGCGGTTCAGGGTTGGCGTGGTGCGGATGGCGTCGGCTGGCGGTGGTGGCACGATCCCGGTGGGCGGCTGACGGATGGGCTCTGCCCGACAGCGAGCAGCCACAGGCGCGGTACAGCTATGACCCGGCCATCACAGTCCGATCGGCGAGATCAACGCGTCTGGCCGGACGACGCGGCTCGCCGTGGACACGCTCGGCATTCCGTCGTCCGCGCCGCATCGGCCATCGGTATGATCAGCCCGGCGACGCCGCGCACCCGTACGGACGGATCGGGCGAGAGCGCGAGGCAGGGGCGACAGCGGACCGACGTGGCCAGAAGGACGCCTTTGTTGCCAACGAGATGTGCCCGCCGGCTACTTCCGGCCGGCCGCCACCGCGGATGCGGCGGGGCTTTCCAGGCTGGACTTGAGATCCGACAGCTTCAGCGGCCAGCCGTTCGTGACCATGCGCAACACCGCGCTGTCGGGGTCGAAGCCGTCGTGGATGACGGTGAGGCGGACCTGGTCCTCGTGGGGTTCCAGCTCGAAGGCGACCCTGGAGCGTGGTTCCGCCGCGGCGGCGGCGAAGGTCGCGTCGTCCAGGCCAGTGTGCTGCTGCACCTCGGGCGTGAACGTGTGGAAGGTGAAGGCCAGACGCCGGTACGGGTCGTAGTCGAGGACGACCTGCTCCGGGCTTTCGATGCGTAGCCGATCCTCGTCCCAGACATAGGGCGAACCGATCTTCCAGTCGGTCACGAGACCCATGCCGAGATAACGGCGGGCGAAGACGGGATTGGTCAGTGCCTCCCACAGCCGCTCCGGCGTGGTCCTGATGTAAGTCGTGTACACGAACTCGGGACGGGACATCGGTTCCTCCAGAACGCGTCTGAGATCCGCGAGCGCCTCCATGCGCTCGCGGCTGTACCGGTCGATCCACCGTTCCGCGATCCGGTTGATCGGCTCGGCGTTGAGGTAGTGCAGCTTCTGTCGGCCCTGGCGCACGGTCGTGACCAGCTGGGAGTTCTCCAGCACGGCCAGGTGCTTGCTGACGGACTGGCGGGCCATGTCCAGCTGGGCGCACAGCTCGCCGAGGGTCTGCCCGCCGTGGGCGTTCAGGCTGTCCAGGAGAAGGCGGCGGCTGGGATCTGCCAGCGCTCGGAACACGTCATCGAGCGTCGCGTCCAGTGCGCTCACCTCCCGCCCGGATCGGAGCTCCGCTGTCACCCTCATGCAGCCGACTAGCTGCCTGTTAAGATTATGTAGCCCATCGGCTGCATGTCAAGGATGGAAGGGGTGGCCGCTGAGGCCGGTGATGTGGGTGCGCAGTACTTCCAGCCCGGTGGCGGTGCCGTTCTCGATCTGACTGATGCTGGCCTGGGTGAGGCCGAGCTGTCCACGGATCTCGGCCAGCTGCGCGCCACTGACGGAAGCGAGCATCCGCCCCCGCATCTCGGCGCGGCGGGCTGTCCGCGCGGCGCTGTCCCATGCGGGATCGGCCGCGCGGGCGCGGGCTTTGACGTCACGCCAGTTCGACGGTGCGGTCATGACCCCTCCTGCTCCTTCGGGTCTTTCGGATAGTCGCTGATTCTTTCGTCAGCATGCGCTGCTGCACGCTGACCCGGGATCTGGAACGGCATCGAGCGTGATCTTTGGATGGGCCTGGGTGGGTGTCGGGAGGCGGTGCCGGGTGGCCCACAGGGGGCGGTCCGGTCGGACCCGCGGCATACCCTTGCCGATGGACGAGGACGCCGACGAGTCCGGGCGCGCCCCGTGAACACGGGCGGGCACGGGTGCGAGGAGTAGGGACGTCGATGAGGATCGCCGAGGACATCACGCACCTGGTGGGGAACACCCCGCTGGTGCGGCTGCGCCGGGTCACCGAGGGTGCGGGGGCGCAGGTCGTCGCCAAGCTCGAGTCGTTCAACCCCGCGCACAGTGTGAAGGACCGGCTCGGTCTCGCGCTCATCGACGCAGCCGAGGCGGCCGGCGCGATCGGGCCGGGCACCGTCATCGTCGAGCCGACCAGCGGCAACACCGGGATCGCGCTGGCGATGGTGTGCGCGGCCCGCGGTTACCAGTGTGTGCTGACGATGCCGGAGACGATGAGCGTCGAACGCCGGATGCTGCTGCGGGCCTACGGCGCGCAGCTCGTGCTCACCCCCGGCCCGGAGGGAATGGGCGGCGCGATCGCCAAGGCGGAGGAGCTCGCCAGGAGCGACTCCCGCTACTTCATGCCGCAGCAGTTCGAGAACCCGGCGAACGCGGCGATCCACCGGGTGACCACCGCCGAGGAGATCTGGCGCGACACCGATGGGCAGATCGACATCCTCGTCGCCGGCGTCGGCACCGGTGGGACGATCACCGGTGTCGCCGAGGTCATCAAACAGCGCCGGCCGTCCGCGCGGTTCGTCGCCGTGGAGCCGGCCGCGTCCCCGGTGCTCTCCGGTGGTGCGAAGGGGCCGCATCCCATCCAGGGCATCGGCGCCGGCTTCGTCCCCAAGGTCCTCGACACCGCCATCGTGGACGAGATCATCCAGGTCGAGGCCGAGGACGCGATGGTGCTCGCCCGCCGGCTCGCCCGCGAGGAGGGGCTGCTCGTCGGCATCTCCTCGGGTGCCGCGGCGGTGGCGGCGCTGAAGGTCGCGGGCCGGCCGGAGAACGCCGGGAAACTGGTCGTCGTCGTGCTGCCCGACTTCGGGGAGCGGTACCTGTCCACCCCGCTGTTCGCCGGCCTCGAGGACTGATCATGTCCAGGCCCGCTCCGCGCAGGCTCTCCCCACCCCTGCCGACCCGGTCCCGGCCAGCCGGCTCCGGATCCGTGTCCGCATCCGGTGTCGGCTCGGGGTCCGGCTCCGCTTCGGGCGCTGGTGCCGGTGCTCGTCCGGCGGCGGCGACGGACCGAGCGGCCACGTCCGGCTCGACGGGACCCCGCCTGACGGCCGCTCGGCTGGGCGGGCTGGGCCGTGCCGGGCTCGGGCAGCTGCGCCGCGACCTGCGCGCCGCCCGTGACCGTGACCCGGCCGCCCGCTCCAGCCTCGAAGTGGCCCTGTGCTACCCGGGCGTCCACGCGCTGTGGGCCTACCGGGTCAACCACTGGCTGTGGACGCACGGCCTGCCGCTGCCCGCCCGCGTCGGTGCCACCGTCGCCCGGGCGCTCACCGGCGCCGAGATCCACCCGGGCGCCCAGGTCGGCGACGGCGTGTTCATCGACCATGCCACCGGCGTCGTCATCGGCGAGACGGCCGAGGTCGGCAACGATGTGACGATCTACCACGGCGTCACCCTCGGTGGCACCAGCCTCGAGCCCACCAAACGCCATCCGACGATCGGAGACCGGGTCGTCATCGGCGCCGGCGCCAAGGTGCTCGGCCCGTTCACCGTCGGCGCGGACAGCCGCATCGGCGCGAACGCCGTCGTCGTGCGCAAGGTGCCGCCCGGTGCGGTCGTCGTCGGCGTGCCCGGCCAGATCATCACCCGCAGCCGTCCGCAGCCCGCCCACCACGACGACTCCCTGCCCGACCCGCTCGGTCTGAGCCTGCAGTCCCTGCTCACCCGCGTCGACCGGCTCGAGGCGACCGCCGCCCTCCAGGCCGCCACCGCCACCGCCACCACCGCCGGGGCCGACGGCGACGCCAGTTCCGGCGCCACCGGCACAACCGGAAGTGGGGACGGCGGTGCGGCTCGCCCGGCGCGCACGGGTGGGGCTCCCGGCATCGGCCGGGCCGCGGGGGTCGGGGGCTCAGGCGGTCGAGGCCGCTCCGGCTCGGGCGGCAACCCGCCCCGGGTGACGATCCGCCCCCCGAAGGGCGGCGTCTGGCAGGGTGAGGACTTCGCGATCTGACGGCGGTGGCGGGCTGACGGCTCAGGTGAGGTGATGCAGCTCGTGCAGGAACAGACCCGGTAGCAGGTCCGCGTTGGAGACACTCTCCGCCACGGTGAAAGCGACGCTCACCTGCTCGTCCAGTCCGCCAAGGACGACGCTCAGCGGCCCCTGGCCGCGCAGCGGGAAATGGGCCAGCCCGGTGATCCGTCGCCCGCAGACGGCGAGCGGGCCGGACATACCACGCGGATTGCTGACCGAGATCGGGTATTTCGCCTTTTTCGGATCGCCGAGACGCGTGGAGGTCGTCGCGATCTGGCGGACCAGCGACGCCGGCAGTCGGGCGACGACGGTCCGCTCGAGCAGCGCCGGCTCGGTGTCCCTGAGTACGCGGGTGTGGTTCGAGACATGCTGCAGGCGCAGGTGACGATCCGGTTCACCGACGGGCAGCGGCACCCAGACGACTGACGAGTAGTTGCTCAGGGTCCGCGCCTGGTCGGGCGGCCGGACGCTGAGCGGCATCGCGGTGTGCAGGAGTGGATGGGCGGCGAGATCCCAGTCCCGCGGTGCCCAGGCGCGGACGGCGCCGGCGAGTGCGGTGAGAAAGATGTCGTTGATGGTCACGCCGTGGCGCCGGCCTGCCCGACGCAGGGTCGTCAGGGTGGTCCCGGCCAGATGATGCCGGTTCGGCCCCGTGGGGCGACCGCCCCAGATCGTCAGGTCGTTGCGCCCCAGCGGGTTGTGCCGGGCCCGGTTGGCCTCGGCGAGCAGATCACGCGGTCGCACCTGCGGACGGGCCCGTAGCCGGCCGATCGACACCGGTTCCGAATCCTCGCCGAACAGCATCCACAGTGCACTGTGCATGGCCGCACCGTCCTGCTGGATGTGGCTGCAACGGTAATGGATCATAAAACCGTCGGCGTTCCCACCGCCCCGGCGAACGAGGAAGACCCTCCACGGTGGTCGGCTCAGATCAAGACGGGTGGAGGCCGCGATCTCGTCAATCACCTGTGGCCCGGATCTCCGCGGGTCCGACCCGGTCGGCTCAGGCCAGACCGCGGCGTGGTAGTCGATGTCTGCGTCGTTCATCGGAATTGTTGACCACACCGGTTCCCCGCGCCGGTTCGTCGCGAGCCGCTCCCGCAGCGCCGGCTGGCGGGCCATCTGCCCGGCCACGTGGGCCCGCCATTCCTGGTCGCTCGGTGGGCGTCCGTCGACGAACAGCAGGGTCCCCTTGTCCAGGGCGACGCTCGGCGCGCCCTGTTGAAACCCGAGAAAAGCCTGGTCGTACGGGGAAAGACGCCGGGATTCAGGCTCCTCGTGGCTGGTTGGGGAATTCCGTTTCATGGTCTTGATGGACATGTGCGCTCCTCGGCGGGAGATGACCTTCCAGCGGTACGAGACGCTAGCTTTGTGCTCGTGACCCATGCCTTGGATGCAACACGTTCGACATAGCCCGACCGGGCCATTAGCGCTCACGTTCGGCGGTGTCCGGTCCGACCGTATTCAGTCGGAAATATCGTCGTTCCGGGGTGGTCGAAATCAATGACCGGTCTTCTTCGTTGATCGCTGTACGCAGACCCGGCCTGGCCCGGTCCGGCAGCGCGCCCCGGGTGCCCCGGGGCTCAGTGACGGTGATCGGTGGTGGCGGCGAGCAGGGTGCGTACGAGGGCGGTCGGGAGACCGATGACGGTGTCGAGGTCGCCCTCGACACCGATGACGAACGCGGCGGCGCCGCCCTGGATGGTGTAGGCGCCGGCGGCGTCCATCGGCTCGCCGGTGGCGATGTAGGCGGTGAGTTCGGCGTCGCTGACGTCACGCATGGTGACCATGGTGGTGGCGACCCCGGCGTGGGACGTGTCGGTCGCCGGGTCCAGGACGAAGACGGCGGTGACCACGCGGTGGGTACGTCCGCGTAGGTCACGCAGCATGGCTAGGGCGTGGTCGGGGGACTCGGGCTTGCCGAGGACGCGGCCGTCCAGGTCGATGACGGTGTCGCTGCCGAGGATGATCCGGTCGGGGCGTAGCGCGGCGACGGCGCGGGCCTTGCGTTCGGCCAGTTCGGCGGTGAGACCGGGCGCGTCGGTGGCGACGGTGGACGACTCGTCCACGCCACTGACGACCACCTCGAAGGGCACGCCGAGCCGGGCCAGAAGCTCCCGGCGCCGCGGTGACGCGGAGGCGAGCACGAGCCGTGCGTCGGCGGTCATGCCACCGGAGGCTATCCCGATCGGGCCATTGTGCGGGGCCGTTCGTCGGGTCGGCCGCGGGGCCGATGGTCGGGGTGGTAACGGGGCGGTCGTCGCGGTGCGGGTGGGCCGGCAGGCCCTCGACGAGCTGCGAACTCCCCTCTCCACCCGCGGGGGAAGGCGTGCGGGAGAGCCGGGAGAACGCCAGGCGCGGGCTTTGGCCGCCAGGCCGGTGCCGCCGGGCGCGCGTCGATCGTGAATGTCGACGATGAGGCCGCGCGACCTGCGTGAATGACGCCGGGGAACGTATCTGTGCCAGGAAAACAGGCGGGTGCCGGTTAAGTATCTCTCACCGGCCCGGGAGTCTGGATTCGGCCATCGCCGTACTTACACTGGCGGCACCAGGGCACCATCCCACCCACCCGGCGAATCCACATCATCACCAGGAGGGTGACAATGGCTATTCCACCGCGTCAGGCGATTCGGGTCGGCGCCTATCTGGCGAAGCAGAAGATCCTGCGCCGCGAGAAGTTCCCGATCACGCTCGAACTGGAACCGCTGTTCGCCTGCAACCTGTCCTGTGAGGGCTGCGGGAAGATCCAGCACCCGGCGGACGTGCTCAAGCAGCGCATGCCGGTCGAACAGGCGCTGGCCGCGGCCGACGAGTGCGGAGCGCCCGTGGTGTGCCTCGCCGGCGGCGAACCGCTCATGCACCCGCAGGTCGAGCAGATCGTCGAGGGCCTGGTCAAGCGCAAGAAGTTCGTCTACCTGTGCACGAACGCGCTGCTGCTGCCGCGTAAGATCGACAAGCTGACGCCGTCACCGTACCTGTCGCTGGCGGTGCACATCGACGGGCTCGAGGACCGCCACGACGAGATCGTCGCCCGCAAGGGCGTGTTCGCCCAGGTCATCGACAACATCAAGGATGCCCAGCGGCGCGGTTTCCGGGTCACCACGAACTCGACGTTCTTCAACACCGACTCCCCGCAGAACGTCATCGAGGTGCTCGACTTCCTCAACAACGAGATCAACGTCGACGGGATGATGCTCTCCCCGGCCTACGCCTACGAGAAGGCGCCGGACCAGGACAACTTCCTCGGTGTCGAGGAGACGAAGGAGCTTTTCCGGAAGGCCTTCGCGGAAGGTCGCCGCAAGAAGTGGCGCCTCAACCACTCGCCGCTCTACCTCGACTTCCTCGAGGGCAAGGTGGATTTCGGGTGCACCGCGTGGGGAATCCCGTCCTACTCGCTGTACGGCTGGCAGCGGCCCTGTTACCTGATGAGCGACGGGTACGCGAAGACGTACAGGGAACTCGTCGAGACCACCGACTGGGACCGGTACGGCCGCGGCAAGGACCCGCGGTGCGCCAACTGCATGGCCCACTGCGGGCATGAGCCGACGGCCCTGGCCGCCACCCTCGGTTCGCTGCGCGAGACGATCCGCGCCGCGATCCCCGCGTAGACCCGCACGGTCAGGGTGTGATCCGTGGTCGCTGGGCGCGGTGTGGAGCCGGGCTGAGCGACCACGGAAGGATCATCGGGGATCCACGCCAGGTGAGCTAGAGCCCGCGGGGGCGGGCGGGTTCACGGGTGATGGTGGCCAGGGTGTGCGGGCGGTCGGACGGTCCTGCCGTCGACACCCGGTACAGCGTCGACACCCGGTCACGGTGGATCGCCTCAGCCGTGGCCGTCACCGGCTGCGACGCCTGCGCGGGTCGCAGGTGCGTGATCCGGATGCCGGTGGTGCGTTCGGGGCCGTCCGGGCCGGCGAGAGCGTCGGTCACCAGGTCGGACAGGCACAGCAGCACACCACCGTGCACCGTCCGGGCAGGGGTGCCGAACACCGAATGTCCGGGCAGGATGAGCCGGCCAAGCTCGCCGTGTCGGGTCGGCCCCGCCGCGGCGAGTCCCAGGGCCTCCAACAGGCTCCCGTGCGGGGCCGACCTCCTCTCACCGTGCGTGCCGGTCCCGGTGTTGGTGGCGCTGCCGGTTCCGGTGCTGGTTACGGTTCCGGCGGCGGTGGTGGCGGTGCTGGGGGTGGGGGTGTCGCCGGGCGTCCGGTAGGCCCAGCGGAAACGTCCGGTGGCGAGGGCGGCGAGTCGTCCGGCGCTGTCGCGGACCTCGCAGACCGCCACCGCGCCCCGTTCGTCCCGGCCGCGCAGGCGGGCGTCGGCCACCAGGTGCGGGCCTGACCAGGGCGGTCGGGTGACGATCTCCAGCGACAGTTCGGTCAGCACCGCCCGCGCGCTCGGCACGCCGTACGCGCCCGCGGCCTGCGGCGCGCCCGGTACCTCCGGCGGGGACGCCAGCTGGACGAGCCTGCCCAGCGCATCGTCGACGAGCACGCCGAGCGCACCCGCCGTCGGCTCGCCACCCGGGCCGACCAGCCACGGCCCGAGCTGCGCGACCAGCCGCACCCCGAGCGCGCTGGGGGAACGCGGCCGGGGATCCACCCGGAACCGGCTGCGCGCGTCCTCCCCGCGTCCGTCCTGCCCACGTCCGTCCCCCCACCACGATGGCACCGCCAGCGGCGGTGTTCTCGGTGCGGGCGTGGTGCGAGCGGCCGGGGTGGTGCGCGCGGCCGGGGTGGTGCGGGTCGCCGAGGATCTGCTCATGCTGCGGCTCGCGTCATCGCCATCCTGCCTGCCCGGTAGGCCGTGCGGCCTGACCGACTCGTCCGTTGTCCTACGGATCGGTACGTCCGGGGTGGCGGCGCATCCTCGGGGGTCCGGCATGCGGCGGTACCCGAACGGCGGGGGTGACCGGGGATAGGGTGAATATCCGGAGGCACCTCCAGATTCGTTCGGGCAGTTTCACTCCGGGAGGACAGGCATGGACATCGGCCTGCACATCGCCGACTTCACCTGGTCCGGCGGGCCGTCGACGCTCGCGAAGGACCTCACCCGGGTGGCGACCGCCGCCGAGGATGCCGGCTTCACCAAACTGAGCGTGATGGACCACGTCTGGCAGATCACCGGAGTCGGTCCGCCCGAGAACGACATGCTCGAGGCCTACACCACGCTCGGTTACCTCGCTGCCCGCACGTCCCGCATCGAGCTGCTCGCCTGGGTGACCGCCGTCGTCTACCGCGAGCCGGGACTGCTCGCCAAAATGGTCACCACGCTCGACGTCCTGTCCGAGGGACGGGCCTACCTCGGCATCGGCGCGGCCTGGTTCGAGCAGGAGGCCCGCGGTCTCGGCCTGGACTTCCCGCCCACCGCCGAACGCTTCGAACGCCTCGAGGAGGCCCTCGAGATCTGCCTGCAGACCTGGAGCGACTCGGACGCCCCGTACCAGGGCAGGCACTACCAGCTCGAGCGCACCCTCGGGGTCCCGCGCCCGCTGCGCCGCCCGCACCCGCCGATCCTCATCGGCGGCGGTGGCGAACGCAGGACCCTGCGTCTGGTCGCCCGTTACGCCCAGGCCTGCAACCTCTTCGGCGGCCCTGACGTCGCCCACAAGCTCGACGTCCTGCGCGCGCACTGCGCGGACGTCGGCCGCGACTACGCCGAGATCGAGAAGACCGTCATGATGCCGCTGGACCCCGGGCCCGACGGCAGGCACATCGACGACCTCCTCGACCGGCTACGCGCCCTGGCCGCCCTTGGCATCACCCACTGCCACGGCTGGGTCCCGGGTGTCGATGCCATCCGCCCGCTGGACCTGCTCGCCGAACGCCTCATCCCCGTCGCCGCCACCTTCTGATCATCCTCGGGATCACCGGATGACGCCTTCGGGCATCCGGTGATCCGGGCCACCGGGCCGCGGACGTGCGGGCGGGGAAGCGGGTCCGTTCGGGGGAGTGCGCGCCGGTGGGATGAGGGGTAGTGATCAGGGTATGTGGTCGAGCCTGAAACGAGCGGTGTCGGGGCGGGGACGGGCCCGCGCGGCGAACGACGGTGCCAGCGGTGGCGGCGGTGCCAGCGGTGGTGGCAAGGGCGCGGCGGGGGTCGCCGGTGGCACGGGGGCGGTGGGCAGCGAGGCGTGGAATCCGACGGGCTGGTGGTGGTGCATGGATCATGGCCGGCCGGAGAATCCGCCGGACGCGCCGGGGCATCGCCGGCTCGGACCGTACGACAGCGCCGAGCAGGCGACCAACTGGCGTCAGCGCCTGGACAACCGCAACGAGCAGTGGGACGAGGAGGACCGCCAATGGTCCGCCGGCCCCGACCGCTGACGGGCCGGACCGCTGACGGGCCGGATGGCCTGAACGGGTCAGTCGGGGTGGGAGCGTGGGCCGGGGCTCGCGCCGTCCACCTCGGCGGAGCCGGCGAGGCGTAGCTTGCGGGCGGCGCGTTCGTAGAAGGTGGTGTGGCCGAGCCGGACGACCTCGACGGCGCCGGGGCGCGGGTGGACGGTCATGGTGGCACCGGCGGTGAGGTGGCCGACGACGGTGCCGTCCACCTCGACGGCCAGGCGGGCGCTGCCGGACAGGACGTCCAGCGCCAGGCGGTCGTGCACCGACAGGACGATGCCCCGGTTGAACGCCGAGTGCGGTGCGACCGGGGTGACCAGCAGGGCCTCCACCGACGGGCTGACGATCGGGCCGCCGGCGGAGAAGCTGTAGGCGGTGGAACCGGTCGGTGTGGACACCACCACGGCGTCGGCGGCGTAACGGACGAAGGGCCGTCCGTCCACACGCAGTTGGACGGCGGCGCTGCCACCGTAGCCGGGGACGCGCACGACGGCGATGTCGTTGAAGGCGGTCGCGGTCATGGTGGCGATGTGGGCGTCGACGGCGAGGCGCGGCTCGACGGTGTACTCGTGGCGGTCGATCGCGGTGAGCGCGGCGGACAGTTCGGGGACGTCCACTTCGGCGAGGAAACCGAGCCGCCCCAGGTTCACACCGAGGACGGGGGCCCGGCCGGCCTCGGCCAGACGCATGGCGCGCAGCATCGTCCCGTCCCCGCCGAGGCTGACGAGCAGGTCACTGCGCTCGGCGAGCTGCGCCGACTCGACGGCCACCGCCGCACAGCGCAGCCGCTCGATCTCCCCGGCGACCCCGAGGACGGTCACCCCACGCGACGACGCCCAGCTCAGGATCTGCTCGACCGCCAGCGTCGAATCCCGCCGTGGATGCAGCACCACCCCGACCGTGCGCACAACCGTCCCCGTCCCCGCTGCGACTGCCACTGCCCTTCCCACCGGCCACCGGTCGTCCCAGCAGGCTATTCCTGCGCGGCGGACGTGACACCCGGGACCGGGGCCGCGTCGGGATCCCAGGGGCGCGGCTCGGCGGGGACGGCGGGTAGTGGTGTGATCAGGGGCAGGTGGTACCAGCCGAGGTCACGCCAGGCGCCGAGCTTGTGGCCGATCCCGGGATACACGGCGACCGGGGTGAACCCGGCCGCCGTGTGCAGCCCGACGCTTGCCGGATTCGGCAGCGTGATCCCGGCGTAGACGTTCAGATAGCCAAGGGCACGCAGTTCGGCGAACAACCGTGCGTACAACCGCCGCCCGAGCCCCCGCCGGTGAAACGCGGCCGCCAGGTACACCGACGCGTTCACCGACCACCGGTAGGCCGCCCGCTGCCCATGCGGCGCGGCACAGGCGTACCCCGCGATCACCACACCGGCCCGCCCGCCGTCCGGTACGCCGTCCGGTACGCCGTCCGGTGCGCCGTCCGACGGGAGGGTGGGCGTGGCCTCGGCGACGAGCCAGGGCAGGCGGGGGACGGCGGTCATGCGGGCGCGCATGGCCTCGACGGTCGGGATCTCCTCCTCGAACGTCGCCGGGCTGCCGGTCACGAACGGCCCGTACACCGCCTGGATACCCGCGGCGTCCGACAGCCGCGCCGCCCTGATCCTGACCACCGATCCCATGGCCCTCCGTCCTGTCTGATCCGGTGCCGTCACGCGTCACACGTCACGCGTCGTGCGTCCTGCTTCGTGCGGTGCTGTCCGGTGTCGCTTGAATTATCCGACCGGGACGATCGGTGCGGCCGCGAACAGGGTGCTCAGTTCGGTACGCAGGATGTCCAGACCGTCCCGGCTGAGCACCGACTCGGGATGGAACTGCATCCCCACGAACGACGGCCCCCGCAGGGCATGCACCGTCCCGTCACCCCGATCCCGCGCCAGCCGCACGGGCCCGAACCCGCTCCGAAACAGCTCCCCTTCGGACGAACCGCCTTCGGACGGGTCGCCTTCGGACGAGTCGCCCCTGGTGCTGGCCACCGCCGCGAACGTGGAGTAGTAGCCAACGCGGCGCGGGCGGCCGAACAGGTCGATGGTGCGTCCCAGGCCCTGGTGCGGGTCGGGACGTCGACGCAGCGGCAGGCCGAGGACGTCCGCGAGCAGCTGATGGCCGAGGCAGACGCCGAGCAGCGGCCGTCCCAGCGCGAGCCGGTACTCGGCGAGCCGACGCAACGCGACCATCTTCGGATCACCGCCGCGATACGCCAGTGGATCACCCGGCCCCGGCCCGAGAACCAGCAGATCCACCGCGTCCATCTCGGGCATCGCGTCCACCTCGGGCGCCGGGGCGGTGCGGTCGTCCGTCGGCGGCGTCACCTGCGACCAGGGGCGGACGGTGACCCTCAGCCCAAGCGAGCGCAACTGGTGGGCGAGCATCACGGCGAACGCGTCCTCGGCATCGACGACCAACACCGACCGTCCCGCCAACAACGGTTCCGCGGAACCGGTCTGGGACGAGTGTTCCGCGGAACCGGGGTGGGACGGGTGTTCCGCGCAACCGGGTGGGATGGCCTGGGGTGGGAGGGGCCGTCGGGGTGAGCGGTGGAACCAGAAGGTGGCGAGGTCGGTGTTGCGGCTGGCGAGGACGGCGGCGATGACCGGGTCCTCGGTGCGAGGGGTCGGCCGGGTCGGCTGGGTGGGGGCGGGGCGCAGGCCGAAGGCGGCGAGGATGGCGGCGGCCTTGGTGTGGGTTTCGGCGGTTTCGCCCGACGGGGTGGAGTGGCGGACGAGGGTGGCGCCGACGGGGAGGCGGAGCTGGCCGTCGGGGGTGAGCTCGGCGGTGCGGATCAGGATGGGGGCGTCGAGGGTCTGGCGTCCGGTGGTGTCGAAGCCCAGCAGGGCGGCGACGCCACCGTAGTAGCGGCGGCCGCGGCGTTCGTGGCGGGCGAGGACGCGCAGGGCGTTGTGCAGGGGGCTGCCGGTGACGGTCGGGGCGAACATCGTCGCGCGCAGGATGTCGCGGACGTCGGCGTCGCTGTGGCCGGTCAGGAGGTACTCGGTGTGCACGAGCCGGGACATGCGTTTCAGGTGCGGTCCGACGACGCGTGCGCCGTCGTCGGTGAGCGCCGCCATCATCTTCAGTTCCTCGTCCAGGACCATGGACAGCTCGTCGATCTCCTTCGCGTCGTTGAGGAACCGCATCAGCCCCGCACGCGCCGCCCCGGACGGGTCGGACGGGTCGGACAGGTCGAACGAACCAGGCGGGTCGGACGGTAGTCGGTGGGTGCCGCAGATCGGGTTCATGGTCACCTGGCCGTCGACGGCGCTGACGTGGCGTTCCGGTGTCGCGCCGACGAGGGTGCGCCGGCCGGTGTGGATGAGGAACGTCCAGTAGGCACCGGGTTCGGTGTGCAGCAGATGGTGCAGTGCGGCGAGGGCGGCGTGCGGCGGTGGGCCGTCGAGGGTGGCGGTGTACGTCCGGTGCAGGACGAAGTTGGAGCCCTCACCGTGGCCGATCTCGTCCCGCACGACCGCGCGGACCTGCTCGGCGTACTGGTCGTCGTCGAGGTCGAATCCGCCGCCGTGGACCGAGGGCCCATCGGTGGGCAGGACGGCGAGGGCGTCGCCGAGGGGAACGCGCAGGTGCTCGGTGACGCGCAGCGCCTCCAACGGGCTGCCGTCGTCGACGCAGGGCAGACCGACCTCGGTGAGCTGGCGAAACGGCACGATCGCGAGGACACGCGGCCCGGTGCCGCCCGGCGGCAGCGGCAGATCGGCGATGCGCGCGACGGTGATCAGCTCGCCGCGCAGCAGCTCCAGTTCCAGCTCACCACGGTCGGCGTCGGCGCCGGTCCCCGCGCGCCGCAGCAGCGCGAACGGCCCGGGATCCTCACCGGCGGCGCACGCGGCGACCAGCCGGCGCAACACCTCGGCCGGCGGTGGTTCGGTCGACGGCGGCTCGGCCGGCAGCAGTTCGGCCGGCAGCAGTTCGGCCGGCAACATCCTGGCCGGCGGCAGTGCGGGGTGGTGTGGGTTCATCGGTGACGACCTCGTCGAGTGGGACGGGACGCGACGCCGTGGACCGGGGTCGTCCGGTGCCCGTTCGCGAGCTCGTCCCAGGTCGAGAAGAGTGACCCGAGGGAGATGCCCGCCGCAGGAGACAACAGCGACCGCCGGAGGGGCGGCCGCGTGCTCGGATGCGGGCTACGCGCGCGTGGAGACGGCCGCCAGGATGACGGCCCGCCACAGACCTCTGCGCGCGAACATGCTTCTACTCTAAGGGATATGACGACCCCGGACGCCGCCGCCCAGCTCGCATGGCAGCGCGGGTTGCCCCGCAAGCGGATGAACGCGGCGTGTCTGCTGGTCGACGGTCACAGCCGCGTCCTGCTGGTGAAACCGACCTACCGGCCAGGCTGGGACCTGCCCGGCGGAGTCGTCGAGCAGGACGAGTCGCCGTACGCCGCGGCCCGCCGGGAGGTCGGCGAGGAGCTGGCCCTGGACCGTGTCCCCGGCCGACTGCTCGCGGTGGACTGGGTGCCGCCCTCGCCGCTGCGCACCGAGGGCCTCGCCCTGGTCTTCGACGGCGGCCTGCTCACCGACGACGCCGCCGCCCGCATCCGCCTGCCCGCCGACGAACTCGCCGACTGGACCCTCGTCCCCGAGGAGAACCTGTCCGACTTCGCCCAGCCGCATATCGCCCGCCGCCTGCACGCCTGCCTCGCCGCCCTGCGCGCCGGCAGCTCCCTCTTCCTGGCGGACGGCCTCCCACCCGGCTAGTACTGCAACGGCACTTGTGTTGACCGTGATGGATGGATGGATGGATCTGGGCTGTGGTGGTGGAGTCATGGGCAGCTGAGCTGGACGGTTGGTGCGAGCGGATCGGTGGCCGGTTCGGCCGGGCGGAGCCGCGTCGGCAGGTGGCGGAGTATGTGTCGACCAGGTGTGTCGTCAGCTTGCCCGCGAGGCGCGGCCGTTCCCGAGGCTGCGGCTGGCCTCGGCGGCCAGCCTGTTCGACTGCACCTACGATCATTTCGCGCTCGACGGCTACGATCCGCATCCTGCCATCGCCGCGCCGGTGGCAGTGTGATCGGGCTTGTCTTGGCGCAGTCGGTGAACGGCGTCATCGGCCGTGATGGCACGCTGCCCTGGTATCTGCCCGAGGACCTGGAGTGGAGAGCTGGTCGCAATAAAAGCCGAGGTAGCCGACTATGAAGTCGACTTCTGGCCTGCAGGTGTGCCGTTCGAGAGTGTCGGCGAGGTGCGCAACTACTTTCACTGGGAGGATCCGTACTGGGCCTCCCGGGAGAACGTGCGGCGTGTCACAGCTCGGTTCTTCGTGCGTGCGCCGGTCTACTACCTGGTGCACTGGAACGAGGGAACGCTGCCCGCAGACCTGGACGCGCGGGTCGCGGACGGCAGTGTGTGCGCGGCGGACTTTGAGGGTGCGGTGCTGGCCGAGCCAACGAACTACACCTGCCTGTTCTGCGACGCGCAACTGCGGGCCGCGGTCGTCGACGGCGCCAACCCGATCCTTGGCAAAGACCGTGCCGCGCGACTCCGGACTCACACTTTTGTCCGTAAATGTTCGCTCTGCCATCATGGGATCGCGGGGGGTGTCGTGGAGTTCCTGCCGCCGCTCTGACTCCAACCCCCGACTGGAGATCGAAAAGCTCGCCGGCGGTCCTGGCCCAGACGAACGGCTGCGGAAGCGGCTGCGGGCCGCCACCCGCCGCCCCGTCCCTCGCGGGGGGGCATCCTTCCGGCTGACCGCGGCGTGGCCGGGGCCGCGATGGCACCTGCCGGGTAGCCCTGACGCGCGGCAGGCGGTGCGGTGACCGGCGCCCATGGCGAGTGGCTTGACCTGCGCGGATGTGCGTTGCCGCGAGGCGTCCAGGCCAGGGGTGGGGCGCTGTAGGCGGTGGCCCGGTCAGGCGGAATGGCCTGCCCTTTTTGGCTGCTAAGACAGTATTTGCCCAGATGTTCGGGCCAGCGAGTTCGCCATGTGCTGCCGCCGTCGCCGCGTTCCGATCAGGTGGGAGTCTCCGCATGCCCCAGTCGTGCCAGGTCCCGGGCTCCCCTCGAGACGGCGCGGCCACCTCGCGTGCGCGGTGGCGGGCCCGCCTGGCCGGACGGTCGGCGCCAGCCCAGCACGACCTGCTCCTGGCGGCCATCCGCACCGCCATCCACGATGCCACCGCCATGCCCAGCCCTGCCGCCACGCCCAGCCCTGCCGCCATGCCCAGCCCTGCCGCCACGCCCAGCCCTGCCGCCACGCCCAGCTCCGCGGCCGCACCCAGCGCCGCTCCCAACACCGCCGCTGCCGGCTTGGACGCGCAGGCGTCATGGCGGGCGCTGGGGGTGTACCGCGGGATCGCCGAGCGGCTGCGTGCGGTGCTCGGGGAGGAGACCGGGCTCGTCCTGCCGGCGACCATGTTGTTCGATCTGCCCACACCGGACGCCCTCGCCGGCCATCTGCGTCGCACGCTGCTCGGGGAGCCGCGCGACACCGCCACGTCAGCCGGCCCGGGCACCGCGTCCGACCCGGTGGGCAGGCCGGCTGCGGTGGCGGACGATCCGGTGGTGATCGTCGGCATGGGCATCCGGTTGGCGGGGGGCGTCGACTCGCCGCAGGCGCTGTGGGAGCTGGTCGGCGCCGGCCTGGACGCGATCGGTGACCTGCCGGACGACCGGGGCTGGGACCTCGACGCCCTCTACGACCCGAGTCCGAATGCGAGTCGGGCGGGCACCGCCTACACCCGGCGGGGTGGGTTCCTGGCGGGCATCGACCGGTTCGACGCGACCTTCTTCGGCATCGGGCCGCGGGAGGCGGCGGCCATCGACCCGCAGCAGCGGCTCATGCTGGAGACGTCCTGGGAGGCGCTCGAGCACGCCGGGATCGACCCGCGTTCGCTGCGCGGAAGCCGCACGGGGGTGTTCACCGGCACCTCCCTGGCCGACTACGGACCGTCCTGGCATGTGGCGCCGGCCGCCGCCCAGGGACAGCTGCTCACCGGGACCGCACCCGGGGTCATCGCCGGACGGGTCGCCTACACCTTCGGCCTGGAAGGCCCCACCCTGGCCGTGGACACGCAGTGTTCCGCCTCGCTGGTCGCGGTGCATCTGGCCGCCCAGTCACTGCGGGCGGGGGAATGCGAACTGGCGCTGGCCGGCGGGGTCACCGTCATGTCGACGCCCGGCATCCTGGTGGAGTTCAGCCGCAAGCGCGGCCTCGCCCCGGACGGACGGTGCAAGGCCTTCTCCGTCGACGCCGACGGCACCGGCTGGGCGGACGGCGCCGGTGTCCTGGCGCTCGAACGGCTCTCCGTCGCCCGGCGTCACGGCCACCGGGTGCTGGCCGTCATCCGGGGCAGCGCGGTGAACTCCGACGGTGCCAGCAACGGGATGACCGCGCCGAACGGGCTGTCCCAGCAGCGCCTCATCCGCGCGGCGCTCGCCAACGCCGGACTGCGCGCCGCCGACGTCGACGCCGTCGAGGCCCACGGCACCGGTACCGCTCTCGGTGATCCGATCGAGGCGTCCGCGCTGCTGGCCACCTACGGTCAGGACCGCCCGCTCGACCGTCCGCTGCGCCTGGGGTCGCTGAAGTCCAACATCGGCCACAGCCAGGCCGCCGCCGGTGTCTGCGGCACCATCAAGATGGTGCAGGCGCTGCGGCACGAGACCCTCCCGCGGACCCTGCACGTGCGCGCCCCCTCCCCGCACGTCGACTGGTCCGCAGGTGCGGTCGCGCTGCTCACCGACCCGCTGCCCTGGCCGCACCACCCCGGTGGACGCCCCCGCCGCGCCGGTATCTCGGCGTTCGGCATCTCCGGCACCAACGCCCACCTCATCATCGAGGAAGCCCCACCCGAGCCCGAGCCCATCCGCGTCCCCCCGGCTGTTCCCGCGGCCGGCGCGCGGCCGGTGGCGCTGGTGCTGTCCGGACGGACCGACGCGGCGCTGCGCTCGGGCGCCGCGCGCCTCGCCGCGCACCTGCGCACCCATCCACACCTGGATCTGTCGGACGTCGCCCATACCCTCGCCGGACGGCCCCGCTTCGAACACCGAGCCGTCGTGCTCACCGACCTGTCCACCCCGACCTCGGTGCGGACAGCCACCCTCTCACCCGTGCCTGCCGCGGTGTCGGCCGCCGGCCAGGTGTCGGCTGCCAGCCGGGTGGCGGTGGCGCTGGAGGGGCTGGCCGAGGGGCGCGGCGCGCCCGGCGTCGTGCGGGGTACCTGTGCGCCCGGTGCGCGGGGGCGCCTCGCGATGCTGTTCACCGGCCAGGGCAGCCAGCGCCCTGAGCTCGGCCGCGAGCTCTACCAGGCGTTTCCGGTGTTCGCCGCCGCACTGGACGAGATCGCCGCCCGCTTCGACGCCCAGCTGGGACGTCCACTGCTCGACGTGATGTTCGCCCCGGCGGGCACCTACCTGGCCGCCCTGCTGGACCGCACCGAATACACCCAGCCGGCCCTGTTCGCCCATGAGACCGCGCTGTTCCAGCTGGTCACCTCGTGGGGGCCGCGTCCGGCGCTGCTGGCCGGCCACTCCATCGGCGAACTCGTCGCCGCGCACGTCGCCGGCATCTGGACCCTCGACGACGCCGTCCGTCTGGTCGCCGCCCGCGGCCGACTCATGCAGGCCTGCCCGGCCGGCGGCGCGATGATCGCCATCCGCGCGACCGTCGACGAGGTGACCGCCGCACTGGCCGGCACCGGCGGACGGGTCACCCTCGCCGCCGTCAACGGGCCGTCCGCCGTCGTGATCGCCGGCGACACCGACGCCACCGCACACGTCGCCGCCACCTTCACCGCCCGTGGCGTCGCGACGCGCCGGCTCACCACCAGCCACGCCTTCCACTCCCCGCACCTGGACGGCATGCTGGACGACTTCCGCGCCGTCGCCGCCACCCTCACCTACCACGAGCCGATCATCCCGATCGTCTCGACGCTCACCGGCGAACTGTCCCCGCGCTGGATGCTCGAACCCGACTACTGGCCCCGCCAGGCCCGCGGCACGGTGTACTTCGCCGAGGCGCTGCGCCGCCTCGCGGCGGAAGGCGCCGACAGCTTCCTCGAGCTCGGTCCCGACGCCATCCTCACCCCCCTCGTCCCCGCCACCCTCGAAGACGACGACACGGGTGCCGGTGCCGGTGCCGCCGCTGGACGGCGTACGCCGTTGGCGGTCGCGACGGCGCGGGCGCGACGCCCGGAGCCCGAGATGGTGCTCGGCGCGGCCGCGGCTCTGGACACCCACGGCATCGACGTCGACTGGCACGCCGTCCCCGACCGCCCCGGCCACCTCGTCGACCTGCCCACCTACCCCTTCCAACGCCGCCGCCACTGGCTGGACACCCCCGCCACCGTTCCCTTCGAGTCATCCACACCGCCTGGACCATCCACCCCGCCTGGGTCATCCACGCGTCCGTCGTCGACGGGATGGCACTACCGCACCGTCTGGCAGCCACTCGCCGATGCGGACGTCACCGCCGTGCTCACGGCGTTCGCCGGGATCAGCCCGTCCAGCCGGAGCGGCCCGTCCAGTCAGAGCGGCCCGTCCAGTCAGAGCGGCCGGGTCGGCCAGCGCGGTCAGGTCGGTGGCGATGATCCGGGCGGGCGATGGCTGGTGCTCGTCCCACCGCGAGGTGCGGACCGGACGTTGGTCGCCCGGCTCGGCTGGGTCCTCGAGCGTCTCGGCGGCAGCGAGATCATCCAGCTCGAACATGCCGACCGTGCTGAGATCACGGCCCGGCTCGCCGCTGTTCGGGCTGGTCACCCGACGCCGATCGGCGCCGTCCTCTCCCTGCTCGCGCTGGACGACACCCCCCATCCGGACCATCCGGGACTGACCCGCGGCCTCGCCCTGTCCGTCGTCTGCCCGCAGGCACTGGCCGACGCGTCCATCGACGCCCCGCTCTGGATGATCACCACGGGTGCCGTGGCCGCCGACGACGACCACCCCGTGACCCAGCCCGACCAGGCCATGGCCTGGGGCCTCGGCCGCACCCTGGCCCTGGAACGTCCCCACACCTGGGGCGGCCTGATCGACCTGCCTGGTCTGCCTGGTCTGCCTGGTCTGCTCGGCGGGGACGGCGGGGCTGGCGGGCGTGGGATCGATGACCAGTCGCTGCTGTGGCTCGGTGTCGCGCTCACCGTGGGCGATGCGGCTGGCGGCGAGTTCCAGTTCGCCGCGCGGTCGACGGGGCTGCGCGTCCCACGGTTGGTGCGGGTGCCGATGCCGGCGGACGGGCTCGCGGAGTCCGGGTCGGGGTCCGGGTTGGAACCCGCGTTGGAACCCGCGTCGGGGTCCGCGCCGGGGGCGGAGACGGGGCGTGCGGGTGGGCCTGCCGCGAGGTTCGAGCGGGTCGGGCGGCGCGCCGGCTGCGTCCTGATCACCGGCGGGACGGGGGCCGTCGGTGCGCACGTCGCCCGGGCGCTCGCCCGCGGCGGGGTGCGACGGCTGGTGCTGGCGAGTCGGCGGGGGCCGGCGAGTCCGGGTGCGGGGGAGCTGCTCCGCGAGCTTGACGCGCTCGGTGCCCGGGCCAGCGCGCAGGCCTGTGACGTCGGCGACGAGTCGGCGCTGGCGGCTCTGCTGCGCCGGCAGGTGGACGCCGGTGAACCGGTGACCGCGGTCGTGCACGCCGCTGGTGTCGTCGGAGCGTTCCGTCCCCTGCTTGAGCTCACCCTCGGCGAGGTCGCGGAGGTCGTCGCCGGGAAGGTCGCGGGTGCGAGCGCCCTCGTCCGGCTGCTCGCGACACCGGACGGTGACAGCATCGCCGAGATCGCGTTGGTGTCGTCGATCGCGGCGGTGTGGGGCAGCGGCAACCAGGCCGCCTACAGCGCGGCCAACGCCTACCTGGACGCCCTGGCCGGACGCGCCGACACCGGCCGCTGCCGGATCACCGCGCTCGCCTACGGCCCCTGGGACGGCGACGGTCTGGCCGCCACACCCGCCCTACGCGAGTTCCTGACCCGTCGAGGCCTGCGTCCCCTAGACCCTGCCCAGGCCGCAGCCATCCTCGCCGCGTCGCTCGGTGCCGGGTCGCTCGGTGCCGGGTCGCTCGGTGCCGGCTCCCTCGGTGCCGCGTCCCTTGGCGCGGGGCATCCCAGCGATCCGGTCGTCGCCGGGGCACGTACCCGGACCATCGTCGACGTCGACTGGGACCGCTTCCTCCCGTCGATCACCGCGGCCCGCGACAACCGTTTCTTCACCGCGCTGTCGCACCCCGACCCGTCCGCGGCGCCGGGGGCGGGCGGTTCCGCGGAACACCTCGGGATCGCGGCGCGCACCTCGGGCGGTTCCGCGCGGCATCCGGGGGACGGGGTGACCGCGTCGGACGGTTCCGCGGAACACCCGGGGGCCGCGTCGGTCGCGGGGGAGCCGTCCCGGTGGGGGCTGGTCGAGCTGGTGGAGCTGGTGCGCGCGCAGGCGGCGGACGTCCTGGGGCACGAGTCGGCGCAGGAGGTGGAGCTCTCGCGTCGCTTCCTCGAGCTCGGCTTCGACTCGCTGGCCTCGGTGGAGCTGCGACGCAGGCTGGTCGCCGCGACCGGGCTTGGGTTCGGAACCCAGGCCGTGTTCGAACATCCCACCGTCACCGAACTCGCCGCCCATCTCGCCGGCCTTGCCGCCGCCGCCCCGGTCACCGTGCGTCCGGTCACCGTGCGTCCGGTCACCGTGCCTTCGGCCGCCGTGCCTTCGGGGCTCGCTCGTCCGGCGTTGGCCCACCCGGTGGCGGGCGGCGAGGCGGTGGGGGTGCGGGGGGTGTACCGGCAGGCGTGCGCGGAGGGGAAGTTCGCGGCGGGAGTGGGGGTGCTGCGGGCGGCGGCGAAGCTGCGCGCGGTGTGCACGTCCGTGGAGGGGTTCGGAGCGCCGGGACGGCCGGTGCGGCTGGCGTCGGGGCCGGCACCGTTCGCGCTGGTCTGCCTGCCGTCCATGGTGGCGCCGTCCGGGCCGCACACCTTCGCTCGCCTCGCCCTGCACCTGCACGGACGCCGCGACGTCCACGCGCTGGCGCATCCCGGCTTCGGTGACGGTGAACCGCTGCCGGCGACCGCCGACCTCGTCATCGCCCGGCACGTCGACACGATCACGCGGGCGTTCGCGGGGCGTCCGATCGTGCTGGCCGGCTACTCCTCCGGTGGCTGGCTCGCGCACGCGATCGCGTCCGTCCTCCAGGATCGCGGGATGCCCCCGGCGGCCGTCGTGCTGCTCGACACCTGGCTGCCCACCGACCGCATCCCCGAACACGACATCCAGGAGGAGCTGCGCGGCATCGCCGTCAACGAGCAGGCCTACGCGCTGATGACCGAAGCGCAGGTCACCGCGCAGGGCGCCTACCTGGACCTGTTCGAGAACTGGCGGCCCCGCGCCGTCGCCGCACCGGTCATGCTCGTGCGGGCCCGCGTCCGCCCGCGGCGCGGCGGCCATCCCACCACCGTCGCCGAGGACGTCACCGGCATCGGCCAGACCTGGACGTCCGAGTGGACCCTCGAACACGACAGTTTCGACGTGGCCGGCGACCACCAGTCGATGATGCACGAGCATTCCGCCGCCACCGCCCACGACCTGCACCGCTGGCTCAGTGGCGTCGAGGGACGACAGCCAGCGCATGCGACGGGTCCGCCGGCGCCCTGACGGATGCACCCAAACAGCCCTCGGTTTACGGCCTCACAGGGGGAGGGCTGCCTGGCGGTGACGGCGGCGGTGGGGCAGCGGGGTATCGTCACCCATCCCCGTCATGTCCTGGCCGGGGTCAGGTCCTGGCCAAGGTCGGGCCGTGCAGCTGCCGGAGCGTGGGTCGGGCGGCGGGTGCGGGGCTCGCGGCGTCCATGCAGGCTCGCGGCGGAAGGTTCCACCATGGCTTTCGGCGGCCCCCGTTACCTTCTTGGTGGCCCCGCAACGGGGCTCCCGGCCTCCGGACCTGGCATGACTTGAGCCCCTCGTCGGT
>NZ_JALKFT010000120.1:0-368 GCF_023242945.1 Frankia umida
GAGCTGGGCGCGGCCGAACGCACCGTCGGCCTGAACTGCTACGGCCCGACCGAATGCACCGTCGACGCCACCTGGACGGTCGTGGGGGCCGGCGCGAAGCCGCACATCGGACGGCCCGTCGCCGGGTTGAAGGTCCACGTGCTCGACGGCGCGCTGTCACCGGTGCCCGCCGGGGTCGCCGGCGAACTGTTCGTCTCGGGTGCGGGGCTGGCCCGGGGCTATCTGGGTCGGCCTGGGGAGACGGCGAGCCGGTTCGTGGCGAGCCCGTTCGGGGTGGGGGAGCGGCTCTATCGCACCGGTGACCTGGTGCGGTGGACGCCGGTGGGGGCCCTTGAGTTCCTGGGTCGGGTCGACGAGCAGGTGAAGAT
>NZ_JALKFT010000121.1:0-358 GCF_023242945.1 Frankia umida
TTCGGCGCCGTCAACCCGTTACTCGCCCCGTCCGAGTTGACCGCCGACCCCCGCACCACCGCCCACACCGGATGACCATGCCGGCGCGCCTCCGACAACCGCTCCACCAGCAGGACACCCACGCCCTCGCCGAACCCGGTGCCGTCCGCGGCGGCCGCGAACGGCTTGCACCGCCCGTCCGGCGCCAGCCCCCGCTGCCGGCTGAATCCGGTGAACAGCCCCGGGGTCGACATGAGGGTCACTCCGCCGACGACAGCCAGCGAACACTCCCCCGACCGCAACGCCCGCACCGCCAGATGCAACGCCACCAACGACGACGAACACGCCGTGTCCACCGTCACCGCCGGCCCCTCCAGAC
>NZ_JALKFT010000122.1:0-352 GCF_023242945.1 Frankia umida
TGGTTGATGGCGGTGCCGCGGATGACGGCGTGGATGGAATGGCCGAGGCGCTGGGCGTCGCTGAGGCGTTCCAGCACGAGGACGGTGACTCCTTCTGACCAGCCGGTGCCGTCGGCGTCGGCGGAGAAGGAACGGCAACGTCCATCCGCGGAAAGGCCGCGCTGCCGGGAGAACTCGATGAACATTCCGGGGGTGGCCATGGTGCTGGCACCACTGGCCAGTGCCAGGGTGGATTCCCCGGAACGCAGGGACTGCACGGCCAGGTGAACGGCTACCAGGGATGAGGAGCAGGCGGTGTCGACGGTGACCGCCGGACCTTCGAAACCAAAGACATAGGACACCCGGCCCGACG
>NZ_JALKFT010000123.1:0-347 GCF_023242945.1 Frankia umida
GGGGGGGGGGGGGGGGGGGGGGGGGGGGGGGGGGGGGGGGGGGGGGGGGGGGGGGGGGGGGGGGGGGGGGGGGGGGGCGGTCTCTGGTGTGGGGCCGGTGTTCGTGTTTCCGGGTCAGGGGTCGCAGTGGGTGGGGATGGCGGTGGAGTTGGTGGATTCCTCGCCGGTTTTCCGGGAGCGGTTGGAGGGGTGTGCGGCGGCGTTGGAGCCGTTTGTGGACTGGTCGGTGGTGGACGTGCTGCGTGGGGTGGAAGGCGCGCCGGATCTCGAGCGGGTGGAGGTGGTGCAGCCGGTGTTGTGGGCGGTGATGGTGGCGTTGGCGGGGTTGTGGGGGTCGTTCGGGGTGG
>NZ_JALKFT010000124.1:0-331 GCF_023242945.1 Frankia umida
GGGGTGGCGGTTGCCGGGGCGAAGCCGGTGTTTGTGTTTCCGGGTCAGGGGTCGCAGTGGGTGGGGATGGCGGTGGAGTTGGTGGATTCCTCGCCGGTTTTTCGGGAGCGGTTGGTGGAGTGTGCGGCGGCGTTGGAGCCGTTTGTGGACTGGTCGGTGGTGGACGTGCTGCGTGGGGTGGAAGGTGCGCCGGATCTCGAGCGGGTGGAGGTGGTGCAGCCGGTGTTGTGGGCGGTGATGGTGGCGTTGGCGGCGTTGTGGGGGTCGTTCGGGGTGGTGCCGTCGGCGGTGGTGGGGCATTCGCAGGGGGAGATCGCGGCGGCGTGTGTGG
>NZ_JALKFT010000125.1:0-321 GCF_023242945.1 Frankia umida
GCCGACGAACACCCCGGTCTGGCTGCCCCGCAACGTCCCCGGATCGATCCCGGCCCGCTCGAAGGCCTCCCACGACGTCGTCAGCAGCAGCCGCTGCTGCGGATCCATCGCCAGCGCCTCCCGCGGCGAGATCCCGAAGAACGCCGGATCGAACCGGGCCACGTCGTAGAGGAACCCACCGGCCCGGACGTAGGAGCGACCGGTCTGGTCGGGGTCCGGGTCGTAGAGGGCCTCCAGGTCCCAGCCCCGGTCCACCGGGAACGGACCCACCGCGTCCACCCCACCGGCCACCAGCTCCCACAGCTCCTCCGGCGACCGCAC
>NZ_JALKFT010000126.1:0-304 GCF_023242945.1 Frankia umida
GCCGTGGGTGTGGAGGGTGGCGAGGTTGGTGTGGAAGTGGGTGAGGGTGGGGTGGGTGCGGTGGAGGGTGGGGTGGGTGGTGGCGGGGGTGGTGTGGTGGTCGAGGGTTTCCTGGGTGGGGAGGGTGAGGATGGGGTGGGGGCTGGTTTCGAGGTAGAGGGTGTGGCCGTGGTGGAGGAGGTTTTGGATGGTGGTGTGGTATTGGACGGTGTTTCGGAGGTTGGTGTACCAGTATTCGGGGGTGAGGGTGGTGGTGTCGGTGAGGTGGGTGGTGGTGACGGTGGAGTAGAAGGGCACCTGGGCC
>NZ_JALKFT010000127.1:0-296 GCF_023242945.1 Frankia umida
GGCGGCGGTCGGGGCGATCGCCGCGGGTTGGGCTGACGACGAGGCCACCCTTTCCTGGCTGCGCGACCGAGCTACCACCGACGATCACTATGACGTGCGGCGGGCGGCGGTCGGGGCGATCGCCGCGGGTTGGGCTGACGACGAGGCCACCCTTTCCTGGCTGCGCGACCGAGCTACCACCGACGATCACTATGACGTGCGGTGGGCGGCGGTCGGGGCGATTGCTGCGGGTTGGGCTGACGACGAGGCCACCCTTCCGCTTCTGCGCGACCGAGCTACCACCGACGATCACTATG
>NZ_JALKFT010000128.1:0-276 GCF_023242945.1 Frankia umida
TGCGGGAGCTGTCTTGGGGTTCACGACAGAATCGACCTCACTGCGTGTCGTCGGTGAAGATGCCGTTGGTGATGAGCCAGGCCTGCCAGTGGGCGACTCGCTCCGGATCGGGCTCGAAGTCCGGCGGCCAGCCGTCGGTGACGATCTGGCGAAGCACTTCCCGAACCCGACTGCGCCCGACCCTGGACCGGGAGTTGATCTTCCGCAGATGCGGGTCGATGACCGCGTGCATCGCCTGTGCTGTCTGGCCAAGCGTGAACTGCACGGGCCGGTAAG
>NZ_JALKFT010000129.1:0-275 GCF_023242945.1 Frankia umida
GGACCGCGCCACTCAAGATCGTGATCTGCTTCGTGCTGCTGGGCTGGGTCTACCAGAAGGCCGGCGGCTTCGGCCCCATCATGGAGCAGCCTTCGCAGTACGCGCCGGGCGGCCCCAAGGCGGGCCAGTTCATGTCGGTGTTCTGGCCGTCGCTGACCGCCATGGTGGGCTTCTGGGCGACGCTGGCGTTGAATATTCCGGACTTCACGCGCTTTGCCAAATCGCAGAAGGACCAGGTGGTGGGCCAGGCCATCGGCCTGCCCGTGCCCATGGGC
>NZ_JALKFT010000012.1:0-49246 GCF_023242945.1 Frankia umida
CGACAGCAAAACTCAACATCGAAAACAGCGGGCGGTCCTCACGGGACCTCACACGCCCAGCAGGCGAAAGATCGAGGCTAGATCCGCGGACCGAGGTCGTCCCGCTTCTCGTCGTGGGTTCCGCGAGTTACGTCGCCGCGCCCCACGGTCCTGGCTTCACGGGCATGTCGTTGGACGACCTGCGGTGGGCGGCATCGACAGCAAGCTCCGAAAGCGACCTGTACATGTTCTGCCGAGACATGGCTCGACAGGACCGCCCTAACGTCTTCGCTTCGGAAACGATCGATGTCTGGGAGTGGTGGCGCGGAAACGGCCAGACGTTGTTCGCCGGCGGACGAGCGCCGGACCTCATAACGATCGCACCGCACCACGGAACTGCCGAGTGGGAACGAGCCACAGCGGACTCTTCCCTCGAAGAAGCGATGTTCACGCTCGGGTTCCCGGCGCTGCGGGACGTCGATGCTGTCGAACGGTCGTCCCTCGACACACCATCGGTCTACCAGTGGCGGCTTACCACCGTTACGCAGCCGGCCGCGACGCATAGTTCGATGTCCCCCGGCGCGGAGGACGACTCGTCGCCCGAACGCAGCCACGCCGTTCCTGACTTGGTGGGATGGAAGCTGGCAGTCGGCCCGATTCCTGTCGGGATCGTCGAACTGGACCCTGCGTGGCCAGAAAAGGACCGGCACTTCCTGGACATATTGGCGGGGGCTTTCGCTTTCGGGTTCCACCAGATCAGCGATGTCTGGGCATACTGCCACGCAGGCAGCGACGTCGCAGGCTACGTGGTCGAGCTCTCGTCGCGACCCGACGAGGAGCCACAGGACAGCCCGATCGCTGTGGACCACGTCGAAACAGTTCTGAGCGTCGACGGACAGCGGACGGTACGAGCAGCGATCGGTGTGGCGTGCAGAGCAATGGCGGAGCAGACCGCCGCCGACCCCGAGCAGTCCCGAGCCCACATGGCGAACGCGGTCCACATCACGCTACAGAAAGCCGGATCCTCCGCTGAAGCTGCCGCACGCGTGGCAGCGGCTTGGATGGAGGCGCGACCCACGCTCGCCGTTCAGGTCGCAAACGTCCCAACCTCCCGGAACGATCTTCCTGCGCCGGTGGAACTCAACGAGGCGCTGGTGTCGGAGACCGAACGATCAGTCGCACGGACTGTTCGAAGGTCAGGAATCCGCCCCGGCGTCTACCGCGGCGACGACGCGAAGGATCTCGAAGGAACGGTCCTAGCACCTGCGGCACTCGAAATAATGAACCACCGGATGGCGGCGCACGACGGGGACGAGCTAGTTCTTATCGGAATGGAGCAGCTGGAACGGATCGTCGCTCACCGTGGCAGAATCCTCAGCGACATTGGCCAGTCGGCCGACCTGATGAACCTCGAGTGGGACCCCGTCGCCCGCTACCGGGAGACAGTCGACAAATACCTGCGGCTGCGGCGGAGCGTCGAGACTGTCGTCGAAGCGGCACTTCGCACCGGCCCGACAGGAATCGGGGCTTGCGACAAACTCGCCTGGGGAGAGATTCTCGCCGCAGCCTCGTCGTACTTGGCCGCCACGATGCGAAGTGAGAACGTGCATCACCAAGTGAGGCCGACGGCAGTCCACGTGGGCGATTCCTTCGAAGTCACCACGAAAGTGGACGAAGAATCACCCGGCGCGGCTGCCGGCCGGGTTTACGACCTCGACGTCACAGCGTTCGCTAACGCGAGGGCAGCATTCGACCTCACGGCCCGACGGACAGCCACGGAACCGGACCCTGACCATCTACTGTTAGACGCCGAGGTCGACGCCGCCATGCGCCGCTCGTACGGCACGTCCGGGACAGACGTACTGACCACGTTGCTAACCCTCGCCACCTGGCCCCAAAACCCCGACGACGAGCGACTTCCGGCCGCGAGCACCCAGCAGGTCGTCGACTACGTCCTGGAGACCACGAAAATTGGCGAGGAGCCCGATGGGACCAGACGAGCCGCCGCAGCCGTCGCGATGCTTACCAGTACCAGAACCGACCTGCGCAACGCGGACTGGAAGCCTTGGCACGCTCGAACACGTAAACGCAGACTACTCGTTCAGCCACTGCCGGAACTCTCCGACGGGACCCTCGTCGTGGCGTCTCACTTCTGTCTGACTAGTCTGAAGGTCTACAAGAACTATCTTTCCCAGGGGCAACTACCCTGGAGCCAGCCTCCGCCGCCCGTCGCCGTCGACACCGCTCTCGAACGCCTCCGAGATCGGCGGAACAAAGCTCTGGAGAAGCAGGTCGCACACGTGCTACGTTGTCACGGATGGACGGTCGTCGAGAACGTCAAAGAGAACAAGGCCCAGCGGCTCAACCTCCCGAAACTCACGACCGAGATCGACGCTGTCGCCGGACGAATCGGCCAGCGAACCCTATGGCTACTCGAAGTCAAGGATCCCACCGACACCTTCGCAGTACCCGAGATCCGCAGACACCTCGACCATTTCTTCAGAGGGCAGAAGAAACCTCCCTATGCCACCCAGCTGGCCAGGAAGCGCGCCGAACTATCCCCTCACACGGACCAGATAGCGCAGGCGCTCCAGCTACCTCCCGCTGTCGACGGAAACTCCTACGTCGTGAAATCTCTATTCGTAACACGTAAACCGGTACCAGCTGCTTTCGTGACGAGCGAATGCGATTTTTCCACATTGGCAGATCTCCCCGATCGCCTCGCCGGGCTCCATTTCAGCACCGAGGATAGATAGAGCGTGCCCCGGCTACACGGATATAGGCGAACCGGTGCGAATGCTCCTCCGAAGACGGGTCCAACTCGTCCGCGAGGTCGCTGAATCTTTCGACGCCGCAGGGCGCTATGCCGCCGGATTGTCTGGTGGTTGCGTCACGCGGTTCGTGGTTCGTCGGCGGTAGCATGAGTTCGACCAGCGAGGACATCGTCGATGCTGGCCTTCGACTTGCCGTATCTCTTCGCGAGGCCATGGCGTGATTCGCCTCGCTCATGGCGTTCCCGGATGTCGCGCGCGTCAGCCGCGGTGAGTTGTCGACGGGTGCGGGGGCCGCCGACGGACTGATGGATTCCTCCACGCGCGGTCTGACGGACCGCGTCCTCGCTCACGCCGAGCCTGGCCGCGACGGCACGAACCGGTTCGCCGTCGGCAACGGAGATTCTGATGTCGAGGACGGTGCGCTCGGACATGCCGCAGGTCTGTGAAACCACACCTCGCGGGCCGCCTGCGTTGGCGAACGATCTGCCGTTGAGTACATCTGCGACGGTCTCGCGATCAACGTCGTAGGCGGCGGCGAGACTTGTCACGATCTCGTTGTCGTCGTGGTGTCGGTGACGAATCTCGCGAGCAAGGTCCGCATTCAGGCGCCGCCTCGCTGTCGGTAGTGGACGGGTGGGGCCGCCTGCGTCGAGCCGGTGCCTACCTTCGAGCCAACCGGAAATGGTGCCGATGCTCACGCCGTGGGTCACCGCAAGGCTCGTGAGTGTCGGGCGCTCGTCGACGGGCTTCCGCCAGTAGTCGGTTCGCAGCGCACGGATGGCTGAGTCAGTTGTTCGTGCCCCATAGTGGTGGTCCTCGCCGCGGGGGACGCGGCCGTATGCCACCGCGTCCGCCCGATTGTCGCGGGCGTCTCCAACATCGAGGTGGCGTGGGTTGCAACACCGAGGGTTCTCCCCTCCGGGGCATCGGTGGAGCACCTGACGATCACTTGGCAACTCCGAAAGGTGGCGATCATGGCGCAGGAGGTAGGCGATCCGGTGGGCGGTGACCGTGGTCTGCCCGTCCCAGCGCATTTGGCCATAGCCGAACACGTGGGTCGTTCGGCCAGTCCAGGGCCAGCAGGAGTCCGGTCCGGCGGTTCGATCAACCTGTGACCAGAACTCCGCGACGCGGGCCAGCCGGTCCAGTGCCGCGACGCCTCCCAGTTCGATGATCCAACCCTGCTCGGGGGGGCTGACGGGATCTGTGACCTCGATGGGGCCGGTCTGTCCGGCGCGCTGGGCGCGGTACCGGTCGGCCTTGTTCTCCGCGTCACTCCCCTCCAGGAGGTGGGCGGGGTTGCAGCACGTGCGGTTGTTGCACAGGTGCCGGATGACACGCCCCCGTGCTGGACGGCGTGCAAGGCCGTTCGCGAGCACGTAGGCGACCACATGCGCCGAGCTGGTACCCGCGAGAGCGAGCGACACAGATCCATACTGTCCAGGCCGGGCGCTGTGGAATGACCAGCAGTCATTCGGACCCGCGATGGTAACCCGGTTCCAGAACGCTGCGACGCTCGCGCGGCGGCGTTCCGGAAGCTCCGGACGTCCGTACCGGCGCCGCACTTCGGGCTTGGCTTTCGCCTCTCCGCCCCGCAGGTGCGCATAGGTCCGGCCGTTCACCAGGTTACTGATCGTCATCGGCGAGGCCCCGTACCGGGCTGCGGCCTCCGCCTGCGTGCACTTACCGGCTTCGACGTCATCGATGATCTTCAATGCCTGCGCGTCAGTGAACATGCCTCTCCGCCCCATCTGCCGTTCCTCCTCGCCTGCTGTCGGTTGGCGCTGGACGGCGGGCGATTCCCACCGCCGGAAGCGTCTCTGGTGACCTACCGGAATATCAGCCGCCACCGACAGACTGGCGGAGGAGACCGCACGCGCTTGGGCCAGCGTCGGTCAGGCTGGAGTCCCCGAGCTGTGCCTCCGCGCGAACGCGACCTGCAGGTTGAACCGAATCGCACCAAGCGCCCGGCCGCCGGAGGCGGCCCGGTCAGCTGGCTTCGAGGCCGCGGATCGTCGCGGCGAGCGGGTCGGCGAGCAGAACTGGGTAGTGGCTCAGTCCTCGACCTCGCCGAGCTGGAGGTCGATCGACTCGTCCAGCCCATCGTCGGGTGGGAGCGCGGGCCCGACCCTGGCGTTGGACCGCGAGACAAGGGGGCCACCTGGTCGGCGACTGGCTCGAGGCCGCCGGCCCAGTTGCCGGCGCGGCCGGGGTCGGTTGGCAAACCGCCACGTCGGGGTCTGCCCTGTCCACCGAGCAGGCCGGCATTGTCGTCATGGATCTCGCTGCGGCGCCGCCGCCCAGCGCCGCGCGACGGGTAGATGCCGCCGAGACCCGGCGCAGTCCTCACGACGTACCGGTCACGGGCGACGCCTTGGCCGAATCCGGCCGGTCGCAAGGGCGGCCGGAGCCGGAGCAGGTGGCGCGATCCAAGTTCAGCGGCGGTCGACCTCGGCGATGCTGCTACTCATGGCGTCGTATGAGGACATGGTGCGTAACCGGCAGCTCGCGGTCGACGTGGCTGGGCGGGTGTACGCCGGGATCGCGGTCACCGAGCGGTATCTGGACGTCGAACCGCGGAACCGCTCCGCCTTGATCGCCGAGGAAGTGATCAATTTTGCGGGTCGACTTGAGGACTACCTCAACGCAAGATGATCGCGCCCGGCGGGCGCGCGCACCTTCGAGCCTTCCGTTCGCCGAGGACAGCATGGCGAGGAAGCTGCCGGGTGGCACGGTGACGGGAACCGGTTCCTTTTCCCGCGACGGGATCACCGCCATGTTGTTTGTGCGGCCGGGACGTCGCAGGAGTAGACGCGACGGGTGCCGGTGCGGCGAACGTGGATCCGTGACGCCAGCGCGGTGAGCACGGCCATTGGCCGCACGGTGTCGCCCGTGACCGACGTGGCGGCGGGCATGTCGTTGGTGGTGGCGGTGATGCGCACCGTGGGACCGGTGTGGGTTGCCTGGACGTCGAGGGTGTGGTCGTGGCGGTGAACGGCCGCGAGCAGGCCGCCGGCGACCTGGGCGACCGTCGCGCGTACTGCGCGGGTTCGCCCTACAGCAGCGCGGACCGTGTCAGGGCCCGGCGGGCGACCGGCGGTGACGGCGGCGGTCAGCCGGCTACGGCCAACGGAGCTGATCCGTGCGGCTTCATCTCTCGCATCTGGTCGACCGCTTCGGGCTGGTCCGGGTCCACGCTGTCCGAATCAGGCGGGCCAAAGCTCGCCTGCTGCATGGCCGGCTGCGGCCGAGTGTTCTTCCAGTGTCCGATGTGCGTCGGCGCGTAGCTGTGCTACGAGGCTCCGTGCTCGTTTCGAGCCGACTTTCAGTCGTTGCCGAAGGATCTCGGCGGAGATCGGACGGTGATGTTCTTCCCAGTAGAGGGCGTCCTCTCGTCGAGCCCGCTGCAGTAGCGATCCATCCACGACGGCCTCGAGATCGCGAACCTGCCGCTGGGCAGGCAAAGCTGGCAGAGCGCCCGTGGAATCTTCGCCGCCGCGCATCGTCAGGTTCACTTCCTCAGCCGGCTGCGTCACCGTTGCCTGCTCTGGGACGGCCTTCTGACCGACCAGGTCATCGTGTTCTCGGAGGAAAGATCCGTCTGTCTCCGTTCCGGGCCGTTCGGCCGTTGCAAGCACGCCAGCCCGTCCGAGTTCGTGCATGGCTTGGAGTAGGCCGGGGCCGACGTGGGCCCAGCCGATGAGGAGCCAGCAGCCGACGCTGTCGAACGCCGCTTTGCCGTACTCGCCGCTGATGATCGGTTCGGAGACGTTCAACGCCAACGTGACCAGGCTGGCGAACACCAGCAGCCGTTGAGCCGGACGCAGCTGCTCAGGTCGGGCGCCGTGCGCGGACAGGTATCGGATCCCGAGGAGCAGGCCGACCACGGACAGGTCGACCGACGGCGCGACCAGCGGGGCGACGTATGCGGGTACCCCGAGCCGCAGCGCCAGCAGCCACATGTTCCCGAACGCGAACAGGAAACTCAGGCCGACAACCCCGCCCATGATCACGGACACCCCGCGAGCCGCCGCCCCCGGCTCTGCCACCCGCCGAGACGCACCCGGCATTGTTCGGCTTTCGATAGAATCCGTTGTGTGCTCGCCGGTCAACGTGCTCATCGGTCGCACCTCTGCTGACCTGCGAGGACGAGGTCATCGGAGAGGGTGACCGGTGGTGGGGTAATGGTTCGAGTCCCCCCTCGGACACAGACACTATGCATACCGATGATCTCGGCGCAGCCTCGGCCATGATCGTCTCGATTTCATGATCGTAGTTCAGCTTCAGGCCGAGCTCACAGTAGATCTCGACCTTGCCCACCGGAACGGCCTCACGCAGAACCTTCAGCAGCCCGCCAGGTTCATCGACCAGCTCCTTGATCTGGGGGCGGGCAAGGCCCCGCGGCTGAGCTGGGGTGCGGTGACCTTGGCGTTCGAGGGCCGCGACGACGACCGCCCGCTCGGCCTGGACCTCGGCAATCCAGCCCGTGACGATAACCCAGGTCGCCCCCGCCTTCCTTCACTGCGCGGCGGCGGGCGAGCTTCCGGTCGCAGACGACGACCGCCTGACACAGGGGGCAACGGGTCCGCGACGGGAAGGTCTCCGGACTGAACCTGCTCGCGGCAAGCCTGGACTCGATCCAGTCAGAGGCGAAGGCGGAAGCGAGCCAGTCGTCGAGCGCGGGGTCCACGGTGTCCTCGCAGACATAGCCGGTCAGAGGTGGTCGATGCGGTAGGGCCTACTCCTGCGGGTACCAGCAGCGGTAACGAGCATGGCCAGGGTTCCAGTTACCCCGCGTCCGGCGACCGCACTGTTCGTGGAACAGCAAGCTGCACCGCGCACAGGGATAGCTGATGTCGGGATTCCTGACGCGTTCGGGCGCCGGACCACGCCTCTTGATCCGCCACGGCACGGATAGGAACGTCGCTTCGCTGATGGTCCCCGGGTGGGCGAGCCGGTCGGACCAGACCCATTGCTCCCGCTGGTTCCAGGCGAGCTTCATCTCGGACGGCCAAGCCGGGTGAGGTCCCAAAGGCCACGCCGTCGAGGAGCGTGACGCCGGCCAGACTGGCGTTGCCTGCACGGGCGAGCACCCCGAAAGCAGGACAGGGAGCAAAATGATCATCTTTTGCCTGGAGACTCGACCGACATCCGAGGAGCCCGTCAAAGTACGGGGTAAGTACGGGATGATCTCCGAAGCGGACGGGAAAGATCGCTCCAATGTGGCCGTCTACCTGGCGGTTTAGTGGGGCGGGTGGGGCTCGAACCCACGACCGACGGATTATGAGTCCGCTGCTCTAACCGGCTGAGCTACCGCCCCCGTGCCGGCACTCCACGCGGTGGATGTGGCTCCGGCCTCTACAGGGTAGCGGGTGGGCGGTCAGCTCGGTCCGGATACCGGCCGTGGGCACCGCGAGCCACGGTGCGGGTACATGCCGACAACGTTCGGCCGGGCGGGTCCAGGCCCGCCCGGCGCGGTGCGGGTCACGTCGGGCGGGGCCAGGTGGTCGATGCGGTGGCCGCCGGCGTGGGAGGCGGGTGATCTCACGCGGTAGCGGCCGGTCAGAGGTAGTCCTGCGGGCAGGCGGCGTGGTTGCTCGCGTAGCTGGCGGTGTTCCACAGGGTGGCGTCGCCGATGCGGCGGCGGTAGAGGCCGCACATCTTCGACTTGCCCGAATAGACGTACGCCAGCAGGGCGAACGGCACGTCGCCGTAGCGCGGGGGGAGCGCCAGCAGGGCGATGCGGACGCTGCTCTGGCCGGTGATGTAGGCGGGGCCGACGTTGTAGAGCCAGTCGACTAGGGTATCGAACTGGTGCTGGAACAGCGGCGTGCTGGGAATTCCGGTGCGGATCGCCGGGACAATGCGTGATTCGATGTCGACATAGGCGATGAACCTGGCCTGGTCGCGGGTGATGGTTCCCCACTGAAGCCGGTCGGCATCGGTGCACACACTACGGTGGATCAGGTGGCCGCTGCCGATGGTGCAGTTTCCGGTGGCGTCGTCGTACGGGGTGGCGCGAAAGCCTTCCCAGGTGAGAATGTATTCCAGTCCGGCGGCCGAGAGGTCGAGGTCCTTCGGGAACGCGGCGAACAGGCCCGCCGCGGGGCTTGCGCCGGGCAGTGCCGACGGCACCGCCGCGACCGCGGCCGACGCGGACTCGACCACCCCGGCACCGGCGATGGTCAGCGCGAGCCCCAGGGCCAGCACTCCCCGCGGTCGGCGGGACACGGCCCGGGCCGTCCGTCGGGCCTGCCTGCGGCGGCGCGCCGGTCGCATGACGGCGGCGGCTGTGCGCCGTAGCGCGTGCGCGGTCGCAGTGCGCACCGATCCTCCTGATATTCGGAAATCCGTGGATGAGAACCGTCCGGCCCACGGGGAATCGCACCATACGAGCTGGGCCGAGCAAAGCCGGGAGCACAAAGATTGGGCCGTCTTAACAGACTCGATGCGCCTTCCGCACTGACCCGAGGGTGGACGGACATGCGTTCGGGCCCGGTCCGTCCCATAGTCCGGACGGACACATCCAGCGCGGCGACTCCCTTCGGTCCGGTGGGGTCGATCCTTGCCGGCGACGGGCCACGGGGCGCGGACGGTGGACGGCGAACCTGCGGTCGCGGGGCGGCGAAGCCGGGCCACGACCGGCGGATCTGGGCTGCGGGCGTGGCGGTTTCGGGCCGTGGGCCGGTGTGGGCCTGGACGGGATGTTTCCGGATGAGCCGATCACAACCGGCAAACCGGCGAGCCCCGAAACAGACCGATAGTTGTCTCTCGTCTGTCGTCCTCAGCAGGACCCGG
This sequence comes from Frankia umida, assembly GCF_023242945.1. Taxonomy (NCBI): domain Bacteria; kingdom Bacillati; phylum Actinomycetota; class Actinomycetes; order Frankiales; family Frankiaceae; genus Frankia; species Frankia umida. The sequence goes on from NZ_JALKFT010000012.1 coordinate 9,552, forward strand.
ACGGGTACTCCGACCCCCGTGGCAAGGTCGTTACGGCACTCGACTCACCCTCAAGAACCCCACACACTGGTTTCATGCGATGGATCACCGAAACGGGAAGCCGGATCGAGCTACTCAACCCCCGAGCGGCGGAGGAGTACGCCGACTACCTGCTCCGGGTCACGGCCGCCGATGGCACCGAGATCGGCTTTTTCGCGTCCGTCACCGACCTGCAGAACAACGTCGACCTTGCCGGTCTGCGGGCCGTGGGAACGGCCGAGATCTGAACCGCGCCGACCCGGACGGTCGGCGTCTCGTCCAGGCGGATCTGATGTTCGGACGGCGTGTTCACCCTGCGGATACCCATCGCCCCGCAGGCTGGATCACGCCGCGTCACTGGCGAGGGGGTCCGTGTCCCGGCCGGCCAGGGTGGGCGGTGCGCCGCCAGGAGCCAACGGTGCGCCGGTCGGAGTAGACGGGGTGGACGGGGTGGACGGGGTGGGGGTGCGCATCGCCGCGACCAGGGCGGCGCGGCTGGTCAGGCCGAGCTTGCGGTACATCTGCTCCAGGTGTTTCTGGACGGTGCGCGGGCTGATACCGAGCGCGCGGGCGATGTCGCGGTCACCGAGCCCGTCGGCCAGGCAGGCCGCCACCTCACGTTCGCGTGGGGTGAGCACCGCGAGCCGGTCGGCGGCGTGATCGGTGGCCGCGCCGTGACGCTGGGCGTCGCGTAGGGCGGTGGTCAGGGTGGCGAGCCGCGCCCGCTGCGCGATCGCCTGGCAGATCAGCGGTGAGGCGAGGTCGAGCAGCTCCCGGGTCCGGCTGGAGAAGCCATGCCTGGAGCGGTTGAACACGAGCACGCTGCCCTGGCGGCGGCCGATCGTGACGAGGCTGAGCAGCTGGTCGCACATCTGGCGCGGCCGGTAGAAGTCGGCGTAGATCGGCAGGTCGCGCAGGGCCGCGCCATCCACCAGGTCGGTCAGGGCCACCGACGTGCCCGACCGCAGCTGTCGGTTGCGATGGGCGATGAACGCCGGATGCTGGCCGAGCACCGCCGCGAATGCGGCCGATCCACTCAGCTCGTCGCACGCCGGTGTGATGACGGCGGACAGCACCCGCCGGCTGGCATGATCCACCCGACAGTAGGACGCGGAGTCGCAGCCGACCATCCGCGCCAGGTGCGCGAGTGCCGGTGTGGGTAGCTCGCCGCCGGGGCCGTCGGCGTGCAGAACACGCACCAGCTCGAGAACGTCCCGCAGGTCCTTTTTCGTGGTTGCGCCCGACATGTTTCGCTACCCTCCCTGGTTATGGTGCGCCGGTGCGCGCCAGCATTCCAGGGTGGGTCGGCGCCATCGTGGAACTGACCGGAATCCGACACCTGTAATGCGCCCGCCACCCGCGTCCGCGTCCGGCGCTACGCACAAGTGCGTATTACCCGACCGCCGGTCGACCTGGTTCCGTGAGGCATCGCATTCACCGGCCACGCCTGTTCGAAACGGCGTCGCCTTACGCCAGCGGAGGTCACCACAATGTCCCGTTCCCTCATCACCCGTCCCCGTCTGCTCGTCGCCGCGGCCGCGCTGGCGGTCACCACCGCGGTGGGCGGCACCGCCTTCGCCGCCGACAGCGCGCCGGAGAACGTCGGGGAGACCTCGCCGCGCACGTCGGCTGCCGCGGCGGTCAGCGCGCTGCCGGTCGACGCGCCGCGGTTCGCCGTGGTCAACGCGGCCGGTCAGGTCGTGCGCGGCAGCGCGGGCACCAGCGCCGGGCTCACCAGCGGCAACAACGTCGAGGTGCTGTTCGACCGGGACGTCCGTGCCTGCGCGTACACGGCGACCGTCGGCGGAGTGGGGACGGAGAGCCCCGCGGCGTCGTTCATCCGGGTGGCCCAGCGCTCGGGTAAGCCCAACGGCGTCTTCGTGTCGATGAAGTCCGGCAGCCAGGCCAGTGTGGTCGTGCCGTTCCACCTGGCCGTGACCTGCTGAGCCGGTCGGCGCGGACGGGGTTCGCCGGCCACCCCGGGCAGCGGCCCGGGGTGGCCCCGTCCGTGTCAGCGAAGGTCGTTCAGGGCGTCGGTCAGCTCCGCCCAGGGGAACACGGTGTTCTCGCGGCCCGGCTGGTCCGCTCCCCCACGCGGGTCGCCGGGCCGACCGAACACCAGCCGCACACCCCAGCCGCGCAGCGCCTCAAGGCTCGCGGCATAGGCGGGATGACCGGCCAGCGCGCTGTTCGGGTAGGGCGCCATGACGATCGGCCGGCCGCCGCCGAGGGCCTCGTTGAGCAGGCCGAGTGCCAGGGTGTCCGAGATACCAGCCGCGATCTTGTTGATGGTGTTGAAGGTGGCCGGCGCGACGACGAACGCGTCGGCCGGTGGCAGCGCGTCCGGCTCGCCCGGGCGTTTGTACCGCGACCGGACCGGATGGCCGGTCAGCGCGGCCAGCCGCTCGACGTCGAGGAAACCCAGCGCCGCCGGTGTCGCCACCACACACACCTCCCACCCGGACGCCCGCGCTGCCTCGACGAACACCGGCAGCTCGGCCGCGGGATATCCCCCGCACGCCACGACGTACAGCACCCGCGGATCGGCAGCCATCCGCCCATCCTCGCGTTCTTCGGCGTCGCGGTCAGCGGACCGCGCCCAGCCGACCCACGAAACTCCCTGGATCCCGCGGCTCCCTGGCCGCGAAGCGCGCAGGCTCGGTGTCCCGCGACTTCGGTGACCAGGGCTGTCGGCCGGGTGACCGATGTCCGGCCCGTCCCGTCCTGGCCGGACATCGGTGCTAGCCTCCGCCGACCGCACTACTCCGGGGGTTGACGTGGCACGCACTCGCACCATCGGCACGGCGAGATCCGTAGTGGTCGCGGCGGCCATCGGCCTCGCGCTGGTACTGGGCGGCTGCCAGGGCGATCCGGATGGCGAGGCCGCCACCGGTCTCGACACCACCGCGTCCCCGACGCCCAGTGCCACGGCGTCTCCCATCGCCACTGCCACGGCGTCCGCGACGCCTCCTGCCACGGCGAACACCAAGATCATCCCTGCCGTGCCGCCGACGTCGGCCGACGAGGTCCCCTCGCCGTTCGCCGAGGTCGTCGCGGCCGTGAAACGTGAGCCGGCCCTTGCCCCCGATGCCGCGGTGACGGCGGTCGCGATCTCCACTCTCGATCCCAGCTGGGCCACCGCCGCCACCGAATCGCCCACCGCCGGTGGCGCCAGAGTGCTTCTGCGCCGGACCAGCGGCGTCTGGAAGGTCACCAGCCTCGGCTCCGCGGACATCGGCTGCGATGACGGAACACCCCGAGCCGTCCTCGCCGAGTTCAGCCTGGAATGCCCCGAGTGATCTGACGCCCTGGTGACGCCGACGGGGTGGTGCTGATCGGACGATCAGTACAGGACGCGGCGGCCGGGTCCGGCGACGCCGGCGGCGAGATCACCGGCGGTGAGCCGGTACACGCCCGCCTGGGAGGCGTCGTTGCAGGAGTAGTACAGGTCGCCCGCCCGGTCGACAGCGACGCCGAACAGCCGCTCGGTCGCCCCCACGCACGTCCCGCGCACCACCACCCGCGTCGCGCCGGGCCCCGCCGTCGCCCCCGTTCCCGAGGACGGCCCTGTCCCCGCGGACGGCCCTGTCCCCGCGGACGAGGCCGCCGTCGGCGGGTCCAGCAGTGTGATGGTGCGCGCGTCCGCGTCGGTGAACAGCACGCCGCGTCCACCGGGGGCCGGGGCGAGTGTGGTGAGGGCGGACTCGTCGAGGCGGCGCTGCACGACCGTGGTGATCCTGGCGTTCTCGATCAGGTGGATGCGGGCGTAGCCGGCGGCGTACGACAGGACGAACACCCGCCCGACGCCGTCCACCGCGACCGCGTAGGCGTTGTCCAGCCCGACCGCGGTCGCCGACTCGGCACCGTCATAGCGACGTTCCCCGGCACCGCGCCGATCCTGGCCGGCACCGCCACCGCCGGTGCCGGTGCCGGTGCCGGCGATCAGGGTTGCCGGGGTCGAGCGGTAGTCGCCGGACGCGCCGGCCGGGTCGAGCCGCCACACCTGCCCGGCGTAGCCGGTGGTGAAGTACACCGCGCCGTCCCCACCCACCGCGACCGAGGTCGGCGTCCCGACCCTCGTGCCGAGCGCCCGCGGCGTGGACGACGCCCCGCCGGCCGGGCAGATCTGCTCCGGTGCCCGTCCGGCGTTCGGATCGCCCCCGCCGGCTCCGGCTCCGGTGATCGTGGTGCCGGCGGGTTCGGTGGCGGGACGTCCGGCGATGGTCTCGGCCCGCCAGGACTGGCCGAGCGGCTGGTAGAGCCGGCGCACCACACAGTTCCACTCGTCCGCGACGAACACCGATCCCCCACCGGCGCTCAGTCCGGCCGGGCGGTGCAGCCCCGCGTCGGCCGCCGGCTCGTCCCGGGCGACACCCGGCAGTCCGATCCGCTCCGGCCGTTCCAGTCCGCCGGTGCTGCCCGTCCCGGTGGGGGTGCTCGTCCCGTCGGAGCCGGGATCGGTCGAGGTGGTCGCGACGTTCGCGGGACGTCCCACGATCGAGGTGACCTTGCCGTCGACGAACCGGGTGAGGGTGTGCTGGCTGGAGTCGGTCAGCAGGATGCCGCCGGCCGGGTCCGCGGCCAGGCTGATCAGCCCGCGCAGCGGCAGCGGCGCGCTCACCGGGTAGACGATCGGCGCGGCGGCGGTGGACGTGGATCCAGCCCCCTCACCGCTGGCCGCGGTGTTCGGACGCCCGACGCTCAGGACGCCGGTGGCGAGCAGCGCCACGACGATCGCGACGACCGCCACGGTGGTCGCCACCGACACGCCGACCGGCGCCGTCCACCAGCGCCCGAACCGCGCCGTCGGCCAAGGGCCGAATCGCGCCGACGGGCCGAGGCGCGGCGACGGGCCACCTCGCCGCGCCGGCCCGACCTGGCCCAGCATCCGCGCTGACGTGCTGGCCGGCCCAGCCGGCCCAGGCTGTGCGGGCGGCGCGGGCGGCGCGGGTTGGGCGGGTTGGGCGGGTTGGGCGGGGCCGTGGGTCTGAGCGGGGCGGCGCAGGTCGTCATCACCACGGAAGCGGATGCCGGTGTGCGCCAGCCAGTCGGGGCCGAACGTCTGGTCGGCGGCGTCGCACAGTTCGGTGGCGAAGACCAGGGCGCCGGGCTGACGGTCGGCGGGGTCCTTCGCCAGTGCCCGGCGGGTGACGGCGTCCAGCGCGCCGAAGCGGGCCGGCAGCGGTGGGGGCAGCGCGCTGCGATGACGTTCGGCCATCACGTGCGGTCGGGGATCGGCACCGAACGGAGGCGTCCCGGCGAGCAGTTCGTAGAGGACGGCACCGAGGGAGTAGACGTCGACGCCGGTGCCCGGCACGGCCAGTTCGAACTGTTCGGGGGCCAGGTACGGGGTCGAGCCGACCACGCTCGTCTGCGCGATCCCGACGGTCGTCTCCAGCAGCCGGGCGATCCCGAAATCGGTGAGTCGGGGCGCGCCGTCCGCGGTGAACATGATGTTCGACGGCTTGATGTCGCAGTGCAGCAGCCCCTCACGGTGCACACGGTCGAGCGCGACGGCGATCGCGGCGGCCACCGCGCACGCCCCGGGAGCCGACAGGCCGTCCCGGACCCGTTCGTCGAGTGTTCCGCCGGGCAGCAGTTCCATGACGATCAGCGCCGTCTCCGGCGTCCGCACGAAGTCGAAGACCCGAACGATGTGCGGATGGTCGAGGCTCGCGACGATGTGCGCCTCCGCGTCGACCCTGCCCGCCGCGAGCACGGCCGTCCCCGCGGACCGCCGCCCGCCGAACAGAACGCCGACGGTGCCCGTACCCGAGGGGGTGTCCGCGGGTTCGACCTCGACCGCGTCATCGTCGGCCGCCAGCGACAGGACCTTGACGGCCACCGCACGGTCCAGCCGACGGTGGCGTGCGGCGAACACCCGCCCGAACCCGCCGCGCCCGAGTTCACGCCCCACGTCGTAGTCCGGCAGCGCCGACCGCACGTACTCCGGCAGAATCATGAGCGGCTCACCAGGAACACCCGCCGCGGGAGGACCCCGGCCTCGACCAGGCGCACCCGCCGCGGTCTCGCCGGTCATCGCCCGGTTCACAGCTCGCGAGAAGGCCCTGTACGTCGCTCAGCCGCATCCCGCGCCCCCCGCGCCACCCGCGTCACCCGTGGCTTTCGGCCGACTATAACCAACGACCCTCCGGGTCAGCCCCATTGTGATCCGACGGCTTTGCCCCACCCCGGGTCAGCGCCTCGGAACCGGCCCGCGATCACGCTGTTCCGCGGAACCGGCGGGCGGCCCTGCCCGGCACGTCCATCCTGGCTGTGCCATCCCTGCGATCAGGGTGGGCTCAGGCCGGACGGTGTCCCCACGGCGGCCGGCGGGAAGGTCCGGGTCAGTCGGTGCTGAGACGGACGGGAAGGGTGCTGGCGCCGCGGACGGCGAGGTGGGGGCGGTAGCTCGGGGCCGCGGTGACCTCGACGCGGGTGGCGTGGTCGAGCAGCGCGTTCAGCATGATCTCGGCCTCGAGACGGGCCAGTGGCGCGCCGAGACAGTAGTGAATGCCCTGGCCGAAGCCGAAGTGCCGGGCCGGTTGGGCGATACCCGCCGACCCGGGGACCGCGTAACGGGTGACGTCGAAGCGGTCCGGATCGGGGAAGACGGCGGGGTCACGTTGGGCCGCGGCGAGCAGACCGAGGGCTCCGTCACCGGGACGCAGGGTGTGGCCGGCGATGTCGACGTCGGCGAGGACGGAACGGGCCAGCCACTGGATCGGCGGGTCGTAACGCAGGGTCTCCTCGATCGCGGCGGGGACGAGGTCGCGCCGGGACCGTAGCAACGCGTACTGCTCGGGGTCGTTCGCGAGCGCCAGCACGGCGCCGGAGACAAGGTTGACGGTCGTCTCGTAGCCGGCGACGAGCAGCAGCACGCACAGATCAACGAGTTCGTCGCCGGCGAGCCGGTCACCGCCGTCGGAGACGGCCACGAGGGCGCTGAGCAGGTCGTCCGCGGGGTCGGTACGGCGACGGGCGATCAACGCGGTGAAGTACTCGGCGAACCCACGGGTGCCTTCGGTGCGGGCGGCACGTTCGGCGGGCGAGAGCATCTGGTCGGGATCCAGGCCGCGGGTCAGGGCGGAAGCCCAGTCAGCGAAGATCCGATCGTCCTGTTCCGGGACGCCGAGCAGCGTGCAGATGATCCGCAACGGCAGTGGACGCGCGAAGGCCTCGACCAGGTCGACCTCGCCACCGCGGCGGCGCACCGCGTCATCGAGCAGTTCGGCGGCCAGCAGCCGGGCGGAGTCACCGAAGCGGGCGATGCGCCCGGGGGTGAACTCCCGACTGACCAGACGGCGCAGCCGGGTGTGGGTCGGCGGGTTCGCGCGCAGCATCGAACGCAGGCCCTCGTCGACGTCCGTCACCGGACGGAAGGCGCTCTGCGCCATGCTCAGATGACCGAACGCCGGGTCGGTCATCAGCTGACCGCAGTCGTCATGGCGGGTGAGCACCACGATGCGTGGGGAGGTCTCGGACAACCAGTGGACGCGACCGGCCTCGCGTAGCGCCCGGAGCACCGGATAGGGATCGTCCCGGCGCCGCGGATCGAAAACAGCCCGCACGTCAACAGGCTCAGTGGTCACGGTCGCTTCAGTGGTCACGGTCGCTTCAGTGGTCACGGTCGCTTCAGTGGTCACGGTCGCTTCAGTGGTCACGGTCGCCCTTGGTCATAGCCGCCCTTGGACATGCCCTGCCTCCGCTGCCCGGAATACCGGCGAGTCCGGTTCGCCGGCATACTATCCGGATGGTTTCGGACGCGGACCCGAGTCGTCCACCAGGTCGCGGAGAATTCGCCGAAAAAATACCGTCCCGACAGCCGCCGGTAACACGGGTTCCAGCACGCCAGGAAGCGACCGCAGGGGCCGTCCATCTCGTTTCCTGATCGCATGATAAACAATGCGTCGAAATGATCTGCTGTCTCTTGACCCGGACTGACACCGGCCCGGACGATGGCGCCCGCGCCTGGTCTTTTCCTCGTCCGAAGGAGCCGTATCCATGACTTCAACGGAGATCATTTCCGACGGCACGGTACCCGACGCGCGTGCGGTGTTCGACGCCGCCCAGCACCTCAACCCCTACCCGGGTTACCAGCGGATGCGTGAGACGCCCGGGCCGACCACCGTCCGCCTCGGCGACACCGAGGTCAACGTCCTGTCCCGCTTCGCCGACTGCGCCGCGGTGCTGGGCAGCCAGGCCTGGGGGCACGGCAACGTCGACCGGCTCAGCCCGTTCTGGGATCAGGAGGCGAGCCTGCCCGGCTCGTTCATCCGCATGGACCCGCCCGATCACCGCCGCCTGCGAGCCCTGGTGAACAAGGCGTTCAGTGCACGGATGGTCGCCGATCTGGCGCCGAGGATCACCGCTCTGGTGGACGACCTGGTGGACCGGGCCGTCACGGCCGGTGGGCTCGACGTGGTGCGCGACCTGTCCGCGCCGCTGGCCCTGGCCATGGTCGGACGTCGGCTGCTCGGCGTCCCGGAGCAGGACGCCGAACTGCTGCGGTCGTGGGAGCTCGCCGTCGCCCGCGGCACCGACCCGGAACCGCTGCTGTCCCCCGAGGAGATCGCCGCGCGGGACACCGCCGGCGCCAGCGTCGTCGCCTACCTCGCCGAACTGGCCGCGAAGCGCCGCGCCCACCCCGAGGACGACCTGCTCAGCCGGCTGGTCGCCGTCGAGGAGTCCGGCGAGGTGCTCACGCCCGCCGAAGTCATCGGCATCTGCGTGCTGCTGCTCGTCGCCGGCATGGAGACCAGCATCAACCTGGTCGGCAACGGCATCCTCGCCCTGCTGGCGCACCCCGAGCAGCTGGCCCTGCTACGAACCCAGCCCGATCTTGCCGGCCCCGCGGCCGAGGAGATCCTGCGCTACGACACACCCACCCAGTTCACCATGCGGGTGGCCCTGGCCGACTCCACCATCGACGGCCATGACTACCACCGCGGCGACGGCGTGATCGTCCTGATGGGCTCGGCGGACCGCGACCCCGACGTCTTCCCCGCCGCCGACACCCTCGACGTCGCCCGCTACGCCCGCGCCGGCCGCGCCCCCCGCCACCTGGGCTTCAGCCTCGGCCTGCACTACTGCCTCGGCGCCCCGCTGGCCCGCCTCGAGGCCTCCACCGCGATCCGCACCCTGGTACAACGCGCCCCCGGCCTGCGCCTGGCCGTCGACCCCGCCGACCTGACCTACCAGCCCAGCGTCATCCACCGCGGCCTGCGGTCCCTCCCCGTCGAACTCACCGCCACGACCGCCTGACCCCACCAGCCCCGTCCGACCTGGGCGCCGACCCGACCCGTCCTGGCCCGACCCGTCCTGGCCTGGCCCGTCCTGGCCTGGCCCGTCCTGGCCCGACCCGTCCTGGCCTGGCCCGTCCTGGCCCGAGCCGAAAACCGGCCTGGCCACAGTGACCGGCCGGCCCGCCGGGCCTTCCGTCACCGATATATACCCAGGGTCGCCTGTATACCCAGGGTTGCCGTCCAAGAGCGGATCGGATTGTCGCGGCTCGGTTCCTGGCCGCTTTCCCATCCGCGGCCCGGCGCCTCGACCATTGGCGGCCGACGCGCCGGGCCGCGGCCACATGCCGAGGGTTGTGAGGCCGCATGCCGAGGGTTGTTCGGATCTCGGAGGCCGAAATCCCCGAACAACCCTCGGCATATCGTGATCTTGCTGGATGGCGCGGGTCGAACGCGACCCGACGCGACGCGACGGGACGGGGCGCTACGGGACGAGGCGCTACGGAATTCGGCGCGATGCGGCGGGTCAGGCGGCGTGGAAACGGGTGGGGAGGGCGGCCAGGCCGCGGATGAGCATGTTGGGCTTGTACGGCGGGGTGTCGGTGAGCAGGTCCATGGTGGCGACGCGGCGCAGCACGGCGTGCAGGAGGATGTCCATCTCCAGGAGGGCCAGCGGGGCGCCGAGGCAGTAGTGGTGGCCGAGGCTGAACGACAGGTGGCGGCTCACCGGGCGGGCGCCGGGCGCGACCGGGCGGGAGCGGTCGAAGCGGGTGACGTCGAAACGCTCGGGGTCGTCGTAGGCGGCGGGGTCGCGGTTGGCGCAGGCGATCAGCGCGACGGCGCCGTCACCGGGGGCGAAGGTGCGTCCGGCCACCGTCATCGCACGCTTGGCGGCGCGGGTGTTCATGTGGATCGGGGAGTCGTAGCGCAGCATCTCCTCGACGGCGGGGGCGACCAGGTCGGGGTTGGCGCGCAGCAGGGCGAGCTGGTCGGGGTGGCGCAGCAGGGCCAGCATGCCGTTGCCGACGAGGTTGACGGTGGTCTCGTGGCCGGCGATGAGCAGGGTGACGCACGTGCCGAACAGTTCGTCGGCGGTGAGCCGGTCACCGGCCTCCTCGACGATCGCGAGCTGGCTGATCAGGTCGTCCCCGGGTTCGCGGCGGGCCCGCTCGACGAGCTCGCGGAAGTAGCCGAGGAAGTCGGGGATCACGGCGTTGCGGGCGGCGAGTGCCTCGGGGGTCATCAGGACGTCGGGGTCGAAGGCGCGGGCCAGGGCCTGCGACCAGACCTGCACCTGGGGGTGGTCCGCGGCGGGAACGCCGAGGATCTCGCACACGACCGTCAACGGCAGCGGGTAGGCGATCGTCTCGATCAGGTCGAACTCGCCGGCGCGTAGCGCGGTGTCGAGCAGCTCGTCGACGAGGGCCTCGATCCGTGGTCGCAGGCCGGCGACGACCCGCGGGGTGAAGCCCTTGGTCACCAGGCCACGCAGCCGGGTGTGGTCGGGCGGTTCCATCCACAGGAAGGTGGTGGGGAACGCGCCGACGGGCATCGTGGGGTGCAGTTGTTCGGGCTCGCGGTCGTGGCCCCAGTCCAGGTTGGCGAGGATCGCCGAGCAGTCGGCGTGGTCCGTGGCCAGGGGCAGGCCGAACGGTCCGTCGTGCAGCGGGCCGAGGGCGCGCATCCGGACGTAGATCGAGTACGGGTCGTGCCGGTTCGCCGGGTCGAACAACTCGGTGAGCAGGGCCGCCGACCTGTCCGTGGCCGCCGGGCCCTCGGCGGTCTGGGCGGGGTGCGGGGGGTGGACGGTGACCATCGGGTCTCCTCGGAAGGTCGTGCGGCCGGACGCGCTCACCTGCCGCGGGGTTCGGGTGCCAGGACGCGGGCCGCGAGCGCGGGACGTAGCAGCGCGGTGGGGGGATCGACGAGGTTGACGACACGCATGAGGGTGCGGGCGACCGCCGGGTCGTGGTGCGCGCGACGCTGGGCGCGGGCGGCGTAGCTGGCGGTGATCCGTCCACGCAGGTCGCGGTGGCCGGCGACCTGCGGGTAGCGCAGGTCGGACGAGACAGCCATGTCCCAGGCGACGTCCACGATGGGGGTGACGGCCGTGTAGAAGCGGGCCGGGGCTCCGGCCGGGCCGCCGCGCAGCGCCGCGCCGAGCACCAGCGCCTGCTGGGCGGCGACGGTCATGCCCTGGGCGTAGAGCGGGTTGAAGCTGCACAGGGCGTCACCGAGGACGATCAGCCCCTCGGGTGGCTGGCGCTGCCGTTCGTAGTGGCGGCGCACCGACTCGCGGAAGCGGTAGGGCACCGGGTCCCCGAGCGCCTTGGCCTCGCGGATCAGGTCGTACACGTCCGGGACGGGCAGCGCCGCGGCGAACTGCTCGAACCCGTCATGGTCGGCGGGCGGATGGGCGCCGAGCAGCCCCGCGAGGGTGACCAGCCAACGTCCGCCCTCCACCGCGACCGCCCCCGCGCCGACCAGTCCCGGCGCGGTCGCGACGATGACGCTGCGCTGCCCGTCCAGATGCTCGGGCCTGCGTTCGTAGAGCCGGGACGCGTAGCCGAGATCGATCGCGACCCGGGTACTCGCCGGCGGTGGCAGTCCGACGCCGACCAGCCAGTCCAGGCTGCGTGAGTTCCGCCCGCTGGCGTCCACGACCAGCTCCGCCGCCAGCGACTCGCCCGCGCCCGCCAGCTGCCCCCGACCGGACGGCCCGCCGCCGTTGGACAGCCGGATCTCGCCGGGTGGAACGGAACGTCCGGAGGCCGTGGGTGCGGGGGTGGTGTCGGAGCGGATGCGGACGCCGACGACGCGGGTGCCGTCGACGACGAGGCCGACCACGGTGGTGCGTGGGCGAATCCGCACCCGGGGCAGTGCCGCCGTACGCCGCCGCAGCTCGCGTTCGAGGAGCGGGCGGCTGGCGAGCACGCTGGTCAGGCCGGTCGGCGCCGTGCGCAGCCGGCGGCCGTGCATGTAGTAGCGACCGCCGACGAGCACCTCGCTGGTCTGGGCTCCGGCGGCGACCAGTTCCTCGACGATGCCGGGATGCAGCTGCTCGACGATCTGGCGGCCGCGGTCCATCAGCGCATGCAGGTGCCGGGCCTGCGGCACTCCGCGCCGCTCCCCCAGCCCCGAACCGTCCACGCCCACACCCACGAACGCGCCACGAGCGGCCCGCGAACCTGTCGCGGGGAGGTCCGCGGGATCGGCGACGTCCGAAACATCCGAGACATCGGGGAAGTCGGGGAGGTCCGGGATATCGGGGAGGTCGTCCCGGTCGAGGATGGTGACCTGGTCGAACGTCTCGGCCAGGACGCGGGCGGCGAGCAGGCCGGCGACGCCCGCGCCCAGGACGACGGCGTGCCGGGAGCCCACCGATCCGGTGCGGCCGACACGAGCGCCACCGTCGGCAGGAGCGGAGGCAGCGGCAGGAGCGGAGGGAGCGGAGGCAGCGGCGGGAGCGGAGGCGGGACCGGGAGCCCCGGCGGCGGGGTCAGAGGTCAAGGGTCAGCCGCTCCGAGCGGGCGCGCGAGACACAGATCATCATCGTGGAGTTGCCGGCGCGCTCGTCGTCGCTGAGCACCGAGTCGTGGTGCTCGACCTCGCCGTCGAGCACCGGTGTCTCGCAGCTCGCGCAGGTGCCCTCGCGACAGGACGAAGGGACCTCCAGGCCGGCGCGGTCGAGCGCGTCGAGCAGGGACTGGTCCGCGCGGACCCGCACCGTGCGACCCGAGGCCGCGAGCACCACCTCGAAGGCGCGGGCCGGCGCGGCGTCCGTCAGGGCGTCGGCGCGCGGTCGGAACCGTTCGAGGTGCAGGCTGCCGACGCCCCGGCCGGCGAACGCCTTCTCCACCGCGGTCAGCAGGCCCTCCGGACCGCAGCAGTACAGCCGGGAGTCCTCGTCGAGCCCGGCGACGATGTCGGCTACGGGCAGCAGACCGTGCTCGTCCTCGGGCAGGATGCGCACCCGGTCGGCGATGTCGCCCAGCTCCCCGGACGGCGCGGAGCCGCCGGGCTGGACGGGCTCGGCCAACCCGGCGAGTTCGGCGAGTTCGGTCAGGAAGGCCATCCGGGAGCGGGTGCGGCCGCCGTAGTAGAGGCGCCAGTCGGCGCCGCGGCGGTGCAGCTCGCGCACCATCGGCAGGAACGGGGTGATGCCGATTCCGCCGGCCAACAGATGGTAGGAGCCACCCGGAACCAGCGGGAAATTGTTTCTTGGTTCGCCGACAAATATTTCCGTGCCGGCCACTGTTCGTTCATGGATGTAACGGGATCCACCCCGGCTGTTTTCCTCGCGGAGAACCGCGAACCGCCAGGTTCGCCGATCGTCGGGATCACCGCACAGAGAGTACTGGCGGATCTGGCCGTCAGGGAGTCGGATATCGATGTGGGCCCCGGGTTCCCAACGTTCCAGCGCTTCCCCACGCGGGTCCGTCAGGGCGATGACCAGCACGTCCTGCGCGGCAAGGCTCGCCTCATCCACCCGCAGGGCCGTCCAGCGAGATGCGGAAGTCACCGGCGAACCGTCTCATGGTGCACCGGGTTCAGGCGGCGATCAATACAACGACAATCACCCCATCGAAAACGTCGATAGCGCTGGCCCGGGCGGCCCCTGTTCGCCACTCTGATCCAGCACACAGCCTATTCCTGACCGGTGTCGACGCCGGCGCCGCCGTGGTCGCCGAGGAACGGCGAATTACCGCAGGGAGCATCCCGTGAGCGAAACAGTCGTCGAGGCCCGCGAGACCGCCCGTCCCGGGCTCACCGCCGCGGCGGCGGTGGGCACGGTCAACGCGGCAGACCCGGTGGAGCTTGCCGCGCGGACCGCGCGGTTCGTGCGGGAGACCGTCATCCCGGTGGAACGGGAGATCATCGTCGAGCACCGTCCGGTGACCGACGAGCTGCGCCTCGAGCTGGTGGGTGCGGCCCGGGCGGCGGGGGTGTTCGGACCGCTGTCACCGGTCGAGTACGGCGGGTTGGGGCTGGACTTCCGGGGGCAGGCGCACGTGCTGGCGGCGGCCGGGGAGAGCCTCGTCGGGCCGCTCGCCCTGCACTGCTGGGCACCGGACGACGGCAACATCCACCTGCTGGCCGAGGCCGCGACACCCGAGCAGCGCGAACGGTATCTGGCGCCGCTGGCACGCGGCGAGGTGCGTTCGGCGATCGCGATGACCGAACCCGCGCCCGGCACCGGCTCCGACCCGAGCATGCTGCGCACCACGGCGACCCGCGTCGCCGGCGGCTGGTCGATCAGCGGTGCGAAGCATCTGACCACCGGGGCGGACGGCGCGGCGTTCACGATCGTCGTCGCCCGCACCGAGGCCGGCGGCGGCACCCTGTTCGGACCCACGATGTTCCTGGTGGACGCGGACAATCCGGGGATGCGGGTGGTCCGCCGGATGCCGACCCTGGACTTCACCAGCGCGCCGGGCGGGCACTGCGAGGTCGTCTTCGACGACTGCCGGGTGCCCGACTCGGCCGTGCTCGGGCAGGTCGGCCTCGGCCTCGAGCACGCGCAGGCGAGGCTCGCTCCGTCCCGGCTGACGTTCGCCATGAACTGGCTGGGGCTCGCGAACCGGGCGCACGGCCTTTCCGCGGCCTACATCACCGGACGGCAGTCGTTCGGTGTCCCGATCGCCGAGCATGGCCTGGCCCAGGGACTTGTCGCCGACAACGAGATCGATCTCGCCGCCGCCCGCGCGCTGGTGCACGCCACCGCGGCCACCCTCGACGAGCAGGGTGCGACCAGCTCCGCGGCCCGCCACGGCGCCGCGATCACGAAGACGTTCGTCTCCGAGGCGGTGTGGCGGGTGCTCGACCGATCCGTCCAGCTCTTCGGGGGGCTCGGCGTCTGCGAGGACCACCTGGTCGCCCGGTTCCTGGTCGAGGCACGGGCGTTTCGCATCTACGAGGGGCCCTCGGAGGTGCTCCGGGTCTCGGTGGCGCGCCGGGTGTTCCGCCGCGTCACCTCCACCCGCCCATAACCCCAGGCCGCCCATCACCGCCAGGCCGTCCGGGGCCCCGGGGGACGAACGGGCACGTCCATCCTTCGTTGGGAGATCCACGTTGAGCAACCCGACCGTTCTGGCTCCGGGCGCATCCGCGTTCGCGGCCTTCGCCCGACCGGGAGCGGACCTCCCGGATTTCGAGCACATCCGCCGGCTGGCGAACCAGGTGGTCCCGTTCGGCTCGTTCGTCGGGGTCGAGGTGACCGAGGTGGACGCGGAGCACGCGGTGGTCGAGATTCCCGACCGTCCGGAGCTCACCAACCAGATGGGCACAGTGCACGCGGGCGCCCAGTTCCTCGCCGCCGACATCGCCGGGGCCTGCGCGTTCGTCGGCGCGACGGCGGTGCGGATCGCGGATGTGGCCTGGCTGGTCGTCCGGGACAGCTGGTCGTCGTTTCGCCGGCCGGCCACCGGGCTCGTCCGGGCGGTGGCGACCATCGAGGAACGCGGCGCGCGCCGGGTGCTGGCGGCCAGGCCCGGTGAACGTGTCGAGCTGGACGGCAAGGCGCAGCTGTACGACGCCTCGGGCGCGGCGGTCGCCACCTTCCGCTTCGCCTATGTCGCCGAGATGGTCGCCGCCCCCGCGGACGGCGCCCGCTCATGACGGAGACGACCCCGGCGGACGCCTCGACCTCGGCGTCGACCCCGGCGGACGCCTCGGCCGCGATCTCGGCGCCGACGTCGACCTCGGAGTCAGCGTCGACCTCGGAGTCAGCGTCGACCTCGGAGTCGAAGGGGCGGGGTGGCGGTTTCGCCGAGCTTCCGGCGATCACGGTCGCGAGCACCGGTGGGACGTCGTTCGTGCTGCGCGTCCTCGCCGCCGACGATCCGGGCGCGCCGGTCGTGCTGATCATGCCGGCGATGGCGCTGAAGGCGAAGTTCTACCTGCCGCTCGCCCGGGCGCTGCACGCCGCCGGCCTGTCGGTGGTGACCACGGACCTGCGGGCGCAGGGCGAGGCCCAGCCCGGGCTGCACGACCAGCCGACGTTCGGCTACCGCGAACTCATCGAGGATGACCTGCCGCGGGTGCTCGCCGCCGTACGCACGCGTTTTCCCGGGATTCGACCCCATCTGTTCGGTCACAGTCTTGGTGGTCAGATCGCCCTGCTGCACTCCGCCGCGGCGGCCGCCGACGCCCGCCAACACACCAGCGGCGGGACGGACGGCCCGGGTGATCCGGGTGATCCGGGGATCGCCGGGATCTGCGTGCTCGGGACGGGCACCGTGTACTGGAAGGCGTTCGGTCCACGCCGCTGGGCGGAGGCGCTGTACTCGATCCAGACCATCGGTCTGGTCGCCCGCTTCCGCGGCTACTGGCCGGGTGGCATGCTCATCGGCGGGGCGATGCCGGGGCGGGTGATGACCGACTGGGCGCGGCACTCGCGGACCAGCCGTTACCGGCCGTACGGGACCCGCCGCGACTACGACCGGCTGCTGGCCGAGCTCGACCTGCCCGTGCTGGCCATCTCGCTGGACGACGACCGCCTGGGACCCGCGTCCAACGTCGACTTCCTGTGTCGGCGGATGCCCAGGGCCCGCCTCGACCGCTGGCACATCACCGAGGCGGACGCCGTGACGCACCGTGACCATTTCGCCTGGGTGAAGGACTCCGCCGTCCTCGGCCCGGCGCTGGCCGGTTGGATACGCGACCGGCGCCATCCCGGCACCGGCAACCCGTGAGACCCGCTCGTGTAGCGCATCCACGCCGCCGGATGAAGGTGCCGCACTCAGGTCCTTTCGCACCATCGAAAACTCCAATCACGGGTCGTCAGGGACGTTCTCGTCGCGATCCGTTCACCGCCCATACACCGTGACCTGTTGAACTTCGGCCGGTCGACATCGAACCGCACGTTTCGCACCTGAACCGAACGCCGGAAGTTCATTCCGGCCCCGGACGATCCACCAGCTGACCCGGCTCCGACATCGGGGCGGCACGGGACGACATGACGGTCCGGTCGCGGGTTCGCCGGAAACGCAAGGGGGCACCAGTGAGCCGCATCACCGTTGAGAACGTCACCCGCCGCTACGGCGGGACGAAGGCCGTCGACGGCGTCAGTCTCGACATCGCCGACGGCGAGTTCCTGGTGCTGCTCGGGCCGAGCGGCTGCGGAAAGTCGACGCTGCTGCGGGCCATCGCGGGCCTGCTCGCACCGAGCGAGGGTCGCATTCTCGTCGACGGTCGGGATGTCACCGACATTCCCGCCCGGGGCCGTGACCTGGCGATGGTGTTCCAGAGCTACGCGCTCTACCCGCATCTGACGGTGGCGCGCAACATCGGCTTCCCGCTGCGCGCCCGGCGGGTGCGCCGGGCCGAGATCCGCCAGCGGGTGACCGAGGTCGCCGAGATCCTCGATCTCTCGGCGCTGCTCGACCGGCGACCGCGGGAGCTCTCCGGCGGTCAGCGCCAGCGGGTGGCACTGGGCCGGGCGCTGGTCCGCGACCCGGGCGCGTTCCTGATGGACGAGCCGCTGTCCAACCTCGACGCCCAGCTGCGCACCGCCACCCGCACCGAGATCACCGAGCTGCACCGCCGGCTCGGCCGGACGTTCATCTACGTCACCCACGACCAGGTCGAGGCGATGACGATGGCGACCTCGGTCGCCGTGCTCAACAAGGGCCGTCTCGAGCAGATCGGTTCGCCGACCGACGTGTACGACCAGCCCGCGTCCGCGTTCGTCGCCGCGTTCCTCGGCTCACCGCCGATGAACCTGCTCGACGCCGAACTCGCCCTGCGCGACGGCCAGCTCCACGCGGTCGCCCCCGGCGTCAACGTCGCGCTGGGCATCGAGACCACCACCGCGGGCACCGCCGCGGGGCGCGCGATCCAGCTCGGCATCCGCCCCGAGCACCTCGTGGCCACCACGGCCACCGCCGTGGTGGCGGACTCCACGGGCGCGGGCCACGCGGGGCTGCGCGGCACGATCCGCACCGTGGAGAACCTCGGCAGCGAGGAGATCGCGCACTGCGTCCTCGGCACGGCCGAGGTGCGGGTGCGGGCCCGCCGGCCGGCCGGGTTCACCGCCGGCGACGCGATCACGCTGGACGTCCGCCCCGAGCACACCCACCTGTTCGACCGTGACTCGGGCCGCCGCCTGGCCTGGCAGCCCGACGAGGACCAGGCCGGCTCCATCCCGTCCGCCCGGGTACCCGTCACCACCTGAAGCCTTCCGCCGCACCACCGGGGCCCTCTCCCACACCACCCGCCACACCCGCCACACCCGCCACACCCGTCACACCGCCACACCCGTCACACCGGTTCACCGTCACACCGGTTCACCGTCACGCCCTTCACTCCGTCAAGGAGCACCCGTGAAACGACCATCCGTCCGCAGGCCACTGTTCCTGGTGACCGTGGCGGCCGCGACCGCCCTGTCCGTGCTGGCCGGCTGCGGCTCTCCTGGCGGAGACGCGGACACCAACACGACCTCGAGCCAGGTCCCCGAACTCGGCAAGGACCAGAAGGTCTCGATCGTCTTCGAGAGCTACAACTTCGGTCAGGCCGGCGCCTGGACCACCACCTTCAACGACCTGATCGGCAAGTTCGAGAAGGCCTACCCGAACATCAGCGTCACGCCGCAGAAGCCGAAGGGTTCGAGCCCGAACCCGGCCGCCGACACGGTGTCGAGCCTGCAGAGCCAGATCGCCGCCGGCGCCCCGCCGGACGTCGCCCAGCTCGGCTTCTCCGACCTCGACTTCACCATCAGGTCCCTGGGCGCGAAGCCGCTGGACGACCTGTTCGGCAAGGACGCCGTCCAGAAGAACTTCGACGGTGCGAAGTACCCGTACGCGCCGACCGCGCGGACCCTCGGTGACTCCAACGGCAAGACCTACGGCGTGCCGTTCGTCTTCTCCACCCCGGTGCTGTACTACAACGCCACCCTGTTCGAGAAGGCCGGTCTCGACCCGGCGAAGCCGCCGACGACCTGGGCGGAGGCGGAGGCGGACGCGAAGGCCATCGTCGCGAAGGCCGGCGGTAAGGGCCTGTACCTCGACTGCCTCACCAAGATTGCCAAGGACTGGTGCTTCCAGAGCCTGGTCCGTTCCAACGGTGGACGGGTCCTCTCGACCGACCGCACCCAGCTCACCTACGACCAGGCCCCGGCCGTCGAGGTCGTCCAGGACGCGCAGCGCTACGTCAAGGAGGGGCTGACGCCCGTCCTGGCGCAGAAGCAGGCGTACGAGAGCTTCGCCCGCGGTGAGATCGGCATGCTGCTGGAGACCAGCGCCATCCAGGCGACCCTGCAGAAGGGCGCGAAGGGCGGCAACTGGGACCTGCGGGCGGCGAAGATGCCGGCGTTCGGCACCAAGCCGACCGTCCCGACGAACTCCGGTGCGTCGCTGTTCGTGCTGTCCAAGGACCCGGCCAAGCAGCGCGCCGGCTGGGAGCTGATCAAGTTCCTGACCAACGAGGCCGCCTACACCGAGATCTCGCAGAAGATCGGCTACCTGCCGCTGCGTCCGGGTCTCGTCGACGACCCGGCCGGCCTGCAGACCTGGGCCAAGGAGAACCCGCTGTTCGCGCCGAACATCGCGCAGCTCGGCGGCATGGAGCCGTGGGTGGCCATCCCCGGCAACAACTACCTGCAGATCCGCGACGGGATGATGGACGCCGTCGAACGGTCCGTCTACCAGGGTGCCGACCCCAAGTCGACGCTGAGCTCCGCCCTGCGACAGGGCACATCGCTGCTGCCGAAGGCGTGATCTGACATGACGACGACCGGACCGGCCGAGATGACCCTGATCCAGGTGAGCGACACCCATCTCGTCCCGCGCGGCCAGCTGATCCATGACCGGGTCGACACCTACCGCCTGCTCGAGGCGGCAGCCGCCACCCTGGTGGACTCGGCCGGTCCGGTCGCGGGGCTCCTGCTCACCGGGGACCTCGCCAACAACGGTGACCCCGAGGCCTACCGGCGGCTACGTGAGGTGATCGACCCACTGGCCGATCGCCTCGGCGCCGCCGTCATCTACGCCATGGGCAACCATGACGACCGCGCCGCCTTCCGCACCGAACTGCTGGACGAGGACCCCACCCCCTCCCCCGACGATCCGTGCGACCAGGTCCGTCTGATCGACGGGCTGCGGGTCGTCGTGCTCGACTCGAGCACCCCCGGACGCCACGACGGCTGGCTGACCGACACCCAGCTCGGCTGGCTCGCCGATCAGCTCGCCACCCCGGCGCCCCGCGGCACCCTGCTCGTGGTGCACCACCCACCGCTGCCCTCGCCGATGCCGACGGTGCACCTGCTGCGCCTGGTCGCCGCCGAGCGCCTCGCGAAGGTCATCGAGGGCACCGACGTGCGGATGGTGCTCTCCGGCCACGCCCACCACCCGGGCGCGGGCACCCTCGCCGGCGTGCCGGTGTGGATCTGCCCGGCGCTGTCCTACACCGTCGACGCCCTGCCGGCCAGCGGCCGTCACCGGGGCCTGCGCGTCGGCGGGCTCAGCCGGATCGACCTCATCGACGGCCAGTTCGTCGCCACCGCCATCCCGTTGGACGTGGAGCACGTCTACGACCGGGACGCCGGCGAGTACCTCGCCTACGTCCGCCGGCTCACCCCGACCTCCCCACCGGGGGCGTGACGCGATGTTCGTCGAGGTAGCACCGCCCACACGGCTCGTTCCGGCGTTGCCCCCCAACGCCGGGACGAGCACCACCCGTCCGTCCCGTGGCTCCGACACCACTGCTACCGGCGCTGCCGGTACCGGTGTTGCCGCTGCCAGCGGTGCCGCGGACGCACCCCCGACGCCTCGGGACCGCCGCTCGGCGGGGAGCCTGGCCCGGCGGCTCGGGCGGGGCATCGTCCCCTACCTGTATCTGGCGCCGGCGCTGGGCATGCTGGTGGTCTGGATCTACCGTCCGCTCATCCAGACGGCGAACTACTCGTTCTACTCGTGGAACCTGTCGCCGGACCAGCCGGCGATCCCGCAGGGCTGGCACAACTACAACCGGCTGTTCACCCTGCCGGAGGTCGGCAGCTCGGTGCTGCGCACCATCTCGATGATCGCCCTGCTGCTGCCGTTCACCATCATCATCCCGATCATCGTCGGCCTGCTCACCGCCGAGGTCCGCGGCCGGGCCCGCACCCTCTACCAGGCGCTGATCTTCGCCCCGTTCCTGGTCGCGCCGGTCGCCAGCGCCGCGGTGTGGCAGTGGATGCTCACCCCCGACTCCGGGATCGTCAACCGGGCCACCGGCCTGAAGACGAACTGGCTGCACGAACGGCTGCCCGCGCTGCTGTCGATCACCGGGATCGCCGGCTGGCAGATGCTCGGGTTCGCGGTGCTGGTCGTCTCGGCCGGACTCGCCTCCATCAACGGCGACTACTCCGAGGCCGCGTCCGTCGACGGCGCCTCCCGCTGGCAGTCGACCCGCTGGCTCACCCTGCCGCTGCTGTCCCCGACGCTGGTGTTCCTGGTCCTGACCACCGTCCTGCTCGCCGGGACGTGGACGTTCCCACTGATCGACACGCTCACCCAGGGCGGCCCGGTCAGCGCCACCACCAACATCTACTACCTGCTCTGGCAGTACGGCTTCAAGAGTTTCGACGCGGGCTTCGCCGCCGCCGCCGGTGTGATCTTCTTCGCCGGTTTCACCCTGGTCGCGGCCTTCCTCGTCTGGCTGTCCGACCGCCTCACCTTCCACGACAACTGACATCCGTCCAACCGCAGGAGACAGGAGGGCCGCCGTGGTACTCGCCATCGAGGGGCCGACCGCCGAGCAGTCGGTCCTCGAGCCCGTTGCCGCCATCGCGGCTGCCGACGGCGACGACATCCCCGGCGGCCGCTCCCGGGTGATGACCGTCGTCGGCCACCTCACCCTCGCCCTGCTGGGCCTGGCCTGCGTCTTCCCGATCTACTGGATGTACGCGACGTCGCTGCGCCGACCCGACGACGTCTACAAGACCTCGGTGCTGCCCTGGCCGCTGTCGGTGGGCAGCTACCGGGACGCCCTCGACGAGCTCGACCTCGCCCGGCTGCTGCTGAACACCACGATGGTCGCCGCACTGACCGCCCTCGGGCAGCTGCTGACGTCCATCCTCGCCGCCTACGCCTTCGCGGTGTGGAACTTCCCGCTCAAGCGGCTGCTCTACCTGGCGTTCGTCGGCACCTGGCTGGTGCCGTTCCAGGTGACGATGCTGCCGAACTACGTGCTGCTGCACCAGCTCGGCCTGCTCAACACCCTGACCGGTGTGATCGTGCCGAACCTCGTGTCCGCGCTCGGCGTGCTGCTGCTGCGCCAGCACTTCGACAGCTTCCCCAAGGAACTGCTCGAGGCGGCCCGGATGGACGGCCGCTCATCCTGGTCGACGCTGTGGACGGTCGTCGTCCCGAACCTGCGCGCGGCCCTGTCGGCGCTGGCGATCCTGCTGTTCGTCAACGCCTGGAACGAGTACTTCTGGCCGGCGATGGTCCTGCAGCGCGGCAACAGCGTCCTGCAGCTGGGCATCAACAGCTTCCTCAACTCCACCGAGACCGAGGCCTGGGGCCCCCTCACCGCCGCCGCCGGCCTCGCCTGCCTGCCCATCTTCGCCCTCTACCTCGCCCTGCAACGCCAGGTCATCAACGGCTTCGTCCGCTCCGGCCTGCGCTGACCCGCCCCCACCGAGCCACCCTGAGCTCACCTTTTTTCGATCTTGACTTGTTCTCGTCGCGACTAGAATGTTCGAAGTAGCGTCGAGCTGAGGGAGTCGATCGTGAGCATCGAGGCAACGGAGATGGTCACGATCCCCCGTGCGGAGCTGGAGTCCCTGCGTGCCGAGGTGCGACGCCTGCGGCGTCAGGTAGCCCGTGCCGTCGCTCGGGCCCGGATCGAGGCTGACGCCGGTCCAGGTGACGGCGCCCCGACCTTCACCCGCGACGAGCTGGCCGATGCATGGGGCATCAGTGAGTGATCGGGTAATCCGCTTCCCGGGCACCTCCTGGTGGGAGATCGACGCGCTGCCACAGCCGCTGCGTTGGAGGGTTCAACGGACCGTCTTTCACCTGCTCGAAGAGCCCGTTCCAGTCCTTGCAGATCCCTTCCCGGATGACGGCTCCCTTCCTGGCTCCTATGAACTTCACCTGCCGTCTGACGGAGCGACCATCTGGTACACCGTCACACCCCACGAAGGCCAAGAGATAATCAGCATCCAACACGTTCAACTTGATACTTGATACTCGGACAAGGC
This sequence comes from Frankia umida, assembly GCF_023242945.1. Taxonomy (NCBI): domain Bacteria; kingdom Bacillati; phylum Actinomycetota; class Actinomycetes; order Frankiales; family Frankiaceae; genus Frankia; species Frankia umida. The sequence continues at coordinate 32,997 of NZ_JALKFT010000012.1, forward strand.
TGGCCTCCTGCGTCGGCGACGAGGCAACAGGCATCGGCGTGGACCTCGAAGATCGAGGGGCTGCGGACCCGCGTCTCCGCGCTCGGCGTGCTGCTGCGCCAGCACTACGGCAGCTCCCCCAAGGAATTCCTCGAGGTAAACCGCATCGACCTGCACCGGGTTCCGAGAGACCAAGGATACTCTTTCAGTCACGGGCCCGGAATCCGGTAAGGCGAATTAAGAGAACGTAGATGGGGTTGCTTGACGACGGAAGGATCATCCTCCGGAGACAGCGGGGACGACGCGGAAGGCGGTCGAAGTACATCCCCTGGGCCTGGGAGAGGATCCTGGACAGCACCACCGAACATGCCACCGCCAGCAACCAGCCTGGAAAGATCTATCCGATTCGCTCTCCTCGGCGCCAGTGGCGACAAGGTGACCACGCTGGCAGGCTCAGCTGATGCCGCAGCTACATCGGCAGGACCCGTATCGGGGCTAGCCGGCCGGGTCCTGAGGTCGGTGAAAACTGCGGCGACGCGGTCGAACGGGTTGCCGGGGTGAGTTGTCTGCGTGGGCGAACTCGGTACTGCGTCTCCGGCTGCGAGGTCCCGGCAGGCGTGCAAGGCGTCAAGGTGCTGTGTGAGCTCACGGATGCGGGTTGCGGCCGTGGAGCCAAACCAGCCGAGCCGAACATCCGGCTCGAGTCCGGACAGCCGATCCACCCGGGTCCGGTGCAGGGCAAAGCACTGGTCGAGGTCGGCACTGATGGCGGCAAGGATCGTGAGCCGCCGGCCGTCATGGGCTACCGGATGGCCGGCGACGAGCATCCCGGGCAGGGAATCTATACGGCGGATGATGTCGGCGCACAGATCTGCGATCACCCGACCGTCCTGTGCGTCTTCGGCGGCGATGCGGGCAGCAGCAACTTCTCCGACTCTCATCGCCCGCCGGGTGTCGAGTCTTCGTAGATCGGCTTCAATCCGCGCACGCCGGTCGGCGTATGTTGGATCGGCTGGTCGCAGGCGGGCGAGGCGATCCTGGTGCACAGCTGCCAGTTCTGCCAGATCGGTAAGCAGGCGGTTGCCGAGTTTTGCGCATCGGTCCGGCATGTCTGGGCCGCCGTCAAAGTTCAGCGCGCGGAACGCGTGTACACGGCGTTCATGTGACTGCGCGAGAATGTCGATTTTCCGCGCGTCAATGCGTTCCAGGGCCTCGGTGCAGACAAAGGCGATGAAGGACTCGGTGTCGAGCCGGTGCACGTCGGTCTTCGAGGTGTTTTCCTGACGGTTCCCAGCCCCGCCAACCATGACACCCGCCGTCAGGTCGAAACCCGTGGCGGCACCGTCCGGCGAATCAAGATAGCGCGCGGGAGCGGCGACCAAAACCGCCTCACGAATGCTTTTGACAAGCGCAGACATCCGTCGGTCGTCGTCCGGGCGGGCCAAGGCCCGCGCAAGCCGATCGAGGAGCGCGGGCTCCGTCTCGACAAGTTCTGCAAAATGAAATTCCGGGCTATGCCATCGGTAGGCGTAGCCGTTCACCTGATGGTTGTGGTTGCCGAGCAGGACCCCACGGCACCTGGTGACGACGACCTCGGCGTCGGTCGCTGTCACCGTCTTTGCCTCGCTGTGGGTAGTGGACGGTCTGTCCACGGCGCGGCTCCGGCTCCGGTTGTCGGCGAGCAGCGCCCGCCGCAGGGCCGTCTGCCGGCGGCCACTACCCGGTTTGGCGGCGAGGGCCGTGAACATCCGCATGGTGGCAGGGCCGCAGGTTGCGTCACCCAGACGGACCTGCGCGTCGGTAACCCGTAGCTCGGTGGTGTTGTGCTGTAGGTTGCCGTCACCAATGACGACGCCATGACTGCTGTCGATCCACACGACCTGATGCCGGCCCCACCAGGTTCCGGAGGTGGTTACCGTCGGGCCACCATCTCGACCCCGACGGTGAACGAGGATCTGCACCCGGCCAGCCAGGGGCGTCACCCCGTGGTCCGGTCCGGTACCGATGTCGGAGGCGACCGGCTCGACCACCGGCTCGACCACCGGCGCGTCGGCACCGGCCCATGCGGTGGCGCCGCTCAGAGAGATCGGACCCGCCTGACCCCGACGGTGCGCCGACTCCGGCAGGTCTGACGGCCCCGCCGGTTGAGACGGCCCTGGCCGGGGAGACGGGTCGGCAGTAGTGGGGTGAACAACAGGAGCCGGGGCCTGGAGAGGTCTCGACCAGCGGTGTGCCATGGATTCCTCCACGATGCATCGAGCGGTGGCATCCACGCGGGGCGCCCTGCGGATTTCATGCATGGGCATCTCGACAGCCGGGATTAGAGTAGTCCCGGAAGGCGGCGCCGGATGCCGTCTCCGCGAGACTCCGCGAACCACCGAGGTGGCGCAAGCATGAACAGCGGCTTGAGCGAGCAGGAAATAGCACATTTCGCCTCGCTGTTTCACCGGCCGGAACATGTTCGCCGGATTCTGTTGCTGGCGGGACTCCCTCCGGCCAACCAACCGGTGTGGCGGGAGGGTTCCGCCCAGGACTACTGGCGCGAGATCAGCTTCCTGCTTTCCGCCGGCATTCTCGTCGGCGGGCGGAACAGCCTGTTCACCGCAGCGGATCAGCTCACCAGGTCAGCCGCGCCCGGCGCCGTTGGGCCGACGTCCGTTCCCACCGAGGTGACCGCCGAGGCCGGATTCCCCGGAGTGGCGGTGTACAACAGCATCGGCGTCATGATCACCCACGGCGGCACGATGATCAACGACTTCCGCGGCGCCGAGATGCCTGCGGAGCGGCCCGTCGACCCCGGCGCCCGGACAGGCATCGCGTCCTCGGCCCCCACCTCCCTGATCGGTGGCCGCACGCGGACCGGCGGGGGTGCAGGCTCCCGTCTCTCGTTCGGGCGGTGGTTATCCACCTTCGGCCGACGGGCGGACCAGTCGTGCCGGCCGCGGCGATCCAGGTGATCACGCCGGACTGCTGGGCGGCGACGATCAGCCCGGCTACGGTGGCCGTTCACGTTCCACCGCCGGGGCCGACCGCCCCCGCAGCCCATTCATATCAGTAGTCATAGAACAGCAGTTGCCGCATGAGTCGGATATAACCAAGTTTGTCAGTGACGACACGGCACGACGATCGAAGCGGCGGGGACCGGCATGGCGATGAGGTTGGGCAGTTCCTACACCCTGGAATCCCTGGTCGGGCGGGGTGGGATGGGGGAAGTGTGGCGAGGTCACGACCAGCACGGCCGAGCCCTCGCCTTCAAGCTCCTGCTGCCGGAACTCGCCACCGACCAGAAGATGGTCGCCCGGTTCGTACGAGAACGATCTGTGCTCCGCCGCATTCGGTCGCCGTTCGTGGTGAACGTCTGGGATCTGGTCACCGAACACGATCGACTGGCCATTGTGATGGATTTCATCGAGGGTCCCGACCTGCGCCAGTATCTGCGTTCCCGGGGGACGCTGTCGCCGGCCGAGGCGGTTGCCCTGACCGTCGACATCCTGACCGGTCTTGGCGTCGCCCATGCCCTTGGCATCGTCCACCGCGACCTCAAACCCGCGAACGTCCTGCTTGACGCCAGCGGCCCGGCGCCGCACCCGAAGGTGACCGATTTCGGGATCGCCAGCGTGGTGGGTTCCACCAAGCTGACCACCAGTCAGGATGTCTTCGGCACGCCGACCTACATGGCCCCGGAGATGGTCAACGGCGCCCAGACCGGTCCGCCCGCGGACGTCTACGCCGCCGGCATCATGCTCTACGAGCTGGTCAGCGGGGTCGCACCGTTCGCCGGGCCGATGCCGCTGGCCGTCATGCGCGCCCACGTCGATCTCCTGCCCGGACGTCCCCCCGGCCTCGACGACGCGCTGTGGGCCGTCCTGTCGGCCATGCTCGCGAAGAATCCCGCGGACCGGCCCGGGGTGGCGGACCTGTGCGCGCTCCAGCCAGGCCTCGCGGGCCGACCCGCCCTGCCGCCGCTGCGATCGCCACCGCCACCCGTCGCGACCGAATCGTGGCCAGGGCCGGCTGACACCGCCGATCCAGCCACCGTGACTCCGCCACAGCCAGCGGCACCCGCAGCGGCAGCGGCAGCGGCCGGCCCGGAACCGGAAGCGCCCGAACCTGCGACGGAGACACCCGAACCGGAACCGGAGACACCGGAACCGGAAGCGCCCGAACCGGAACCAGCCGACGCCGCGGCTGCGCCACAGCCGCAGACAGCGGCGGCACTGGCAACGGAGACGCCCCACCCGGCAGCGCAAGCACCCGGGCCGGAACCGGCCGACGCCGCCAACCCGAGGACCGCGGCACCGCTACAGCTGCGAGCACATCCACCAGCACCGGCAACGCCCGTCCCGGCGACAGGGGCGCCTGGGCCGAAGCCGCGCCGCCCTCGCCGCCCGCTGGCCGCGCACGGCACCGGCAGCACGCACGGCGCCCGCTGGCGGCGGTTGTCCGTCGTTGTCACCGTCATGGCGGTCCTCATCGTCCTCGGGACGACGGCTTTGACGGCCCCGTCGAGCCGAGGGTCGGACCCGGACGCCCAGCAAAAGCTGGCGGCCAGCGACCCGAGACCCGAGGCCCGTCCGTCAACCACCGCCGCCTCTCCGACCATCGCCGAACCCGGCCACACGGCGCCAGCCGTGCCGCCTACCGGGACGGGGACGGGGACCGGCACCGGGACCTACCCGACGCCGGATCCGGCGGCCGGGCCCGCCGCCGGTGATGCCCCGGCAGGGCGCGTGGCCTCCGCGGCGAATCCGGCGGCCGGGCCCGCCGCCGGTGATGCCCCGGCGGGGCGGGTGGCCTCCGCGGCCGGATCGGTCGCTCCCAGGCCGCAGCCGGCAGCCGCGAACGCAGGTAATCCCGCGGCGGTACCAGCACCAGCGGCGGCAGCGCCGGCGAGCAAGACCTGGGTCGACACCGCGACCGGCGCCTGCCTCGACAGCGATGGCAGCAGGGTCTACACCCTCGGTTGCAACGGTGGCGACTACCAGCAGTGGATCCGTGACGGGCTCCGGCTCCGCAACGTCCATTTCGGCAACTGTCTGACCAGCAAAGCCGGCGGATACAACGCGGAAGGCGCCCCGTATCCGGACGGCCTGTACGTGATTGCCTGCGACGGGACGAGCTCCCAGCAGTGGGTGGCCTCGTCGGGCACCCGTTTCGGACAGACCCTGCGTAACGCGGGTACCGGAAAATGCCTGGACAGCAATCAGTCAAGCCCGGAGGGAAAGGGCTACCAGGCCTACATGCTGCCCTGTAACGGCGGAAACTACCAGAACTGGACATAGGCGCCAGATAGCCATGCTACTTTCAGTAAGCGAATCGGCCGGCAGCCCGGCGGGGCCAGCCGCGCGGTGACATTCGGGCGTCGAGGACCGCGCTCCAGGCGGGAAGGGTCGACGCGGTGACAGCGAGATGACTCGAGGCGACCGGCCTGCGATGTCACGCGGCCAGAGGCCTGCGTTGGGAGACGCCCGTACGTGACCCTGAGTTCAGGCGCCGATCGGAACGGTGGGCGCGGTGGGAAGGACAGCTGCGGAGTTCGCGGGGACAGCCGAGGGAGCGGGAGCCGCCGCGAGGTAGGTGCCGATGAGGGAGGTGTCGTGCGCGGCGGCCTGCACCAACGGATGGGCCAGCAGGTCGGACAGGAAGGGGGCGGTGGTGGCGAGGCCGGGGCCGTCGACCACCGTTTCGCCGAGGGCGCGGCGCATCCGGGCGAGGGCGCCGGCACGGTCGGGGGCCCAGACGATGACCTTGGCCAGCAGCGAGTCGTACAGCGGCGGGATGCGGTAGCCGGTCTCGAGGTGGGTGTCGACGCGGACGAACGGGCCGCCGGGCAGGCCGAGCCGGGTGACCAGACCGGGGGTGGGGCGGAAGTCGCGGGCAGGGTCCTCGGCGTTGACGCGGCATTCGATGGCGGTGCCGCGGAACTCCACGTCGGCCTGGGTGTAGCCAAGCGGCTCGCCGGCGGCGACACGCAGCTGTTCGGCGACCAGGTCGATGCCGGTGACCATCTCGGTGACGGGATGTTCGACCTGTAGGCGGCAGTTCACCTCCATGAAGTAGTAGCCGCGGCGCAGCGGATCGTAGAGGAACTCGACGGTGCCGGCGCCGACGTAGCCGGCGGCGAGCACGGCGCGCACGGCGGAGCGGCCGAGTTCCTCGACGCCGGCCTGGTCGACGTTCGGTACCGGGGACTCCTCGACGAGCTTCTGGTGGCGGCGCTGCAGCGAACAGTCCCGTGCACCCAAATGGATGCCGGCTCCGTGGGTGTCGCAGAGCACCTGGATCTCGACGTGCCGGGCGGAGGCGAGGTAACGCTCGAGGTAGAGGCGTCCGTCGCCGAAGACGGCGAGGGCGGTGGCGCGGGTCTGGGTGTAGGCGGCGGCGACGTCCTCGCGGGAGTGCACCACGCTCATGCCACGCCCACCGCCGCCGGCCACAGCTTTGAGGATGATCGGGTAGCCGATCTCGTCGGCCAGGGCGAGTGCGGCGTCGGCGTCGGCCAGCGGCTCGCGGCTGCCGGGCAGCAGGGGCAGGCCGGCCTCGCGCATGATGCGGCGGGCGATCGCCTTGTCGCCGAGGTCGGCCATCACGGACGCGGGCGGGCCGATCAGGACGATGCCCTCGTCCTCGCAGACCTCGGCGAACTCGGCGTTCTCGGAGAGGAAGCCGTAACCGGGGTGGATGGCCTGCGCGCCGCGGGTGCGGGCGGCCTCGATGATGGCGGGGATGTTGAGGTAGCTCGCCTTGGACGGTCCCGGCCCGACCTGCACCGACTCGTCGGCGGCGCGGACGGCGGCCGAATCCCGGTCGGCGGCCGAATGCGCCACGACCGTGCGGATACCCAGCTCCTGGCAGGTGCGCACGACCCGCAGGGCGATCTCGCCACGGTTGGCGATCAGCACGGTGTCGAACATCAGCCGTTCCCGTCGGTGGCGCCGGCACCGGCTACGGGGGCGAGGACGAGCAGGGGCTGGTCGTGCTCGATGGCGCTGGCGTCCTCGACGAGGACGCGCACGACGCGGCCACCGCGGTCGGCCTCGATCGGGATCATCAGCTTCATCGCCTCGACGATCCCGACCTGCTGGCCGGCCCGCACGATGTCACCCTCGGCGACGAACGGTGGCTTGCCCGGTTCGGGCGACCGGTAGAACATTCCGACCGAGGGTGACCCGATGGTGAACGTTCCCGGCTCGTCCGTCACCGTCGCGGCGGCCGTGCCACCCGTGCCGTTCAGCGTGCCACCGGCACCGTTCACCGCAACGCCCTGCGCGCTGGCCGTGCCGTTGACCGCGCCGGTCGCGCCGTTGCCGTTGGGGAGCGCGCCGGCACCGCCCGGGACGTCCGCGGCCCCCGACAAGGTCGAGGTGAGGGCCGCGGGACCGCTGGTCAGCGCGGACGGGGCCGCCGACCAGCGGGTACGCGCCGCGGCGGGGTTGGCGGGAGCGGGTCCGGCGGCGGTGGGGGCCCAACCGATCTCGACGCTCACGTCGCCGGCGCAGGCGCGCACGAGGCTTGGCGCGTAGGGCGCGCGGGCGGCGAGGTCGAGCAGGTGGGCGCCGAGCAGGCCGACCACCGCGTCCACCGCCGGCAGTGCGCCGCCGCCCAGGTGGGACACGCGGTTCTCGTCGTCCGCGTCGCCGCCCCGCACGGGCTGGGTCGCCTGGTCGATGGTCATCGGTGTGCCTCCACGGTCTGCTCGTGCGGGGACTGCTCGTGCCCGGGCTGGTCGTCGGTGGCGGCGGCGTGCTTGCCGGCCGCGTCCGACGGGGTGGACGTGTCGCTGTCGCTGTCAGTGGCGTTGGCGCCGGCGGTGGGGACGCCGAACTGGCGGAAACGGGTGCGGCGGCGGGTGACCAGGGTCATCTGGTCGAGGGGGGTGAGTTCGGCGAGGCAGATGCGCAGGGCGGCGCGCAGGGCGCTGGCCGCGGCGGCGGGGTCGGCGTCGGCGCCGCCGTCGGGTTCGGGGATGACACCGTCGACGATGCCCAGGCGCAGCAGTTCACGGGAGTTCACCCGCAGGGCGGCGGCGGCGCGGGGAGCGGCGGCCGGGTCCTTCCACAGGATGGACGCGCAGCCCTCGGCGCTGATCACCGAGTAGACGGCGTTCTCGCACATGAGCACCCGGTCGGCGAAGGCGAGTGCCAGCGCACCGCCGCTGCCGCCCTCACCGGTGACGACGGCGACGACCGGAACGGCGAGGCTGGCCATGAGCCGCAGGTTCTCCGCGATCGCGACGGCCTGCGCCTGCTCCTCGGCTTCCATCCCGGGGTAGGCGCCGGCGGTGTCGATCAGGGTGATGACCGGGAGGCCGAGCTTGGCGGCCAGTCGCATCACCCGGGCGGACTTGCGGTAACCCGACGGGGTGGGCATCCCGAAGTTGCGGTGGCGCAGCTCGTCGGCGGTGTGACCCTTCTGGGTGCCGATGACGGCGACGGGGACGCCGTCGAGGCGGCCAAGGCCCGCGACCAGGGCGGGGCAGTCGGCGGACATCCGGTCGCCGCGCAGTTCGGTGAAGTCCTCGAGGATCATGTCGATGTAGTCGAGGGTGGAGGGGCGACCGAGGCGGCGGGCGGTGCGCACCGACTCCCAGGAGTCACGCTCGGGCAGGTCCGCGATCTTGGTGAGGATGGCCCCGCCGGCGCGCAGCGGCTGGCGGGGAATGCCGTCGTCGCGGCGACTGGACACCGACAGCAGCCGGCCGAGGGTGGGGCGCAGGTCGCGGCGCGGGCTGATGATGTCGACGACACCGTGGGTCCGCAGGAACTCGGCGGTCTGGAAGTCGGCGGGCAGCACCTGGCGGATGGTCTGTTCGATGACGCGGCGGCCGGCGAACCCGAGGCGGGCACCGGGCTCGGCGATGATGACGTCCGCCAGGGTGGCGAAGGACGCGGCGACCCCGCCGAACGTCGGATCGGTGATGATCGAGACGGTGAGGATGCCGGCCTCGTCCAGTTGGCCGAGTGCCTGGCTGGTCTTGGCCATCTGCATCAGGGCGATGGCGCCCTCCTGCATCCGGGCGCCACCGGAGGCGGTGACGGTGATCAGCGGCGTGCGTTCCCGCAGCGCCACCTCGGCGCCGCGGGTGAACACCTCGCCGACGGCGGCACCGAGGCTGCCGCCGAGGAAACGGAAGTCCATGACGACGACCACGACCGGGTTGCCCTCGATCGTGCCGTGGACGGCGAGGGCGGCGTCATGCAGGCCGGTGGCGGCCCGGGCGGCGCGCAACCGGTCCGGGTAGGGCCGGGAGTCGACGAAGCCGAGCGGGTCACCGTCGATCGCCAGGACGTCGATGTCGCGGCGCGAACCGGGGTCGAGCAGCTGTTCGAGCCGGCCGTCGGCGGTCAGCGGCGCGTGCCAGCCGCAGTCGGCGCAGACCCGCGCGGCCCGGTCGAACCGCCGGCCGTAGATCATCGTGTTGCAGCCGCCGCACAGCAGCCAGGACGATCCCGCGGACCCCTTCGTGCTGGCGGTACCAGGATCGCGGCTGCTGCTCGCTCCCAGGGTGGCCTCGATCGTCATGACGGACTGCCTTTCCTCTTAGCCCTGGCCCAGTAGCGGCGCGGTCGGGATGTAGGTGGTGGCGGACGCGGGCAGGCGGGCCCCGGCCGCGCGCAGGGCGGCGGCGCGTTCGTGGAACGCCGCACCTGTCATCAGGTGGGCGGCGACGTCGGCGACCTGGCGGTTGCCCACCTCGGCGAGGTAGGTCCCGGCCACCCAGCTGTTGAACGCGCCCATCGCCGGGCCGCACCACACCTGGTAGTCGGCGGCGCGGTCGGGTTCGCCGGCGATGCTCCAGCCGGACGAACGACCCAGGTACCAGCGGAAGATCAACGCCATCCGCCGCCGTGGGTCACCCTGGGCCCGGATGATCTGGTCGGGGTCACGCCGGGTGAAGAACTCGACGCAGTCGGCCCACACGTCGTCGAGGGAGCGGCGGAACACCTTCGCCTCGAGGTTCGCCCGGACGTCGGCGGGCAACGCGTCCACCCCGTCGTGGGCGCGGTAGAGCTCGTAGAGCGTGCGGGCGCGGCCGGGGAACAGCGTGCCGCGGCGCAGCACCTGCACCTCCACGCCGAGCTCGAACATGTCCGCGGACGGTGCCATCGCCGTGTCGGCGACGCCGGTGGCGCCCAGCAGCCGCTTGGTGATCGCGGACTGGTCGGCTTCCACGGTGGCCTGGTTGACCGATCCGGTGACGACATAGGCGGCGCCGAGCGCGAACGCGGCCGCCACCGCCGCCGGGGTGCCCAGGCCCCCGGCCGCGCCGACCCGCACGGCGTGGCGTGCGCCCTGCTCGCGGCGCAGCCGTTCGGCCAGGGCCAGCAGCTCCGGCAGCAGCACGGTCAGCGGCCGGCGGTCGGTGTGCCCGCCGCTGTCGGCCTCGGCGCTCAGATCGTCGGCCAGGGGCACCTCGCGGGCGAGCGCGGCCTGGTCGGCGGTGACCACGCCGGCCGCGAGCAGGTCGCGCACCAGCGCCTCGGGGGCCGGACGCAGGAACCGTTCGGCGACCTCCGCCCGCGACACCTTGCCGACCACCCGGTGGGTGGCCTCGACCCGCCCGTCCCGGCCGCGGCGCAGCCCGGCGAGCCGGTAGCGCACGAGCTGCGCCGTCGGTTCGACGAACGCGGACGCCTCCAGGGTGGTGACCCCGTGGCGCAGGCAGGCGTCGATGGTCGCCGCCTCCAACGCCGCCTCGCTCGGGCTGTGGATGAGGTTGCAGGCGAACGGCGCGCCGGCGGCGTCGCGGACGATGGCCGCGAGCGCCTCGTCGATCCGCGCCGGCAGCACCCCGGCGGCGCCGAACGAGGCGAGGAACCCGGCGCGGGCGAGGGCGGCGACCATCGGTGCCGACGCGATGCCGTTGGCCATCGCACCGGCCATGTACGCGTACCGCACGCCGTGCGCGGCGCGGAAGGCACCGTCCCCGAGCGCCGTCGCCGGCCGCGGACCGGCGGCGGCGAGTACCTGCCCGCCGGCGGCGACCACCCGGGCGACGTCGGCCTGGTCGCCGCTGGTGCGCACCCGGGTGCCCTCGCGCAGCACGTAGCAGGGTGCGTCGAGGGCGAGCAGATCCCGGTAGGCCTGCCCGGTCACACCGGTCCGCGGTGGACTCGACGCGTACCGCGGTAGCGCGGACGGGCTTTGCGGTACAGCGGGCGCGGTTTGCGGTAGGGCGGAAACGGTCTGGGCGGGGACGGGTTGGGGGGACGTCATGGTCACCATGGCGCGGCTCCATCCTCACGCAGCTCGACGGCGATGTCGGTCATCTCGTAAATGCGCAGACCTGGCTTCCACACACTGGCGTCAGCGGTCACCCGCACCCGTCCCGGACCACGGCGCACGGCCTTGATGTGCACCTCCAGGCGGGTCTCGCCGTCAGTCGGCAGGAACTGGCCGCGATACTTCCAGGAGAAGGCCGCGCCGACCGGCAGGATGAACGCCGCCGTGTCGCCGATGTCGGCGGCGTGCGGCGAATCGAGCAGCCATTCCTGCATCGCCTGGACGACCGATTCGACGCCGAGCGAGCCGGGAATGACCGGGTCGAGGTTGAAATGGCGGGCGAAGAACCAGTCATTCGGGTCGATGGGGCGCACCGCGTGCAGATAGCCCTCGCCGTAACGGCCACCGCCGTCGACGACGTCGACGATGTCGAGCAACGCCAGATGGTCGCGGGCGACCAGACGGGCGGCCGGGTCGGCGCGGCGGGCGGCGACGTCCAGGGTGCGGGTCGCCGGACGTGGCGTGACCGTGTCCAGCCAGGTCGGGACGAACTTTCCGGCGTCCAGGCCGGTCTGGTTCGCCAGCGCCGCGTCGCTGAAGTAGCCGAACAGCGTCTCGCCCTCGTAGAACGGCTCGCCGTCGGCGAACAGGGTGTAGGCGAAGTTCTGCAGCGACGACCCGGGCATGTCGGTGGTCGAGAGCAACTGCGAGTGTTGGCGGATCGTCACGTCCCGAAGGTCGATCTCGCGCAGCACCGTCGCGGAGCCGCCGAGGTTGCGCAGGCTGACGACGGCGTCCGGATCGCCGAGGGTGGCGCCCAGGTAGTAGCCGACCATGAGCGCGGCCTGCAGCGATGTCTCCATGTACACGCAGTTCGGCATGGACGCGTTCGCCGTGTCGGTGAAGTACCAGCTGTCGGCGTGCGCGTCGTACTCGGTGATGTGCCAGGAGCCGCCGGCCAGCGACGCCTGCTCCCCGCGGGTGCCGTGCAGTTCCAGGACCCGGTCGACCAGCAGCAGCCCACCGGAGGGCAGCCGCGTCGCCTTGCGTCCGGTGTAGCCGGCGAACTCGGGGCCGAGCGCGATCGCCTGGTCCCCGCGGCAGAAGTGCGCCATGTGGAACTCCGAGAGCAACGCCCGGTCGCCGTACCCGTTGCGCCGCCCCAACCACGCGGTTGGACGGCCACCGCGGGCCGGCCCAACCGCCAGCCCATCGCCTTCACGCAGTCCGATGACTAGGTCGTCGACCCGCGCGAGCAGCTCGCCGTCCGTCCCGGTGCCGCTGTCGGCACCCAGCCGGCGCAGCTCGACGTCGGCGCGCAGCCACGGCCGCGGCACCAGGTCGATCTCGGCGATCTCGACGACGAGCACCACGGCCTCGGCCGTCCCACCGCCGCGGACCAGCCGCGGTCCGCCGTCGTCGGCGCCGCGGCCGGACGCCGTGGTGTTGTCGACGAAGTGCGCGTGCGGCAGGCACAGGTGCAGCCCCGTGTACAGGGCGAACAGGCGGACGGCCTGGGCCGCGGCGGCCACCAGGTCGGCGTCGGTGAGGTCCGCGCCGGTCGCGGCGCCCCCGGCGGGCAGCGCCGGACGGGCCAGCAGCAGCCCGCGCCCGGACCGCCCACCACGCGCTTCGATGCGGTCGACCGCGGCCAGCAGCAGGGGGCCGCCGGCGGTGAGCAGGACCGCGGCGTCGAGGCCCTCCTGGTCGTAGGCCGGGCCGAACACGGCGGCGATCTCGGCGCGGGTGAGCCGGCCCAGGTCCGCGCTGTCCAGAGCGGCGACGTCGGTGCGGGCCAGCGGCTTGAACGATCCCTCGCTGGTCGCCCTGGTCCGCACCGGTCCCGCCGGCAGCACCACCGCGGCCGCGGCCGGCCTCGCAGGCGCCAGCCCGGTCACCACCGTTCCCGCCGGAGTCGTTCCCGCCGGTGTAGCCGACGGGACGAGTCCGAGCTGGGCGAGCGCCCGGCGCTGCAGGCCGCTCTGGGCCCGCAGCGCGCTGGCATGCGCCGCCATCGTGGTCGTCCGCAGCAGCCGGATCATGTCCGCGACCGTCACAGCACCGGCACCGGCCGAGGTGCCGACCCTCGGCAGAGCATCCGTGGCCGCGGGGACGGCCACCTCCGCCGAGCCAACAGCGAGGACGGCGGGGACGGCGGTAGGGACGGTCGAAGCAGGGACCGTCGGCGTAGGGACGGCGACGGACGACGGGTCGGGAAGGGCCGGGGTGACGGTACCGGCGAGGGAGGTGGGGTCGAAGGGCTCGCCGTCGAAGCCGAGGTCGTCCTCCGCCTCGGCCACGGGCTGGTGGTCCATGACGGTCATCGGCGATCGTCCTCGTTCTCGGTCGAAGTGTCGTGCCAGGAACGGACGGCCTCGCTGAACTTCGCGGCCATCCCGGGCGTCGCGGCGACGGTGACGTCGCGCAGCCGGACGAGCACTGTGCCGTCGGGGGCGTGCGCGGTCGCGGTGACGGTGGCCGTGCCGCCACCGTCATCGACCCGCGCCTGGTCCAGGACCAGGACGAACGGCTCCGCGTCCGGCAGCGGCCGCAGGTATTCGGCGCGGCCGATGGCCAGCGGCAGGCAGGCCTGGCCCAGCAGCGCGTGCCCCAGCACCGGCGGGCCCTGCAGCAGGACGTCGACCAGCACCGGGCTGTGCAGCGCACCGCCGTAGGCGGCACGCAGGTCACGGTCGTCGGCGAGCGTGCACTCGAGGACGAGCCGGTCCGCGCCGCGGGCGAGCACCCGGCGCATCCCCTGCAACCGTGGGCCGTGGAACTGGGTGCCCTCGGTGTAGATGGCGAGCCCGTCCAGTGGACCGGTACCGAGCGCGTACCCCGGCCAGCCACCGCCGCCGGCATCGCCGCCGTCCGGGCTGGTGGTGCTGTCGTTCGGGCCGGCGAGCAGGAGGGTGGCGGCGTAGTGCGGGACGGGCAGGTGGCCGGGGCGGTCGCCGCGGACGGCAGCGCGCAGGAGCAGGCGGCCACCCGGGTCGGAGCCGGCGGGTTCGAGGATCACCTGGGCGGTGTCCGGGGCCGAACCGTCGAAGACGATGCCCTTGTGCACGGTGAACCCGTGCACCTCGACGACCCGGCGTCCGGGGTGCGCCCGCTCGGCCACATTGATCATCCAGCCGAGGCCGAACGTGGCCGGCAGGACCAGGTGCGCGCCGACCCGGTGCGCCGCGATGACCGGATGGGTGTCGATCCCGGCGAGGGTGCGCCGGGCCCGCAGGGTGGTGCCGCCCTCGGCGGCGGTCTCGGCCAGCGCCCGGTCCGGGCCGACGAGCACGCACACCTCGCCCGCCCGGTCGGCGCGGAAGGTCTCGACGAAGGCGCTGGCGCCGGCGTCCGGGGCGAGCAGTTCCACCCCGCGCGCGGCGAACAGGTCACGCAGGCCCGGAGTCACCATGCCGCCGTCCCAGGCGCCCCAGTCGATCGCGACGACGTGCGTGTCGGGATGGGCGTGGCGGTGCGCGGCGGCGATCCGGCACAGCGCCTCGTTCGCCGCGGCGTAGTCGGCCTGCCCCGGGTTGCCGAACAGGCCCGCGACCGAGGTGAACAGCACCAGGTGGCGCAGCGGCGCGTCCTCGAGTCCGGCGAGCAGCGCCCGCAGCCCGGTGAGTTTCGGCGCGAACACCCGGGCGACGTCGGCCGGGGTCTTGTCGACCAGGCGGGCGTCGGCGAGCACCCCGGCGCCGTGCACGATGCCGGTGACCTGCCCGCGCACCTCGGCCAGGGCGGTGCGTACGGCGGCCGGGTCGGTGACGTCCACGGCGACGTACTCGGCCCGCGCCCCGCTGGCGGTGACCGCGGCGAGCGTCGCCCGGATCTCCCGGCCCGCGAGCAGCCCCTGGTAGATCCGTTCCACGTCGCGGGGCGTCGGTCGGGTGCCCTCGGCCCGCAGCTGGGCGATGACGGCGGGCTTCAGCGCGGCGTCGGTGACGCCGGCCGCCCACCCCGGCTCGTCGGCCAGCGGTGACCGTCCCAGCAGGACGAACCGGGCGGGCACCCGCGCGGCGAGTGCCCGCACACACAGCGCGGTCACCCCCCGCGCACCGCCGGAGACGACGATCACGTCGTCCGCCCCCACCGTCAGCCCCGCCCCCGCACCCATCACGCCGGACGGCTCGGTGCTGCCGGACGGCTCGGGTCGGATGTTGGCGCGGGGGTCGAACAGGCCGGGCACGATCGTCCACCGGGTGACCGGGTCGCCGGTCAGGCCGACCTCGGGGGTGTCCCGGGCGGCGTCGTGCAGTTCGGTGTCCAGGAGCGCGGCGAGGGTGTCGACGCTCAGCCGCGGGGACGCGTCGAGTGCCCGGCAGAACACCGTCGGCGCTTCGGCGTCGAGTGTCTTGACCACGCCGCCGACGCCACCGAGCAGCGAGGAGACGGGCCCGGCGGTGCCATGGTGGCCGAGTCCGCCGTCGAGTCGGGTCAGGGTGACGAACGCGGCACGGGTGCCGTCGGCGGCGGTGGCCGTCAGCGGAGCGTGGGCGTGCCGCGCGATCTGGATGGTGTCGGCGAGTCGGGCGACGGTCGGCTCCCAGCCGTCGCCCGGGGTGAGCACGGTCAGGCTGAGGTCGACCCGTCCCTCGAACGCCCCGGTCAGCGCCCGCTCCACCGCCCGCGCCCGCTCAGTCGCGTCGTCCGGGCTGGTGTCGCCGTGGACGGTGGTGTCGAGGTCGAGGTCGAGCTCGCGCACCGTCCAGCCGCGGGTGCGCAGGTCGGCGGCCAGCGGCGCGGCGTCCGGGCCGGCCCAGTGGGTGAGGACGGCGACCGGTGCCTCGGCGTAGGGGCTTTCCAGCCGGTCGACGGCGGGCAGGGTTACCAGCCGGACGACGCGGCGAGGCGCCGGGCCCGGCTTACCGGCTTTTGGGTCGACACCACCTGCCTCCGCGCCGGCCTGGCCGGTGGTGGTGGTGGCTCCTACCGCTGGTGGTGCCGCGGCGGTGACGAACTCGGTGATCTGGTCAAGCGTGCGCAGCTCCGCGAGCTGCTCAGGGCCCACCGTCGGCGCCTGCGGGAACCGCTCCCGCAACGCACCC
>NZ_JALKFT010000012.1:49346-94681 GCF_023242945.1 Frankia umida
AGCACCTGCACCCGCTTGATCGAGTCGACACCCAGGTCAGCCTCGAGATCCATCCCAGTATCGATCATGTCAGCGGCATAACCGGTCTTCTCCGCCACCACCTCGATCAGCGTGGACCGCACCGCGTCCGCGGTGAACGTCGAGCCGGCCGGGATGGCAGCGTTCGCGGTGCCAGCGCTGGTCACACCGGGCGGCGTGGCAGCCGGCAGGGAGGCGGTGACGAACTCGGTGATCTGGTCAAGCGTGCGCAACTCGGCGAGCTGCTCGGGACCCACCGTCGGCGCCTGCGGGAACCGCTCCCGCAACGCACCCAGCACCTGCACCCGCTTGATCGAGTCGACACCCAGGTCAGCCTCGAGATCCATCCCAGTATCGATCATGTCAGCGGCGTAACCGGTCTTCTCCGCCACCACCTCGATCAGCGTGGACCGCACCGCGTCCGCGGTGAGGCCAGTGGGCTGTGGCGCCGTGTCCGGGGCCGCCGGCTGCGCGGGGACGCTGATCGCCGGGGCCGCCGGGGCGACCGACGAGACAGCCGGTGCGGGCGGCGCCGCGGCAGACGTGACCGGAACCGGCGCGGAGGCGACGGGGAGGGCGACGGCGACCGGTGCGGCGGGAGCGGGCGCCGCGACGAAGGCGGTTGGCGCGGCTGGCAGCGCACGCGGCGCCGCGGGACCGTAACCGATCAGCGCCGTCGGGGTGAAGGGAAGGCGCTGGCCGCGCTCCCCCACGGTCAGGCCGCCCGCGGCCAGTTCCAGTTCGGCCAGCTGCGCGAGCACGTCGTTGGCCTGGGCGTGCGCCTGGCCGATGACGACGCTCTGGTGGGCGACCGAGGTGATCGCGTCGGTGAACCGCGGGTCGTCGCGGCCGGTGCTCTGATAGGCGTGCAGGGCGTCGACGAGCCGGCTGGCGACGTCGAGCTGCCCGGACAGGTACACCGAGTGCAGGTTCACCTGTTGCGCCAGCACATCCGGTGCACCCACCTGGTCGGCCCCACCGCCACCGGCCGGGACGGCCGTCACCGCGGCACCCGCGGCGCCACCAGGAGTTGCGGTCTGGAGCGGACCTGCACCGTTCACCGAGCCTCCGTTACCTGTCGTGTGGCCGGCCGGGACGCCGTCGTGGCCGGCGCCGTTCGGCGTGGCCGCCACCGCCCCGGTGCCGTTGACCGTCGAGCCGTTCACCGCGGCACCGTTCACCGCGGCACCGTTCACCGCGGCGGCATTGATCACGGCACCGTTCACCGCGGCACCGTTGACCGCGGCACCGTTCGTGCTGGCGCCGACGGCGGCCAGGACGGCATCGGAGGATGTCCGGGCAGCGGCGCCGATGATGGTGTAGTCGTCTGCGAGGGCGGCGGCGTAGGCGTCGCGGCGGGCCGCCGGGGTGTACTCGGGTGCGGAGAGAGTGATCGTCGGACCCTTGGTCACCGCGACCTCGGGGACATCCGCCTGGTAGCGGTTGAGCCTGGTCAGCGGGGCGCCGAGGACGGCGAGCTGAACGGCGGCCGCCTTGAGCGCGACGTCGCTGTCACCGAGGGGGCCGGCGTCGGTGGGGATGGCGACGACGCCCGCCTCGGGCAGGATCTGGCGGACCAGCCGGGTGAGCACCTGCTTCGGTCCGAACTCGACGAAGACGGTGGCACCGGCGGCGTGCGCGGCGCGCACCGCGCCGACGAACTCGACCGGTTCGAGCAGCTGGCGGGCGAGGACCTCGGCGTTCGCGGCCGGGTCGGGCCCGTAGCTGGCACCGTCGGTGTTCGGGTGGACGGGGGCCTTCGGCTCCGTGACAGGGGTCGTCGCGAGGGCGGCGGCGAACCGGTCGACCGCGTGCGCGACGTAACGGGTGTGGAAGGCCGCTGACACCGGCAGGGGACGGACGTCCAGGCCGTCCTCGGCGCAGCGGCGGATGAACGCCGCCACCGCGTCACCTGGCCCGCCGACGACGACCTGCTCGGGGGCGTTGTGGTTACAGATGACGACGTCGGGATGGTCGGCGAGCAGGGCGGTGACCCGCTCACGTCCGGCCGGCACCGCGGCCATGCTGCCCGTCTCGACGGGCCGGTCGCCAGCGGCGTCCGGGGCGGGCGGGGCCATGGCCCGGCCACGTTCGCGGGCGAGACGGAAGTAGCCGGCCGCGTCGACGGCGCCGGCGGCGTGCAGGGCGGTGAGCTCACCGAAGCTGTGGCCGAGGTAGCCGGCCGGCTCCAGGCCGAGTTCACGCAGGTAGCGCAGCTGCCCGACGGACAGCGCACCGATCGCCGGCTGGGCGTGTTCGGTGGCCCGCAGCTCCACCTCCTGGCGCTGGCGCTCGGCGGCGTCGAACACCGGCGGCGGGAAGACGATGGCGCCCAGACGGCGCTCGGCCCCGTCGAAGGCGGCGTTGGCCTCGTCGAAGGCGGTACCGACCGGAGGCACGTTCACCGCGGCCTCGAGCCCCATGTCCAGGTACTGGCTGCCCTGGCCGGCGAACAGCGCCGCCACGGCGAGGTTCGGCTGCGCCGAGGCGCGGAAGTGGACGCCGCGCGGGTGCGACCACTCGGTCGCCTCGGGTGCGCGTTCGAGCTGGGTGATCGCGAGTGCACGCAGGTCCGCGGCGCTCTCCTCGTCGCGGGCGGCGAAGCCGAGCCGGGCGTGGGTGGCCGGGATCGGCTCGTCGGCGTCCGCGGCGGTGCCGGGCGCCCCGGTGCGCAGCAGCTCGAGCAGGGCGGCGGTGTCGGGGGCGTGCCACAGGTGGGCGGTCGCGGTGCGGTGCAGGACACGCAGGTCGCTACGGTCGCCGGTGTACTCCTCGAGCACGACGTGGAAGTTCGTGCCGCCGAAACCCATCGCCGAGGCTGCGGCGCGGCGCACCGGACGGTGCGGGTCGCGAATCCACGGCCGGTTGGCGATGTTGATGTAGAAGGGGGCGTCGCCGAAGTCGACGGCGCTGTTCGGCCGGTCCACGTTGATCGTCGGCGGCAGCACCTTGTGGAACAGGCCGAGGGCGAGCTTCATCAGGCTGGCGGTGCCGGCGGCGCCCTTGGTGTGGCCGATCTGCGACTTGACGCTGCCGAGCGCGGCGAACTGCCTCTCCTTACCCGCGTCGCGCAGCAGGTCACCGAGCGCGGTGAGTTCGGTGCGGTCCCCGACGGCGGTGCCGGTGGCATGCGCCTCGAACAGTTCCACCGAGTCCGGGCTGCACTCGGCGTCGACGTAGGCGCGGTCGAGCGCGACCCGCTGGCCCTCGGCCCTCGGCGCGTAGATGCTCTTGTGCCGGCCGTCGGAGGACGAGCCGAGACCACGGATGACGGCGTAGATCCGGTTGCCGTCGCGTTCGGCGTCGGCGAGGCGGCGCAGCGCCAGCATGCCGATACCCTCGCCGAGCAGGGTGCCGTCCGCGTCGTCGGAGAACGGGCTGATCGTGCCGGACTTCGACAGCGCCTGCACCTTCGAGAAACACATGTAGATGAAGATCGTGTTCTCGGTGTCGACGCCGCCGGTGATCATCGTGTCGGCGCGGCCGTCGAGCAGTTCGGCGATCGCCAGGCGCACCGCGGACAGCGACGCCGCGCACGCCGCGTCCACCGTGGTGTTCAGACCGCCGAGGTCGAGGCGGTTGGCGACCCGGCCGGCGACGACGTTCGCGAGCAGGCCGGGGAAGGAGTTCTCCTCCCATGGCGCGTACGCGGCGGTGAAGCGGCGGATGAGCTCGTCGGCGTCGGCGTCGGTCAGCCCGGTGCTGCGGGCGGCCTCGCGCAGCACCGGCGTGGACAGCCGCGCGGCCAGCGGGTGCATGAGCGGGACGGGCCCGGTCGTACCGAGCACCACACCGGTGCGGCCGGAGTCGTACCAGTCGGCGTCGCGGCCGGCGATGTCGCGGGCGCCGGCGTCGCGCAGCAGGTCCCGGGCGACGCCGAGGCTCAGCGTCTGCATGGTGCTGGTGACCTCGAGCTGGTTCGGCGGCAGGCCGAACTCCAACGGACTGAACTCGACGTCCGGGATGAACGCGCCGCGGCGTGAGTAGGTGCGGTCCGGGGCGGCGGGGTCGGCGTCGTAGTAGTCGTCGAGGTTCCAGCGGGAGGCGGGGACCTCGGTGGTGCAGTCGGTGCCGTCGACGACGTTCTGCCAGTACTCGCGGTGGTTGCGGGCCATCGGGAACAGGCCCGACATGCCGACGATCGCGATCGGGTTGCGGGCGAGCCGCCGGGAGTCCAGATCGACGGGCGCGGTCGCGCGCGCGGGCTTGGTCACGTGGGTCCCTTCTCGGGGCCGGGCAGCGGGGGGATGTCCGGACGCAGGGAAGACAGGCGGTGGGGGCCGGGCCGGCGCCGTCCGGCGGCGGGGCCAGGGAGTGCGGGGCCGGGGCCAGGGCTGGCGGGGGTGCCGTCAGCTCTCAGGCGGCGGTGAGCCAGGAAGCGCGCTCGACGAGGTCCGCCATGTCCTCGGCGAACCGGTCGTGACCGTCGGTGTTGGGGTGCAGGCCGTCGGCGCTCCACAGTTCGCGGCCGGACCAGTCGGTGTCGGCGGCGATGTCCAGGTGCAGCGTGTGGGTCTCCGAGCACACCTCGCGCAGCACGTCGTTGGCGTAGGCGAACCGCGCGCGCAGCAGGTCACGGAACTCCGCCGGCAACGGCAGGTTCGCCGGGATGTCCGGGTAGCTGGCGGTGAAGACCGTGGTGTCCAGGCCCGCGAGCGAACCGAAGATGGTCCGCAGGTTCACGGCGAACCGGTCAGGTGCGTAGTCCTGGACGAGGTCGTTGACGCCGACGATCACGCCGATCAGCGGCGACTTGCGCACCAGGGCCTGGTGCAGCTGGGTGTCGACGACGACCTGGGTGGTCGCCTGGTAGGCACCGAGGTTGCGGGTCTCCTGGGCGGCGACTCCCATCCGCCGGGCGAACCGGCGGGCCCAGCCGATGTACGAGCCATCGGCGGCGACGTCGCCGCGGCCCTCGACGAAGCTGTCACCGAGAGCGGTGAACCGTGCTGCGGGCATTGTTCGTCTCCCCTTTCGAAGGCCGCGGTGCGACGCGCTGTGAAACCGAGATGTGGACGTTGTTCAGGGACGGGTCGTGATCCGGAGGTCGACCGGGAAGTCGACCTCCTCGTAGAGCTTCTCAAGGTTCGACGGGGCGAAGAACTCCTCACCGGAAATACCGCCGGCGATCAGACCGAAGAACTTCGTGGTGTATTCCGGGCTCAGACTGGTGGCCCGGAAGACCGAGTCGTAGTAAGGGGTCAGGCTCAGTTCCGCGATGCTGCACGTGAGCTCGAACGTGCCATTGCTCTCGGCGTCGCGGATCTTCACGTACTCGGCGACGGCCTCGTCGACCGGACGGGCCCCGGAAAGGCCTTCGTGCAGTTTCTCGGCGAGCACCTCGGTGTACTTCAGGGCGTCGGTGATGCCCCAGCCGGTGAAGGGGTCCTTGTGGTAGCCGGCGTCACCGACCAGCGCCCAGCCGGGGCCGGCGGAGCGGCGGTAGAAGTTGTCCGGGTAGGACATCGCCCGGAAGTTCTCCTGGCGCTTTCCGTTGGCCCGCAGGTCGGCGCCGAGTTCCGGCACGATCTGGTCGAAGATCTCCTGGAAGCTGCCGTCGATGTCGGCGCGGAACTCCCGCATCCGGTCGCGGCGGCGCATGACGGCGAGCAGGTGGTTGCCGTCGTGGGTGGGCCAGGCACCGAACTGCTGCTCACCGAAACCGGTGCGGTGCTGGAAGGGCCAGTCCAGACCGCTGAAGTAGGAGTAGTACACGAAGCAGGCGGCTGGGATGGAGCGGTAGATCTCGGCTCCGACCAGCGTCGCGACGGTGGAGTTACGACCGTCGGCGCCGACCACGAACGGCGCCCGGAAAACCTGCTCGACGCCGTCGCCCACCCGGCCGCGCACACCGGCGGCCCGGCCGTCATCGAAGACGATCTCGGTGACGGTGAATCCCTCGAGCACTTCGGCGCCGGCCTTGCGGGCCTCGTCGACGAGGATCTCGTCCAGGACGGTCCGCCGCGGCGAGTACACCTCGGTGATCCCGTCGATCGGGTCGGCGAAGCCCTCGAGGAAGATATCCGTGTAGGAGAAGGTCAGGTGCCGCATCGGCGGGACACCAGTCGCGACGAGCCGATCCAGAATTCCCCAGTCCTTCAGCCGGGAAAGACCTGCCTGGTGAATGTAGTGGGTGGAGACGGTGTCACTGGGAAAAGTGGCCCGGTCGACCACGAGCACCTTGTGCCCCTGCCGTGCGAGCAGCATCGCCAGCGGCGATCCGGCGCAGCGTGCGCCCACCACGATAACGTCGTACATCTGCGGGTCCTCCCGTCGTCGCCCGGCGGCGGCCGGCTGTACGGTGTTCACCTCGGGTGCGTACGGATCCTGATCTGTCACAGATCCGACGCGGGTGCGGGGACGTTATTTTCGACCTCGGTTGTCATCGTGCTGATCGGGCGGAGATAAATCCACCGGCCCGGTGGAGGTCTCATCGGCCGATAAGACCGGGCAATCGAGTGGTCGAGGTCACTGGTAAATAGTTTCGATCGCTGCGGTGAAATCCCGCTCGATCGTCGCGCGACGCAGCTTCAACGACGGGGTGAGCTGCCCTGCGGCCACGGTGAAGTCCGGCTCGACCACGCGGAACGCGCGGATCGACT
Source organism: Frankia umida (assembly GCF_023242945.1). NCBI lineage: Bacteria > Bacillati > Actinomycetota > Actinomycetes > Frankiales > Frankiaceae > Frankia > Frankia umida. The sequence goes on from NZ_JALKFT010000012.1 coordinate 55,967, forward strand.
CGGCCCGCGACACCAGGCTGTTGGCGTCGTCGACGGCCACCTGGAGTTCGGCGAGCAGCCGCGGGTGTTCGAGTGGCTCGGGGCGCTCGTCGTCCGCGCCGGCGCCGGTGGCCAGGTCGATGCCGGCGGCCAGGTCGATGCCGGCGGCCTGCGCCCAGGCGGCGAACGGGGCCGGGTCCAGGGTGATCAGGGCCGCGACGAACGAGCGTCCCTCGCCGATGACGACGCAGTTGCTCACCAGCGGGTGCAGGCGGACGCGGTCCTCCAGCGGGGTGGGCGCGACGTTCTTGCCGCTGGCGGTCACCAGGATCTCCTTGCGGCGCCCGGTGATGACCAGATAGCCGTCGTCGTCGAGGCGTCCGACGTCGCCGGTGTGCAGCCAGCGCGTCTCGACGGGGCCGGTGGCGTCGCGGCCGAGGGCGCGCCGCTGGTCCGACCAGTAGCCGGGTGAGACGTTGGGCCCGGCGACCAGCACCTCGCCGTCCTCGGCGATGGCGACGGTGACGCCGGGGATGGGTCGACCGACGGTGCGGCGGCGGTTCGTCGCCGGCGCGTTCACCGTCACCGCGGTGGCGGCCTCGGTCAGCCCGTAGCAGTTGAGGATGGTGACGCCGGCGCTGGCGTAGAACGCCGCGGTGGTGTCGTCCAACGACGCGCCGCCGGAGATGACATGGGTGAGCCGCCCGCCCAGGGCCCCCGCGACCTCGTCGTGTGCCAGGTCACGCACCCGCTTGCGGATCTTCTCCAGCGCGTACGGCACCAGGCACAACATCGTCGGACGCAGCCGGGTCAGCGCGCCGACGAGTTCGGGGATGCCGGGCAGCAGCACCGTGCGGGTGCCGGCGTACAGGCAGGCGAACAGCACCGTCTGGCCGAACACGTGCGCCAGCGGCAGGCCGAGCGCGGTGGTGGCCTGGGCGCCGGTGGAGTCGACCCGGAACAGGTCACCGACCTGCTCGACCGTGCCGCCCGAGGACGCCCAGAGATTGCGGTGGGTGAGCATGCAGCCCTTGGGCAGCCCGGTCGTCCCGGACGTGTAGATGATCATGGCGATGTCGTCGGCGCGGACCTTGCCGCCGCGCTGGGCGAACTCGTCCCCGAACCGTTCGGAGCCGGCGGCCACCTCGGATCCCCGTGGGAACGCCGACGGCCCGCCGGTGGCCCAGCCGTCCACCTGCTCCAACGGCCACACCGGATGCCGCAGGCCCGCGCCGGCCGCCTCGGCGACGAGGCTCAGCTGCTCGTCGGACTCGGCGAACGCCCAGGTCGCGCCCGAGTCGGCGAGAACGTGGCGCACCTGCGTCGCGGACGCGGTGGGATACACCGGAACGATCACCGCGCCGAGGCCGAGGGCGGCCAGGCTCAGCAGCGCCCACGGGTAACTGGTCCGACCCATGATCGCGAGCCGGTCACCCGGTTCGACCCCCGCGGCGATCAGGTGCGCGGCGACCGTGCGCGCCTGCTCGGCCAGCTGGCCACCGTTGATCTCCGACTCCGCGGTGTCGGGTACGTCCACCCGGACGAACACCACGCGTTCGGGATGTGCCCGCAGGCTCTGTTCGAGCGCGGACCAGATTCCCTGGTCATCGGGGAGGACGACCCCGCCGTCAGTGCTGGACTGCCGCACTTTCCATCACCTTCCTGCGTAGCACGGAAACCGTGACACCACATTCCAGGGTGAAACGCGGCGAGGATTCCACCAGCAAGTGTGGAATTCCGCCCATGCCCCAGCAAGGCGATTTATTCGATTGATACGAACAGTCGTTTCTTCCTATCGCCGCACTCGAGTTTCGGGGGCTCGGTAGGTTGGAATCTGGAACGGCCGTGAAGCCTCGACGTACTCGAGGAAGAGATCGACCAGCGGCGCTTCGTTCGCGGCCCGCCAGGCGACGTAGAGATCGAGGGTGGGCACCGGGTCGTACAGCTGGACGGGGGTGGGCCGCGGCCCACCGACCACCGAGCCGATGTGCAGCCCACGCGACACCGACGCGAACCCGACCAGGGGTTTCACCGACACGACGATCGCCGTCGCGCTCGGATCATCGACCTCGTGGGCGACCGTGAGGGTGATGCCGCTGGCCTCGGCGGCCGCGTGGATCGCGTCGTACATCGCCGGGCTCTTCTCCCGGGCGAACAGCACACACTGCTGGCGCGCGAGCTCCCCGAACGGGATGCCACCGCGCCCCGCCCACATGTGACCGTTACCGACCACCGCGACCAGCGGTACCCGGAACAACCGCTTGGAGGCGATCTCCGGCGACGACGGACGGCCATACACGATCGCGACGTCGAGGTCCCCGGACACGAGCGCCGCGAGCTGAGGACCGGTGCGCTGCTCGACCAGGTTCACGCTGACGTCCGGATAGTCCGCGGCCATCTTCGTCATCGCCACCGGGACGACATGCTGGCCACCGGGAAAGTTGTAGCCGACCCGCACGACACCGGTGCGCCCCGCGGCGACCTCCCGGGCGGTGTGGGTGGCCTTGTTCATCTGGGAGATGATGGACCGGGCCTCGGTCTCGAAAGCCCGGCCGGCCGCGGTGAGCCGCACGTCGTGCGATGTCCGGGCGACGAGTTCGACGCCGAGATTACGTTCGAGCCGCTGTAGCTGTTGACTCAACGACGGTTGGGACAGGTGTAGGCGAGCAGCCGCGCGACCGAAATGCAGCTCCTCCGCGATTGCCAGAAAGGACACCAGATGCCGCAACTCCATGGCCACCTCCACAGGGGCATCGAGCTTCAGCCTAACGGTGCCGACTAACCCCCGGTGAACCGCACCTTCCCATCACGGGTCCCCCCAGTGGCGAACGTCTGCTTGGCAGCGTGTCACTCGCCACATCCATACAGCACGCTACTGATTCACTACTTGTTCACAACGAGGACGGTGTCTCGAGGCGTACGCTCAGCTCCTGGATGCCGCGCACGATGAGGTTCGGCCGGTAGGGCGGCGGGTCGGCCAGCCCGGTCATACGCGGCGACCGGCGGGCGAGTTCACGCAGCAGCAGCTCCACCTCGAGGCGCACCATCGGCGCGCCGACGCAGTAGTGGTGCCCCCGACCGAAGCCGAGATGGCGCGGCGCCCGCGTCCCACCGGCCGTCCCACCCGCGTACCGGGTGAAGTCGAGCCGCTCGGGGTCCTCGTAGACGGTGGCGTCCCGGTTCGCCCCGGCCAGCAGGATGATCACACCGTCGCCTTCGGCGAACCGCTCACCGGAGACCTCGGTGTCGCGCACCGCCCGACGGGTGGTCAGATGCGACGGCGTGCTGTACCGCATCAGCTCGTCGACGGCGGGTCCGGCCAGCTCCGGATCGGCCCGCAACGCCGCGTACTGGTCGGGGTGGCGGATCAGGTTGTCGAAGGTGCTCGAGATCAGGCTGACCGTCGTCTCGTGCCCCGCCACCAGCAGGACGACCAGGGTCGCGAGCATCTCGTCGCTGGTCAGCCGGTCGCCTTCGGCCTCGGCGAGCGCCAGCGCGCTGACCAGGTCGTCCGCGGGTTCGGCCCGGCGTCGTGCGGTCAGCTCGGTGAAGTAGTCGCGGATCGCCCGGGCCGAGCGCTGCCGATTGTCGACCTCGGCAGGGGTCAGCAGGATGTCCGGGTCCAGGCCGCGGGCCAGCCCATGCGACCAGGACCGCACCCGCGCATGATCGGCGGCCGGCACGCCCATCAGCTCGGCGACCATCGTCAACGGCAACGGGTAGGCGATCGCCTCGACCAGGTCCACCTCGCCGGCGACGATCGCCGCGTCCACCAGTTCGGTGACCAGCTCGCGGGCCCGTGCCCGCATCGCCTCGATCCGCCGGGCGCTGAACGCCGTGCTGACCAGCCGCCGGATGCGGGTGTGGTCCGGCGGTTCCATCCACAGAAACGACGTCGGCAGGTCCGAACCATCGCTGTCGGGATGCATCAGGTCGCGTTCCTCGGCATGGCTCCACGCCGGGTCCTGCAGAATGCTGTCGATCTCCCGGTAGCGGGTGACCAGCCGCATTCCCCCCAGCGGCGCCGGGACGAACGGCCCCGCCTCCCGCAGCACCCGATAGTTGGGGAACGTGTCGTGATGCCAGGCCGGATCGAAGATGTTCACCGCCGCCTGCTCCGGCGTGATCCCGGACGTCGCGGGGGCGGGGACCGTGAAGGTGTCCACGGCGGACCTCCTCATAGCAGCGTCATCAGCGGGAGTCGGCGGGCAGGGCGCGGCAGGCGCGGACGAAGCGGTCGAGCTCGTCGACCCGGTCGGAGGGCGCGTCGACCGCGCGGCGGACCACCCGCACCAGGTGCTCGTAGGCCTCGGTGTGGTCGTAGTGGGCGGTGTCGGCGATGCGCAGCGCCCAGCGCCAGTAGCCGCGCAGGGTGTCGGCCAGCGGCATCCGGAACTGGGCGATCGCCTCGCGGATCGGTTCGACGACGGAATCGCCATAGTGGTGCAGGTAGTTCTCGACCATGTCGGCCATGAAGGTGAAGTGGCGCGCCTCGTCCCGGCTCAGCCGGTTGAGCACCTCGGCGAGGACCGGGTCACCGACGACGGCCTTGAGGTTCTGGTAGTAGATCTGCGTCGCCTTCTCCTGGACCAGGGTGTAGGCGAACAGCGCCGCGGGATGCTCGTGCGGCAGGCTGAACTGCTTGCGGCCTTCCTCGGCCAGCTCCCGGCGCAGCGGTTCGGCCGCCGAGATACCCGATTCGACCTGGTAGCGGAACAGCGCGCGGGCGTGGCTGTCCTCCTCCTGCGCCCAGCGCACGGTGAAGTGGTAGATCTCCCGGTTGAGCAGGAACGTCTCGACGTCGGTGTCGGCGTCCAGCGGGAACCGGCTGCTGTACAGGGCGAAGTAACCGGGCAGATGATCCTCGATGAACGTGATGAACCGGACGGCGGAACGCTGACCGTCGGTGAGCCGGTTCGCGTCGGCGGCGCCCCAGTCGAAGTCCCGTTCGACGTCCCAGCGCCGCGTCACCGGCGTGGCGGCCATGAACGCGGTGACCGACCGGTCCAGGTCGTCCGCTGGCAGCCCGATCGACCGCACCGGCATCGCCCGAGCCGACGTCGGCAGCCCACGCACCTCAGCGACCATTGCGGCAGACCAGCGCGTAGTGCTTGGTGGTGAAACCCCATCCGGCGTTCGCCACCTCGAGGTAGCGGGTGAGGGCCGCCGCCATCCCGGGGCGCAGCTCGTCGATCGCGGCCGCGGACTCCTCGACGCGCAGCAGCCAGTCCTCGATGGTGCGGCGGTAGTCCTCGGTGAGGTCCTCGACGCCGTCCACGGAGAAACCGGCGTCCTCGACCGCGCGGACCAGTTCGGACAGCGGACGCATGTCACCCCAGCCGAAGATGGAGTTGCGGACGAACTCGGTGCCGGCCCGGCGGTCGAACTCGTCGCGGGCGGCGGCGTTGCGAAAGCACGTCTCGGAGACGTAGTACCGGCCGCCGCGGCGCAGCATCGCACGCGCTCGGCGCACGGCGAGGTCGACGTCCGGCATGTGCACGATCGAGCCGAGCATGGTGACGGCGTCGAACGAACGCTCGGGCAGGGTGGCGTCCTCGAACCGGCCGACGGTGGTGGTGACCCGGTCGATCACGCCGAGCTGGGCGGCCCGGGTGGCGATGTACTCGTGCTGACGCCCGGCGGGGCTGATCCCCGTCACCCGCGCGTCGTACTCGCGGGCCATGAACAGGATGAGCGAACCCCAGCCGCAACCGACGTCGAGCAGCCGCGACCCGGGGGTGAGCCGCAGCAGGTCGGCGACGAAGTGCAGCTTCGCGACCTGCGCCTGGGCGAGCGTGATCGGCTCGGTGCGGTAGAGCCCGGAGGAGTACTTGCGCAGCGGGTCGAGGAAAAGCCCGAAGATCTCCGGGTCGAGGTCGTAGTGCTGGTTGGTCTGCCCCGGCTGTGTCCGTTCGGCGGCGGGGCTGGCCTCGGCGATGGTGCTCATGCGGCCTGCACCCGCAGTGCGGCGGTGACGACCTTGGCCAGGTCCGCGATCGAGGCGACGCCGAAGACCTCGTCGTCCTCGAGTTCGACGTCCCAGGTCTGCTCGACCTTGGCGACCACACGCAGCAGCCGCACCGAGTCGGCGCCCTCGATGGCGCGCAGGTCGGTGTCGGGGGTGAGGATGTCCACGGCCACGCCGAGTTCGGTGGCCACGATCTCGGTGATCTGACGGACGACGCCGTCGACGTCAATGCTCACTGCGGCTCCTTCGTGGTCGACTGGTGCTGCGGGGCAGGCTGGTGCTGTGGGACGGGCTGGTGCTGGGCTTCGGCGGTGGTCAGGGCCTGGCCGAGGCGGGTGGCTTCCGGGGCGCTCAGGGTGATGCGGTCCTGGGCGACGCCGAACGAGACGTTGCGATAGCTCGCGGTGGCGGTCACGACGGTGGCGCCGTGCACGTCGAGGATCTCCGCGGACGTGCTGGTCAGCGGGCCGTCCGCACCCTGGCCCAACCGGGCCACACAGAGGTATTCGGCGCCGACGTTGACCGGGGCGAGATAGCGCAGCCGCATGCTGACGGTGAACGCGATCTGCCCGGTGCGCACGACGATGAGGTTGCCCATCGTCTCGTCGACGACGACGCCCAGCAGCCCGCCGTGCACCACCCCCGGGTAGGACTCGTAGCTGCGGCCGAGCCGGAACGTGGTCGAGAGCCCCTCGGGATGCTCGGTGAACTGCAGCGCGATCCCATGCGGGTTGTGGGGTGAGCAGCCGAAGCAGCGATAGTCCTCGAGCACCGACCACGGCATCCGCGGACCCGCCCCACCGTCCGCCTCGTCCGCGGTGGGTGCGGGTTCGGTGGTGGTCATGCCAGGGCCTCGGCGAGTCGACGGCGGACGCGGGAGTTGGTGCTGACGTCCAGGCCGGTCAGGGCCGAGAAGGCGCGGCGGATGTTGTCCTGGAGCCGGTCGAGTTCGCCCTCGGTGGCGATGCCGGCGAGGAACATGTCGAAGGCGGTGTCGATGGTCTCGTGGTTCTCGACCTCGGCGAGCCCGCTCTTGAACACCCCGACGGGATGCTTGATGCGCTGCTCGGAGGTGTACACGTACAGCGTCTCGAGCACCGAGGACAGCTCGTCGGGATGCCGCTGGAGGCGCTGGCGGGCGTAGTGCACGAACTCGCGGGCGTGCCCGGCCTCGTCCCGGCTGGCCCGCAGCATCAGTCCGCGCAGCACCGGCTCCTGCACCCACGCGGCGACCGAACGGTAGACGTGGTTGACGGTCAGCTCGGAGATGATGTTCGTGGCGAGGGTGGCGCACGGGGTGGTACCTGGCCCGTACGGGGCACGCATCGCCTCGACCGGGCCACTGGGCATGCTCACCCCGACGGCGTCCAGCCAGGTCCGGAAGGCGAAGTGGTGCTGGAGCTCCTCGTAACCCCAGACGGCGACGAACGCCGAGAAGTCGTAGTCGTCGAACTCGTTGAGGAAGCCGTGCTGGGCGGCGATCGAGTTCGCCTCGCCCATCACCGAGCTCTTGACCATCGTGACGTACTCGGGCCGCACCTGGTCGGGGTCGATCTCGTCGAAGGGGAGATCCTCGATCGTCCAACGTTTGCGTTCGTAATGGCGAAAGACGTCATAGCCGTGCATCGGATGGATCAACCTCCGTCGGGGGCCGGACGGGTCACCGGGTTCGTCAGGGGCACCGGGTTCATCAGGGGCACCGGACTCATCGGGGTTGGGCTCGGGCCAGGTCACGGGCCTCGACGCGGCGGAACTTGCCACTGGACGTGCGGGGCAGCACGTCCGGGGCGACCAGGCGCACGGACACCTCGGCGAGCCCGAGCGCCGCACCGATCGCCGCACGTAGCCGTGTGGCCAGCGCGATCCGGTCGGCGGCCGACTCGAGCGTGGTCTCGGCGATCACGGTGAGCGCCTCGGCGCCGGTGTCGTCGGTGTCGGTCACCGCGACGCAGCGGCGGCGATGGATGCCCGGTGCGTCCCGGACGAGCGCCTCCGCGTCCTCGGGGTAGTAGTTGACCCCCCGAATAATGATCATTTCCTTGCGTCGGCCGCTGATGTACAGCTCCTCGCCGACCAGGAAGCCAAGGTCTCCGGTGGCCAGCCAGCCGCCGGTGGCCGATGTCGGCCGCGACACCAGCGCCGCCGCCGGATCCGGTGCCGCCGACAGTCCCGGCGCGAGCCCCGGCGCCAGAGCGCCACCGCCACCCAGGCCGCCACCGCCGCCAACGGCATCGGCATCGGCATCGGCGGTGAGGTAGCCGGCGGTGACGGCGTCCCCGGCGATCTCGATCTCGCCGACGGTGCCGTCGGGTAGCGCGTGACCGTGCTCGTCCACGATGCGCACCCGCATCCCCCGCACGGGCCGGCCAAGGCCGACCAGTCCACGGGAGCCGGGTGCGCCCGCCGCGGCCGGCAGTGCCAGGCCGTCCCGGGCCAGGCGTTCGCGGTCGACCCAGGTCGTCGTCGGCCGACGGCCCAGCCGCGGGAACGTGACGGCGAGGGTCGCCTCGGCCATGCCGTAGACGGGGAACATCGTCTCGGGCGCGAACCCGGCCGGGCCGAACCGCGCCGCGAACCGTTCGACGGTGATCGGGTTCACCGGTTCGGCGCCGTTGAACGCGATCCGCCAGCGCCGCAGATCGAGGTCGGTCAGCTCGTCGGGCCCGACGGCGGCGAGCAGCGCGTCGTACCCGAAGTTCGGCGACGGCGCGACGGTGCAGCCCATGTCGGCGAACGCGCGCAGCCAGCCGGCCGGATTCTTGATGAACGTGGACGGCGACCACACCGTCATCGGCGTACCTATCAGCACCGCGGCGAGCGTCCCGAACAGCCCCATGTCGTGGTAGAGCGGCAGCCAGGTCGCCCCGTGGTCGCCGGGTTGGCCGAGCTCGATCCCGTCGACGATCGCCGCCGTCCCATGCACGACGTTACGGTGTGTGAGCACCACGCCTTTCGGTACCGCGGTGCTGCCCGACGTGAACTGCACGATCGCCACGTCCGCCGGTGTCACCGTCGGCAGCGCGGCACCGTTGGCGGCTTTCGTCAGCGCGGTGACGCCGAGAAAGTCCAGGTCCGGCAGGACCGGGCCGAGCCGGCGGACGATGCCGTCCACCCCGGCGCCGACCAGCACCCGGCGGATCGAGGCCGCGGACGTGATGGCGTGCAGGCGGCTCGCGTAGCCGGCCAGATCGGCCGCCGAGGTCGGCATCGGCAGCGGGCAGGCGACGGCCCCCGCGCGGGACGCACCCATGACGGCGACGAGGAAGTCGGCGTTGTTGCGGCTGTACACCCCGACCCGCTCGCCGAAGCCCACACCATCGGCGATCAGGCCGCGGGCCAGGTCGACGCTGGCGGCGGCGAGGTCGGCGAGTCGTACCCGCTCCGCCGAACTGGGGAAGGTCACAGCGGCGTCCGGATGTGCCGCCGCCGCCTCGTCAAGGGCGCCGGGCAACGTCAGGCCACGCATCAGGGATGCTCCCGTCCAGGGCTGGTCGTCGTTCCAGGGCTGGTAAGCGACGTGCGGGTCCGCGGTGGGCCGGTGCCCGTCCGAGGCGGCGCCGCGACCGCGCCCACGGCATCGGCCAGCTCGGCCAGCTCCCCGGACGGCGCCAGACGGGCGCGGACCAGGCGAAGCGAGCCGCCACCACCGTCCGCGCCGAGGTCGAGGTCAGGGACCCACCGGTGCACCTCGACGACCGGAGCGGCCACCGATCCGATGCCGGAGCTGGAGCTGGAGCCGACGGCGAAGGCGAGGTGACGCCGGCCGGTGGCGACCACCCGGCACAGCGGCGGTCGACGCGTCCCCGGGTGATGCGAGCGAACCCAGCCGGCGAGCGGGTCGCCGTCGAAGGTGATCGTGCGCAGCCCCGCCCGCAGGCCGAGGCCGGTGTACTTCGCGACGGCCTCCTTCGCCGTCCACACCCCGCGCACCGCCGCGCCCGCCGGCAGCGACCGCCGTTCGGCGGTTCCGCAGAACCGACCGGCCACCTCGGCGATCAACGACACCGGCGTGTCCTCGACGTCCACCGCGCAGCCCGCCGGATGAAAGCCGACGACCAGCACTCCCCCGTCATGCGCGATCCCCGCCCGCGCCCCCTCGGCCCGCTCGCCGGGCGCCACCGGACGTCCATCCGCCGTGACTCTGAGTACCCCGGGTGCGGCTGCATGATGGTCGGCGAGGACCGTCGCCAGCAGCAGGCGCCCGACCCGACGCACCAACGTCCGGTTTCGACCGCCCGCCCGCCCCACCGCATCCACCGCGTCCGGATCGCGCCGGAGTGCCGCCAGATCCGCGAGCGAAAGCAGATGGCACTCCAACCCGGGCCGCGGGCCGCCACCGTGCCCCCGACGCTCCGCCCCGGCCCGCGACACCAGCGCTGGCATCGGCGCCGGCATGACCCACGGAGGATGTTCGGCTCGGGCGTCCGGCACGACACACCCCTCTCGCGTCTGGTCGATCGTCAGCTGCTCGGATGACCCGGCAACGCACAGATGCTGCCTGGGTAAACCATTCATGGCGGGGCGGTGTGGAGCAGGGGCGGAGCGCGTTCCATCGAAGGACATCGACGTTCCCGCTGTCGCCACCAAGACTGACAATCGGCCACCAGCGGGTCAACGCACGCACTATCTCTTCTATCGATCCATCGTCGTCCGCAATGAGCCGTACAGGCCGATCGCTCGGCACATTTTCGCGTATTGTTCTGGACACCATTCCCCGGCGTTCATCTATTCTTACGCGCCCCATCACCGGACGGACGGTCCACCTTCTCCCGGCGTTCATCCGCCGTTTCCCCGCCCCCGACTGGCGTGTGAACTCCCGCCGGCAACGTGGCTATCGTCTCGACAGATCGGCCTTCTTGGCGGATCTGTCGACCGCATGTCGTCGAGATGGCGCGGACCCCGCCCCGCGGCGCCGCCGCCACCCACTGGAGGTTGAGGCGTGGACCACAACGGCACCGCAGGGATCGACCAGCGCATCGCGGACCTGCGGACCCTGCTCGAGCAGGGCCTCGCCGAGAACGTCGGCGTCGGACATTCCCTCGGCATCCACCTCGCGACCCTCGAGGTCGGACGCAGCGTGTGGACCTTCCGCCCGTCCCCCGCCGCGGCGAACGCCATGCTCACGGTGCACGGCGGTGTCATCGCCACCCTGATGGACACCGCTATGGGAAGTGCGGTGTACACCAGGATTCCAGCCGACAGCTATTACACGACCCTCGAGCTCAAAGTGAACTTCGTTCGTCCACTGAGCCTGACGGCGGACCAGGTCACCTGTGAGGCCAGAACCATCCACGTCGGGCGCCGCACCGCCACCGCCGAATCCTCCGTCACCAACGCGGACGGCAAACTCATCGCCCACGGCACCTGCACCTGTCTCCTCACCACCGCCTGATTCCCACCCCGCCTGATTCCCACCCCGCCCGATCCCCATCCAACCCGCACCCCACCCGCACCCGCACCTCTCGGCGCGACCAGAATCCCGGTACACAGGAGAACACCGAGAGCCATCCGACAGGTGCGCCGCGAGCCATCCGATCAGATGCCGAAGACCATCGGACCACAGGCCGAGGATTGTTCGGCGACATGCCGAGGGTTGCTCGGATTTTCGAGGCCGAAATCCCGGCACAGACCTCGGCATCTCGTGACCCCGACCGCAATCCGGCCACGGTCGAGCGCACCGACCGGAGAGCGGGCCACAGAAAGTAGGTCATCACGGACTGTCCACCATCTGCCCGGACGGGCGGGACGCGGGCAAGGCGTCGAAGGTGGCGGGGACGAGAGTCACACGCCCCGCCGGCAACTCGCCCGCCTGCGGGTACCCGACCAGCAGAGCCGCAGGTCACAGCCCTGCCGACACGACGGCGACCCTGGCAGGGGGACCACCGGTGGGCGGTCACAGCGCCAATGGCCATGGGTGGCGGTCCTAAGGTCCCGCGAGATCGCCCCAACGGTCCCGGCTAAATAGTCACTCTGGGCGACGAGAGTCGGTAGGGACGATCCGTCGGTGAGCGACCCTGAGGAGCCAGCGTGCCCATATGGCACATTCGTCCCTACGAGACCGTCGACTACGCTGCCACCGTCCGCCTGCTCGAGGAGGTACGCAGCACACCCGGCGGTCCGCCGATCAACCTGACCGACACGGTACTGGCCCTGCGTCACGAGGGGCCGGACGCGGAGAGCCCGGCGGTCGTGGCCGTCGCCGGTGAGCACATCGTGGGCGCTGCCGTCGGACGCAAGGAGGGCGGTCAGGGTCGCGTCCTCACCGTCGCGATCGCACCGGCCTGGCGCCATCACGGGATCGGCTCGGGGCTGTTGCAGTCGGTGGAGAACCAGCTGCTGCACGCGGGCTGCCGGCGCATCACCACCCTGATCACCCCGGGTCAGACCGATGAGGAGGCGTTCCTGCACCGCGGGTTCGCCGCCACCGGTCAGGTGCTCTACGACAAGGAGATCCCGCTGCGCCCGGCGGACGTGTCGACCGTCGAGCGGTGGGGTGGGGCGCTGCTGAGCACATCCGAGTGGTCGAACCTGGCCGGGATGACCGAGGAGCGGGCGCTCATCGAGCAGCGGCTGCTGCTGCCGGTGCGTGAACGTGAACTCGCCGAGGCCTACGGCGTGGTCATTCCCACGGCGATGCTGCTGTTCGGGCCGCCCGGGACGGGCAAGACGTCGTTCGCCCGGGCGGTGGCCGCCCGGTTGGAATGGCCGTTCGTCGAGCTGCTGCCATCGCGGCTGGCTTCCGGCGCGGCCGGGCTGGCCTCGGAGCTGCGTTCGGCCATCCACGACCTGATGGGTGTCGAGCGGGTCGTGGTGTTCATCGACGAGGTCGATGAGATCGCGCAGTCGCGAGAGACCCGACCGGAGAACCAGTCGGTCGTCAACGAACTGCTCAAGGCCATCCCGGCGTTCCGTGGGGTGGCTGGACGGCTGCTGATCTGCGCGACGAACGCGGTGTCCGCGCTGGACCCGGCGTTCGTCCGGCCCGGCCGGTTCGACCTGGTGCTGCCGGTCGGCCCGCCGGACGCGACCGGACGGCGGGTGCTGCTCGCCGGCCTGTTGGAGCGGGTCGCCAACAAGGAGGAGATCGACCTGGACGCGGTGGTCGCCGCGACCGACCTGTTCACCCCGGCGGACCTGTCCGCGGTCGTGCAGCGTTCCGCCGCGGCGGCCTTCCACCGGGCGGCCGACAGCACCCGGGCCGCCCTCACCAGCGGGTCGGGGTTGGCGTCGCTGAGCCTGGCCGGCACGAGCGGGGCGGACGAGGCCGGTAAGCCCGACTCGGACGCGGCCGGACCGCACGGTGGCACCCCGGCCACCCCGACCACGCCGCTGCGCACCGAGGACCTCCTCGAGGCCGCCCGCGCCGCCCGTCCGACGATCAGCCTCACCGAACTCGACCGTTTCCGCCGCGACGCCCAGGCCTTCACCCGTATCTGAGGCCGCCCGGAGCAGACCCCAGCCCCCTCGGACGCCCATCCCGAACGCCCCACCCGAACGGACGGATCCCCTGGTCGGACGGCCCGCGAGGTGAGGCCGCCCTTACCCGCGGCGGCCGCATCGGACTCGTAGCCCGGCTGGCCGGGCCATCGTGACCGGTCCGGACGGGACCTTTGCTCAGAACATCGGCGGCGTTTGCGGATTCGGCCGAAATCTCGCGGATCCGGGCGGACGATGTACCCCGGCCCAGATCGCACGACCGGTCCCACGGTTCACGACCGGTGTTTCACGGTTCACGTCCACCGGGCGGCGGCCCACCACGGCCGCCCTCCCAGGCTCACGTCCGCAAGGCCGTCCTCGGGCTCCGAGGGGCGCACGGCCTCGAGATAGGTGCATGCCATGACTGTTGACACGCGCGCGCTCTACATCGTTGTCTGCGGCGGCGGCTACCCCGCCGACGACGTGCCCGACTTCGTCTCGCAGGCGAAGGCCGCCGGGTGGGACACCCGGATCGTCGCCACGCCGGCCTCGTTGAAGTTCCTCGACACCGGCGCGCTCGCCGAGCTCACCGGCTACGCCGTACGCAGCGAGTACGTCCTGGTCGAGGACGACGAGGAGGAACGCCCGATCCCCGACGCCGTCGTCGTCGCCCCGGCCACCTTCAACACCGTGAACAAGTTCGCCGGCGGCATCTCCGACACCCTGGCGCTGAGCCTGCTCAACGAGACCATCGGCTCCGGCATCCCGATCATCATCGCCCTGCCGCCGAACCCCACCCACGCCAAGCACCCGGCGTTCCTGGCCAACATCGCCACCCTGCGTTCCTGGGGTGTCCAGGTCATCTTCGACTACGAGGACGTCATCCTCGAGGACGTCCCGGACATCGACGCCTGGAAGGCGATGTTCCCCTGGAAGAAGACCTTCGACGCCCTCGAGGCCTCCCGAGGCGCGTGACCGGAGCACGAGCACGGGCGCGGGGCTCCTCTCCTCTCCTCTCCTGGGACGGGAGCCCCTCGCCGTCCGCCCCGCACACCGCACCTGTCCATCGCCGGCTGGCGGAGCAGAAGGGCGCGGGGCCCGACAGCGGCCCGGACCGCAGCCCTGGACAGAACCGCGTTCCTCGAGTCCCGGAATGCGGTCAGGCGCCTTCGCCGTGACTGACCCGTCGGCGCCAGGGGTCAGGCGTGCAGGGGGAGGTCGATGGTGATGCGGGTGGGTCCGCCGGGTGGGCTGGTGACGTCGAGCCAGCCGTCCACCGTGCGGACCCGCTCGACGAGCCCGGTCAGGCCGCCACCGGGTTCGAGGGTGGCACCGCCCGTCCCGTCGTCGACGACGGTGAGCCGGAGCCGTCCGGCGCGTCCGATGACACCGATCCGGATCTCGTCGGCCCGGCCGTGTTTGACCGCGTTGGTGAACAGCTCCGCGGCGCAGAAGTAGGCGATTGTCTCGATCGCCGCCGACGGCCGCTGGGGCAGGTCGACATGCAGCGCCACCGGCTGCCCGCCAGCACCGCTGGTGGTGGTGCTGGTGCTGCTGCTGGCGCCGGTGCCTCGGGCGGCGAGGCTTTCCAGCGCCGCCTCGAGACCATGGTCGAGGATCGGCGGGTGGATACCGCGGGCAAGATCGCGCAGCTCGACGAGGGCCTCCTTGACGTCGCGGTGGGCGGCGTCGACCATCGACCGGGTCCGGTCGAGGTCGAGGCTGTCGCCGTCCGCGGTGGCGAGCTGTTCCCGGACCGCGCCGAGGTTCATCGCCATCGACACGAGCCTGGCCTGCGCGCCGTCATGCAGGTCCCGTTCGATGCGGCGTAGCGCCGCGGCCGAGTCGTCGACCGCGCTCGCCCGGGTGAGCTCCAGCTCGTGCATCCGTTCCGCGGCGAGCTGCCGGTTCGTCGGGCCGAGCAGGCCGCGGATGAGCAGCCGGTCCAGCCCCACCAGACCGTGAATCAGTGGCCGGGCCAGGTAGAGCAGCACGGCGCCGGCCGCGACCGCCATCGCCATCCGCGGCCAGGTGTCCAGGAAGTAGTCGGTGCCGAAGGAGGCACCGCGATGCGGTCGTCCCGCGCTGTCATGCTGCACGGGCAGATACCGCTGCCACACCGGATAGGTCACCCCACCCAGTCCGGCCGAACAGAACGCGACGGTCACCACGAAGTTCGTGATCGCCAGCGGAAACTTCACCAGCAGATAGACACATGCCCGCCAGCCGGCCCCGTCCCTGAGCCCCGCCCGGACCCAGCGCATCACCCCTCGGCTACGTGGACGCAACGGACGCGGCGGAGCCACCCGATCACCGAGCATCTCCGCGGCCAGGGCACGCTGCACCGTCCCGAACCCCCGTGCCCCCACCAGCATCGTCGCCAGCAGCGGAATCCCCAGGAACGTCACCGCCAGCGCCGGACCCGTCGACAGCGCCACCACCACATAGACAAACCCGACAATCGCCAGCGGAAAACACACCAGCGTGTACCCCACCTCCCGCACGAAACGCCCGTACAACCACCCCCCGGACGCGCCAGTGCGAGAGCCACGTTCCACCGACCCACGCCCCCCGGCCGGCCGTTCCCCCGCCTGACGGTCCCCCACCGGCCACTCCCCAGCATGACGGTCCCCCGCCGGCTGTTCCCCCGTCTGATGTGCTCCCCGACGTTCTCTCCCCGGCGCGAAACCGTCGACTTCGACGTTCGCGACGTTGGTGGGATCCACCCGGCGGCCACCCTCACCCGCGGCTGTCGCGGTCGTCGCGGTCGACGGGATCGGCGAGGTCGACGGCCAGGTCGCTGGGATCGGTGAGGTAGGCGGGATCGGCGAGGTCGACGAGGTCGACGAGTCGGGATCCGGCGGTGGTGGGACGGTCATGGTCATCGATGCCTCGGGTCGCGGTGCGGCGTGGACATGGTCCACACTGGCGCGTCCGGTGGCACCATCCCAGCCGGTACGCCCGTCCGGCCGTGGTCGGGTTATCCCGACCCCGCCCAGACCCGCCCGCCATACTCGTCCGGCTGCCACCGGCAACCGGCATTACACACCGTGACCAATTTGCCACTGCGGGGCGCCGGCGCCGAGCACGCTCCCGGGCCCCACGAGGAAGCGGCTAGCTGGCGGACCGGGCCTTGATGGCCTCGCCGACGGCGAGCAGGCGGCGGGCGTTGTCGACGTGCAGGTTCTCGATCATCCGACCGTTGACGGTGACGACACCGCGGCCCTCCGCCTCCGCCTCCGCCCAGGCCTTGACGATCTCGGCGGACTCGGTGAGCTGCGCCTCGGTCGGGGAGAAGGCGGTGTTGCACGGCTCGACCTGACCGGGGTGGATCAGCGTCTTACCGTCGAAGCCCAGCTCACGGCCCTGCTGGCATTCGGCGGCGAAGCCTTCGGCGTCCTTGACGTTGTTGTAGACGCCATCGATGATCACCTTGCCGGCGGCGCGGGCCGCGAGCAGGCTGAGGCCCAGACCCGTGAGCAGCGGCGCACGGCCGGGGACGTGCTCGACGCGCAGCTCCTTGGCCAGGTCGTTCGTGCCCATGATCAGCACCGCGAGGCGCGGGGAGGCGCTGGCGATGTCGAGGGCGTGCAGCATGGCGATCGGGGTCTCGACCATCGCCCAGATCTTCGTGTGCTCGGGCGCGCCCGCGGCGACGAGATCACGCTCGATGGCGTGCACCTCGTCCGCCGAGCCGACCTTCGGCACCAGGATGGCGTCCGGCCCGGCCTTCGCGGCGGCCCGCAGGTCGTCGGCGTGCCAGTCGGTGTCACGCCCGTTCACCCGGATGATCAGCTCACGCTGCCCGTAGCCGCCTTCGACGACGGCGGCGCAGACCCGCTCGCGCGCCGACTCCTTGGCGGACGGCGCGACCGCGTCCTCCAGGTCAAGGATGAGCGCGTCGGCCGGAATGCCCTTGGCCTTCTCCAGCGCCCGCTCGTTCGCGCCCGGCATGTAGAGCACCGAGCGCCGTGGCCGGAAGTCCGCCGCCTGCTTCGCCTCGGCCGTCACCGTTGTCCTCCGTCGCTGTGCGATCCGTCCCGCGTCATCCGGTCAGCGTCATGCTCCGCGACCCGCGTGGTCACACTACTGTCCGGCCATCCCCGGCGCCCTGATCGCCGACCCAGGCCACATTCGGGACGGGACGGGTGAGCGTCACCGCAGGTGGGACGTCCGGTACCTGACGTCCCACGGACGCCGGCGGGCCGCGGCCACTAGGTTGTGGCCACGCTGCGCCGGGGCGGTCCACCCACAGCCCCACCCGTGGGGTCAGCCACCCACGGGTGGGAGTCCCAGAAGATCACAGTCCCCGCAGGTGGCAGTCCCAGAAGATCAGAACGTTCGCGTAGGTCTGGAGGATCGGTGTCGATGAAGCCCGCTCGCATGTGTCTGCCCGCCGCGGCACTCCTGGTCGCTGTCACCGTGGCCGCCTGCGGGTCGAGTTCCGGTGGCTCCGCGGCGTCCGGGTCATCCTCGCCGGCTTCCGCGGGCACCACGGCGGGTGCCACTTCGGGTGCGGGTGCCGGGCGGACACCGGATGGCACGCTCGACGTTCTCGTCACCAATGACGACGGAGTCGGCTCCGCGGGCATCGACGCCGTCGCCCACGCCCTCGCGGCGCTGCCCGCCACCGCGGTACGGATCGTCGCACCGGCGGCGAACCAGAGCGGTACCGGCGGGAAGACCAGCGGCGGCCAGGTCAGCCACGACGAGACGACCACGACCAGTGGCCTGAAGGCCACCGAGGTCAGCGGCTACCCGGCCGACGCCGTCAACGTCGCCCTCGACGACCTTGACCTCAAGCCGGATCTGGTTGTCTCCGGTATCAACGAGGGCCAGAACCTCGGCCCCGTGGTCGACCTGTCCGGCACGGTCGGCGCCGCCCGCGCCGCCGCCCAGCGCGGCATCCCCGCGCTCGCCGTGAGCGAGGGTCTCGGCGACACCTACGACTACGCTCCCGCCGTCGCCCAGGTCCTGGCCTGGCTGTCGGCGCATCGCACCACCCTGCTCGCCACCCCGGCCGCGGGCGGTCAGGCCGGCAGTTCCGCCGGCGGATCGTCGAGCACGCTGACCGTCGCGAACCTCAACGTGCCGAACTGCTTCGCCGGCGGGGCCGTCCGCGGCCTGCGCGAACTATCCAGCGAGGCGAAGGTCGCCGACCCGCAGACCATCCTGACCGCCCAGTCCTGCACGTCCACCGCCACGCCGACGGACGAGGTCGCCGCCTTCAACGCCGGCTTCGCCACCCTCACCACCGTCCCCGCCCGCCCCACGTCCTGACCGACCTGACGACCTGACGTTCACCCACCACGTCACCACGGGGTTTCTTGGCGATGTGGTCGTCCGGGATACATCGATGCGCCTTTTGGGGGAACCGGGATACCCTCCGGCCGCGCCGAGCGGGCATGCCGAGGGTTGTGCGGGTACATGCCGAGGGCTGTTCCGGTATACGGGCCGAATAATCCGATTATCCCTCGGCATGAGGATGCGACGGGAAGATCACCGGGGATGTGGATGCGGGTGGGGGGCGACTGACGGCTGTCTGCTCAGGTTCAGGTGCCGGTGGTCCTGGTGATCCTGGTGGTACCGGTGCCGGTGGTGCGCTACCAGGTGCCACTGGTGCCGGCGGTGCCGATGGTGCTGGTAGCGGGTGCTGGGCACGGGAGAATGGGTGGGTGGTCGACGCGAGGCAGTGGCGGGTTCCGGTTGATGGTGGTCTTGACCTGCACGTCGAACTGCTCACGCCGGACAGCGTGGCCGTTGACGGCCCGGCTGTCGCCGTAAGCCCCATCGCCGGGACTTCGGGCGCCGCGGGCGGTCCGATGGTGCTCGTCCACGGAATCGCAGGCAGCACGCAGGACTGGGCTACGGTCTCTGGCGATCTTGCTACTCGTCGACACGTGGCTGCCTATGACCACCGGGGACATGGCGCGAGCGGGTGGGCCACCGGGGGACGTGAGCAGTACACGTTCGATCTGCTGCTCGCCGACCTCGCCCTCGTCATCGACAGTCTGGGGCCCACGCCGGTGAACCTGCTCGGGCACTCGATGGGTGGCGTGATCGCGCTGCGGTACGCGCTGGAACATCCGCGGCGGGTGCGATCGCTCATCCTGGTCGACACCGCCGCCGAACCGGCCCACGTGCCCGGGCCCCTCGCCCGCCGGATCGTCGCCCCGATCCTCGAGCGGATGGCGTCCGCCTTCGCCGGTCATCAGCACACCGAACCCGACGGTCCGTCGGCGGCGGACGACAACCTCACGCCAGGCGATCCTCATGCGGTGGACGATCTCGCTGCGGCGCAGGGCGCTGGCGCGACAGGAGGTGTCGGGGCGGCGGTGGATGGTGGCGGCGGGATCGAGGTCACGGAGATCGAGATGACGCGCAGCGGGCCGACGCCGCAGCAGCGCGCGGCGGACGGGCTGGGCAAGGTCGATCCCGAGGCGCTGTCCGCGTTCGGTCGGGAGCTCGGGACCTACCCGTCCCTCGTCCCCGGTCTGGGTGAGATCACGGTGCCGACCACGGTCATCGTCGGCGAGCACGACTCGAGCCTGCGTGCGTCCGCCCGGACGATGGCGGATGCGATTCCCGGCGCCCGCCTCTGCGTCATCGCCGGCGCCGACCACAGCCCGCATGCCAGCCGCCCGCTCGCCTGGCTGACCGCCGTCGACGATCATTTCTCCCGTATCGCGGACAACCCCGACCCCGTCAGCCCTACGGCTTTCGCGCGACGCCACCGAAGATGCTGACGGCGGCGTCGGTGAGGCTCTCGTCCAACGGCTCGTCGGGGCGCCAGCGGTGCACCAGGGTGACACCGGGGTCGACCAGGTCGAGACCGTCGAAGAAGCGGCCGATCTCGACCTGGGTGCGCGCCTGACCGAGCAGACCGCGACTGCTGTAGACCTTGATCGCCTCGACGGTCTCCTCCGGGGTCAGTTCGTCGGAGAACTGGCTGAGGGTGAGGAAACTGCCGGCGGGCAGGGCGTCGAGATAACGGCGGACGAGGCCGTAGGGATCGTCCTTGTCCTGGACGAAGTGCATGATCGCAACAAGGGACAGCGCGACCGGCGCGGTCAGGTCGAGCGTCTCGCGCAGCTCGGGCGCGCCGAGGATCGACTCCGGATCGTGCAGGTCGGCGTCCAGATAGGCGGTGCGGCCCTCGGGGGTGCCACCCAGCAGCGCACGCGCGTAGGCCAGCACGATCGGATCGTTGTCGGCGTAGACGATCCGGGAGTCGGGCGCGACGCTCTGCGCGACCTCGTGCAGGTTCGGCGAGGTCGGAATGCCTGTTCCGATGTCCAGGAACTGGCGGATGCCCGCCTCGCCGGCCAGGTACCGGGTGGCGCGGCGCATGAACGCGCGGTTCTGGCGCGCCATGGTCCGCACGTTCGGCATGACGGCGAGGGTCTTCTCCGCCGCCTCCCGGTCGGCCGGATAGTGGTCCTTGCCGCCCAGGTAGTAGTCGTAGACCCGCGCGGTGTGCGGTCGATCGGTCCGCAGGTCGCTGCCTGCCACCGCCCGCGCCGACCGAGCCCAGCCGAACCGGCTTTCCGCCTCGCCGCCACTCACGATGGCCAGCCCCCTCCGCATGCCCGGCGCGGACGAGTCCGACACCCCCGCACACCCCGGCATTATTAGTATTAATACGACGTTTCGTATTATGACCGTGCCGGCCACGGACAGGCGCAGTACTCCGACACCAGCCGTCAGGCGTGGACGAGCAGGGTTGCGCCGCGCAGAGCGCACCACAGGCTGAACGCGGCGAAGGCGAGCACCCAGAACACGCCGGGGATGCGGGTGAGCAGGGCGAGCAGGTCGGCATCCGAACCGCTTCCGCCACCGCTGCCCCGCCGGACCCGATGCAGGATGAGCACCGACTGTGGCCCGGACAGCAGCATCAACCAGGCCAGGAAATGGGCGTACCACAGCTGCGCCCAGTCGGGGCTGTACCGTCCCGCCACGATCAGGGAGGCGAGCATGCCGATCAGCAGCACCTGACCGAACCGGTTGACGGTGACGAGCAACAGGGCGACCAGGCCGAAGGCCGCCAGGATGAGCACGGCGGTGACCCGTCCCGTCGAGAGCAGTTTCGCCGAGCAGACGCCGACCAGCGGCGGACCGGTGTAGCCGGCGGCCACCGTCAGGAACAGCCCGGCGCCGCGCGAACGGCCGCGGGTCGCGGTGGCGCCGCCGCCGTTGGACTCGACCCACACCGCCAGCACCTGCCGCCCGGTGAGGTAGGCCGCCAGCGCGTGGCCGCCCTCGTGCACGGCGGCGTCGAGGCGCTCCCCCCATTTGCTGGCCAGCACGACCAGCAGGGCGAGCAGCCCCGTCACCACCGCGACCGACCGCGGCGCGGTCGTCGTCGTCAGCACCGCGGCGTACGTCCCGCCCGACACCCGCGCCACCCCGTCCGCTGTCCGCCGGCCACCGTCGGAGACCGTCACCCCACGCGGCCACGCCGCCCACGCCGTACCGCCCCCAGATCATGCGACGCGGATACCCCTACCACCACGGACTTTTCCGGTTTTGTCACCACGGGCGGCCCGCCAGGACGTCGATCACGCGCGGCGAGGACGGCCGGTCCAGGTCGCGACCTGGCCTACATCAACCGCGCCGGACAGTGATCCCATCCGCGTTGACCAGCGGAGATGGCGGTCATCGATGACCGGTTACGCACATGGTGCGAGGTCCCCATCGCGACATGTTGTGGCCAAGTTCTCACAGTGTTACACCGGTTACGACTACGGTGCAGCACGGTGGGATCATCGAGAACAGGGACGATGCGGGACGGAGCGAACGGGTGGATCTTCCGGTCGGGTTACCGCCCATCAACTTCCAGACTCATCGGATGCGTTCCAACGACGCCGGCGGACGGCACGACTTCGAGCAGATGGTGACCTCGCTGGTCGATCTGCTGGAGGGCCCGGCGTACGGCATCGAACCGGCGCCCGGCGACTGGGGAATCGACGTGTACACCGGCGATCTCACCAGCCACGTACGGATCTGGCAGGTCAAGTACTTCATCAACGGTGTGAGGAGCGGCCAGCTGACCGAGGTGCGGAAATCCTTCGATCGAGCCTGCGCGGCCGCCGCGGAGCAGGGCCACCGGATCGATGAATGGACGCTCTGTATCCCGGTGACGATGGATGGCCCACGGCGGCAGGCTTTCGAACGGTGGCGGGCCGACGAGCAGCGGCGCACCGCGATCCCCATCCGACTGTGGGATGAGACCCGGCTACGCACCCTGCTTTCACAGCCGGCATGCGCGGGCATCCGCACGCTTTACTACGGCCGTTCCCCGGCAGGAGCAGACGGCGCGTCCGGGCAGGTCTCGGTGCTGCGTGTTCGGGCCGACGACACGGTGATCGACGCGGCGAGTCCGACGGCCGCGCCGTGGCAGGGCGGGCAGGAGCTGAGCGTCGGCGGGGTCGTCCATCTGCTGCATGATCCCGTCGTGCACGAGGCCGCGTCGGATGGATCCTGGGTGCTGCGCGACGCGACGGCCCGTGAGCTGGGTTCCGGCGGACGACTGGTGCGGCTGCGCCATCTCCGGGTCCGCCGCGGCACGCCGGAGGCACTGGCCTGGCAGCGCGCGCTGCGCACGCAGGCGGATCTGCTCGCGACCCTGCGCGGCACGGCCGGCCTGCCCGCGCTGCTCGCGCGGCACCATCAGCCCGACCACACGATCATGATCATGTCCGCGGTGGCGGGACGGACCTGGCGGGAGGTCCACGGCACAGTCCGATCCGGCCTGCCCACACCCGGCGGACCGGACCGGATCGTCGCGGCCCGGGTGCTGGCCGACGCGGCGGCGCTGGGCCGGACCATCGCGGTGCTGCACCGGCACGGGCAGGCCCACCGCCGGCTCTCCCCCGACACCATCGTCATGCCCGCCACTGCCAGCACCGCCACTGCCGCTGCCGCTGCCACCCGAGCGACGCCGGCACCGACACCGACACCGCGTGATCTTGGCCTGGTCGGCATGAACGAGGTGGACGTGGCCCACGAACCGGGCGCCGCCGTCGATGTCCGGCAGCTCGCGACGCTGGTGCTCGACGCCCTCGGCGGCCGCCCGTCCAGAGCCGGCTGCCCGGACGACCTTGACCATCTGCTCACCCGCGCGGTCAGTGCCGATCCGCGCCACCGGCCACGCGCCGACGAGCTGGTCGCCGCTCTGCGCGACGCCCGCCACTCCCTGTCCCTCGGTACTCCCGGCTCGAGCCCCGGTTCGGGCCCTGACCTTGGATCGAGGAGGCCGGGTCGTTGACGACCGTGTCTGTCACGCTGCACGGGCCGTTGGCGGTCGTCCCGTCGCGTAAGGCGATCGACGCGCTCGGTGGTGAGCCGGCGCGGTTCGTCGAGGAGCTGACCGCGTTGTCGGCCCGCGGGATGCTGCCGGCGCGAGTCGAACCGGACCGGGACAATCCGGGCGACGGCCACCTGGTCGTCTACGCCAGCCGGCACGTGGCCGTCCTGTACCCGACCCGGCGCCAGGACGGTTACAGCCTGGGTTTCGCCCGCCGCCGGACGTTCCGCGACGAGGACCAGCTGGTCACCGCCGCGCTGATGTTGAGCTGCCCGGCCGGCTGGCGGGCCTTCGACCGGGTCGCCGATCTGCCCCGCGGACGCGGCGCCTTCGACCAGCCGTGGTCGTCCCAGTGGGCGCGGCTGCGCGATGCCTGGCGGGAGCTGACCGCCGCGAGCCCACGCCCAGGCCAGCCGGGCGGGATGCTCCCGCCGCACCACCGGCGCTATCTTGACCTGGTCTCGAAGGTCATCGAGGCGAGCCGGGACATCGAGGTCGCCCGTCAGGAGCTGGCACCACCCGTGCCGTACACCCGCCTCGAGGCGGCCCGGGAGCAGCGTTTCTCCGGCCGCGGCGTGTACGTCTTCCAGCTCGCCCGCGGGCAGGGGATCACCGCGGGCGCGCAGGTGCAGGTCAGCGGCCAGCCGGAACTGCGCGGACGGGTCGACCGGGTGGACGGCCGGGAGGTCGTCGTCCGGTTCGAACAGACCGTGGACTTCCAGGCCCTGCCCGCCCAGGGGGAGCTGCGCGTGCTGCCCAGCGACCGGGTGTACAAGCTCCAGGGCGAGACGCTGGAGACCCTCGCCGATGGTCTGGCGGCGAACCCGAACCTGCTCGCGAACCTCGTCGACGGCGCCTTCGCGCCCTATCGGCCGGCGGGCGACGCCCGTCCACGTGGACCGCTCGACGGCAGTCAGGTGCTGGCGTTCCAGCGCGCGGTGGCTGTGCCCGACCTGCTGCTGGTCCTGGGTCCGCCGGGCACCGGCAAGACGCGCACCATCACCGAGATCGTCCTGGAATGCGTCGCCCGCGGTGAGACGGTGCTGGTCACCTCGCACACGAACCGGGCCGTCGACAACGTGCTCGCGGGTCTGCCCGCGCAGGTGCACGCCGTCCGGATCGGCAGCGAGAGTTCGATGACGGCCGCCGCCCGACTACGCACCGTCGACAGCCAGCTCGAGGCGTTCCGCCGCGACATCCTGGCCGACACCCGCCTGCCCGACCTGATGGCCGCCTTCGGACGGGCCGAACCGCTGCTGCGCCAGTGGCTCGACCACCTCGCCGAACGCCGCACCCGGACCGAACAGACCGGGGCGCGGCTGCACGCGACCGAACAGGGTCTGGCCGAGGCCATCAGCGCGCTTTCCCCCGAGCTCGCCGCCGCCGGGCGCCAGGCCGACGTCGACCACGAGCGGGCCCGCACCCACCACACCGAACTGACCGGACGGCTCACCACCCTGCGTGGTCAGCTTCCCGTACGCGAACGCGCCGCCGCGGGCGCGACCGGCCCCGCCCGCTGGTGGCACGGCTGGCGCCTGGCCCGGCTGAACGCCCGCCTGACGCGCGCCGCCACCGCCGAGGCCGCCGCCGCGTCCGAGTGGTCACGCACCGCGACGGCCGTGGCGGCGCTGCGGGCCCAGTTCACCGCGCTCGCCGCCGCCGACCCACGCTGCGCCGCCCTCACCGCCGACCGCGACGCGCTGAACAGCACCATCGCCGAACTGCACTATGACCTCGCCGAAGCCGGCCGGGTCATCCTCGACGCCGTGCACCCCCTGCTGTCCGCCACGGCCACCGCCACCGCCGAGGCCGCTCCCGGTGCCGGTTCTGCCGGCCCGTCGGGCAGCCCGCCCGCACCGGATGACCTCGCCGGTTGGGATGGCTTCCACGCCTGGGCGAGCGAGGTCATCGAGACGGTGCGGGCCCGGGCGTCCCTGCTGGCGCAGTGGCGGTCGCGGATCGGCGATGCCGAGCACGAGCTGCGCCACGAACTCGTCCGCTACGCCCAGGTCGTCGCCGCCACCTGCGTCGGCACCGCCAGCAGCCGGTTGCTCACCGACATCGTCTTCGATGTGGCGATCATCGACGAGGCCGGGCAGATCTCCACCCCGAACATGCTGGTCCCGATGGTGCGAGCCCGCCGTTCGGTGCTCGTCGGCGACCACTTCCAGCTGCCACCGTTCCAGGACGACGACGTCCGCCGCTGGGCGCAGGCCCTCCCGCCCGGCGAGGACGCCCACGAGACCCGCGAACTGCTGCGTGCCAGCGGCTTCGAGCTGCTGTTTCCTCGTCTGGGCGACGAGCAGCGCGTCGAGCTCACCCTGCAACGCCGCATGCCCGAGGTGCTCGCCCGGTTCGTCTCCGGCGCCTTCTACCAGGGACGACTTCGGACGTCCCACGAGGGCGGTGGCGGCGACCCGATCTTCCGCAGCCCGTTCGGGATGATCGACACCTCGGATCGTCCCGCCCGTGAACGGGCCGAGCAGGAACTGCGCGCCACCGAGGCCTGGCAGCAACGCGGCTATGTCAACGACCTGGAGGCCGAACTGATCGCCGCGCAGATCGCCCGGGCCGCCCGCTACTTCGCCGACTGGGCGGTGATCGTCCCCTATCGGGCGCAGGCGGCGCGGATCGAGGCGGCACTGGCTCGACTGCTGGGCGATCCGGCCGGGATCAGCGAGAACATCGGCACCGTCGACTCGTTCCAGGGCGGCGAACGCGACCTGATCGTCTACGGCTTCACCCGCAGCAACGACCGCGGGGCCGTCGGCTTCCTCTCCGAGCTACGCCGCCTCAACGTCGCCATCACCCGGGCGAAGCAGCAACTCGTCCTCGTCGGCGACACCTCGACGCTGTGCGCCGCCACCGACACCGGTTTCGCGACCATGGCCGGCGAACTCGTCACCTACCTGCGAGCCCACGGTGATCTGCGCCCCTCCCGCGAGATCGCCCGCCTGCTCGCCGACGGTGGCTACTGATGGCGAAGCCGGTGATCTATCCGGCGCGGCGGGCACTGGAGGATGCCGCGGCCATACCCGGGGTGCGGCCCACCCGCCTGTTTCCCGTGCTGTGGCCGCTGTGGCAGGTCGAGATCAGCGCGTCCGTACACGATCCGCAGGCATTCGAGGTCCTCGACCATTTCCTGGTCCGGGCCATCGCCGAGGCCCGCCTGACCACGGTGGACGAGATCGCCGCGTTCTACTCCCTGCCCGCCGCTCTGCTGCACCGCTGCCTGGGAATGCTTCTCGCCATCGGCCACGTCACCGTGACCCCCACCGCGCACGACGGTGGACGCCTCGAACTCACCGAACTCGGCCGGCGGTCGTGGCGGGCCGGCGTCCGCTATGTCGCCCGGGAAAGCCGCCAGCATCTGATGTTCGAACGGTTCACCGGCTGGCCGTTTCCCCGCCCGTACTACGACGGCAAGATAGCTGTCCTGTCCGAACCCGCCGTGCCCTCCGATCGCGCCCCCGGCCTCACCCGTTTCCGCCAGCTGTTCACGCCCACACCGCTGCGCCCCGACGCGGTGCGCACCCTCGCCGAACGCCCCGACCGCGCCGAGTTCAACGTCCCCGCCGCCCTCGGCCCCATCCAGGAACTGGGCACCCGCGAGGCCTACCTGCCCTGTTATCTCATCGAGACCGCGGAACACGGGGTGCTCGCCTACACCGCCCGCGCCGATGAACGCGACCCGTTCCTGGCCGAGGTCGTCCGCCAGGTCGACGATGCCCGCCAGCTCATCGAGGCCGAGGACACCGCCGACCCGCACACCCTGTGGACGGCCTGGCTCGCCAGGTACGGAGGTGGCATCGGCGTGCCCCGCCAGACCCCGGCGGGCCTGTGGCGCATCGTCCTGCCCCCGGCCAGTTTCGGCGCGGGCCGGCTGGGCCTGTACCGGCTCGGCTCGTACGAACTGTCCAGGAACCACATCGCCCAGCTGTGGTGCGAGGACACCGCCACCCGCCGCACCGCCGTCCTCGACCGCGCCCTGGCCCTCACCCGCCGGGTCGGCATCACCCGCACCGACCTGCTGCGCCAGGCCGAACGCCTCGCCCACACCCTCGAGGTCCCCGCGCCCACCCACCACGACCTGCGCACCCACGCCCACGCCGCCGGCCCCCAGGCCCTCGGCCGCCTCGACCTGCTCACCGACCCCGACTGACCCACCATCACCGTCCGATCCATGAACAAATTCAGATCTTGATAGCATGATTCGCATGCAACGGACGCTCACACTTCGGCTCTCCGATGACGATTACGAGGCGGTCAAGCGGTACGCGCAGGCCGACGGTGTCTCGATGAACACCTGGGTCGAAAGGCTTCTCGACACCGAGGACATGCGGCGCCGGTGTGCCGCGCACGCCGCCTGGATCTCGGAGAATCCCGCCGTCATCGAGGCGGCGCTGGCCTTCGGGGAGGCCAACCAGCAGGCACTCGCCGATGCCGGGCTGCCCAACGTGGCGAACTCCGCCGCGTGAGCCCACCGCGCCGCGGCGAGATCTGGAGCACCCGCACCCGGGCGGCGCCCCGGGAGGTTCTAGTCCTCAGTTCCACGGTCTACAACGAGATCCCCCAAGAACCGACAGTGTTGGCCGCGCTGGTCGTCAGGCAGGCCACCGACGAAGGATTCTGTGTCGATCTCGGCGATGGCAGGTGGGCGGTCATGGGCCTGGTCACCTTTGTCCTGAAGGCATCCCTCGAGGCCCGCGTCCGCCGGGTCGACACGCAGACACTCACCAACGTCAACACCGTGCTCTTCAAGATTCTCGCCACACCAGAGCGTTGATCGGTACCCGACAGGCCGGCTTACTCCTTACGCAGCAGACGACGGATGGCTGCGTGGCGACTACGACCCGGAAGCACTTCCATGGTGTCCACCTGGGATGAATTTCGCGCCAGAAGACCACCTCGAGAGGGTGAAGTAGCCAGGCATCGCGCACAGCTTGATGCCGAGGTCCGCGCATACCGACTACGCGAGATTCGCGAGGAGCAGGACCTCACCCAGGTCGAACTCGCAGAGCGCATGCACGTGAAACAGCCTTCGGTCTCCGATCTGGAGCGTGGCGCGCTTGTCCGCCATCACTCTTCTTCACGTACCGATGTGCCCAGCACCGGCGTCGGGCCCACCGGAGGCGTGTACGACCGGACCACAGCGGGACGCGACCGCCTGCTTTTGCTGACCGTCAAACACGGCTAACCTCGAGGCCATGATCCGGACCATCACGCTCCGACTGCCCGAGGAGATCCGCGACTCCGCCAGGCGTCACGCGGCCACTGACGGCGTCTCGATGAACACCTGGCTCATCCGGCTGATCGATGCCGAGATCTCCCATCGCGCCACCAACCCTGACGCCGACTCTGCCCCCAGCCCCGCCACGGTCTCCGCCCCGACCATCCGCCAGGCCGGCGCCCGCGTCATCCGACGGGCTCGACCGGACGCGGCACCCTGAACCGCTACGCCGTGGATCGGTGTCTTCTGAACCGATACGTTTTGTCTCGTATGCCGATGATGGTCGACCGTGGGCGGAGTGGGCGTCCCACATGTTGGAACAGGCCGGGCTCGGGGTGGTCAACGAGTCGTGGGATCTGATCCCGGGCACGCATCGGGTGGGCTGGCTCGACCGGGTGATCAGCCAGGCCAGGTGCACGATCGCGGTGGTCTCCGACGGCTATCTGTCCTCGCCAAAGGCGGTCGCCCAGTGGGCGCGGCCTGGTCACCGCGGTGCGGGCCCGGCTCGGACGGGAGGTACCGGCCGTCCCCGGCGAGACGTCCAGTGGCAGCGAAAGCGGCGGTATCGGCCGGACAGCTGACGGGCGGGTGCGGTTTCCAGGGGCGGGCGGGGCGCCGGTGTTCCCGCCAGGCGAGGCTCTCCCTCATCTGGAGCGGATTCTCGACCGCCACGAACGCGTCCACGAGACCCGCCGCGAAATCCTCGGCCCCACCCACCCCGACACGCGCGCAAGAGGAGGACAGCAACGATGGCTGAGCAGGCGGACTGGACAGGGCTGCGGGAACGGCGAATGGGCGAGCCGGGTGCACGTGAGGCCTAGCAGGCGACCAGACTGGCCTTCGAGCTGGGCCGGTCGGTGCGGGAGCTGCGTCAGCAGCGAGCCTGGAGCCAGGCCGAACTGGCCCGCGCGGCGGGCATGACGCAGTCGGCGGTGGCCCGGTTCGAAGCCGGTGGCACCGTACCGACACTGCCCGACAACCACCGCGATCGGGGTGGCACTCGGCTCGTCGGACGCGCGATCGTCGACGAGGCGGTTACCGGGCGAACCGGGCTCATCGTCATCCCAGACGCGACCAAGGCTCCCCAACCGATCGAACAGACTCGGCGGTGTCTTCTCAGCCACGGCCTGCTCCACCAGCCGGTCAAGCTCGACACGTCGCCGGGCATCCGCCCGCGCCTTCGCCTCGTCGCGGTACTTCCGCGACAGCTCGTCCGCGAACTTCTGATCCAGCTCCGCCTCGTATTCGGAAGCGAGACGGCGCGCGGTCGCCTGTGCGTCGCGGGCGGCACAGGTGTGGGTGAAGGAGCCATCCCAGTCGACCGGGCGCAGCGGTTCTCGGAGGCTTCGGGCGTCCCACCCTCGGCAGGCAGGTCCGACCTCGTCGCCGGATCTGGGTTCGATGGTTCCGCGGAACCGACCGTGGGCTCGGCGGCCGGTGCGGCAGCATCTCGGCCAGAATCAGCGACGCGCTCCGGGTCAGCGCCGCTCGACGCGTGGGACACGGTCATCCTCCAGATCACAGGGACTGCCGGTAATGATCCCACTGCTACCCGTTCGCCGCAGTAGAGCACCGACGCGCAGACGGGCGTGCGCCGCATACCGGCTGAGCTGGCGGCTGGCTGGTGAGGGGTGACGTTCAGGCGACGTCGAGCCACGCATGCAGTTCCTGGCGGATGACGTCGCCGACGTTGGTGCGGTCGGCGGCGGCGCGGGCGGCCAGCGCCGCCCGCAGATCCGGGTCAAGCCGCACGGGGACGACCTCACCGGGCGCGGAGCCCAGCGGTCGCCTACCACCACGTTGACGGAGAGGGCCACGAGAGGTGAACCATGCCCGTCCTCGAGCCGACCCGCAGCATCGGATCCAGACACAGTCCGCCTTCCAGGCTGAACATCTCGACCGCTATGCTCACCATGCACCACCTTGAACAGGTGCAAAGCTACGGGGGAGCTTTGAAAAATATTGAATGTAGTCGACTTTCATGAGCGGCCAGACACGGGCCCGATCGATCTTCCAGTGGATATCTCGGCACCCGCGGTGGTCCACCGCCATCGCCGTCCTCGTCGTCGCCGTTGTCATCTTCGGCCAGAACGACAAGGATGATGGGGCCAGCGCAACAGCCGCAGGCCTGGTCACGCAGCCTTCCGGAGCGCAGGCCTCACGTTCGCCGACCATGCCGAATCTCGTCGGCATGGGCCTGAGAGAGGCAGAGTCCTCCGCCCCTCACGGCTATTCGGTGCACGATCTCTCTCCGCTCAGTCGAGGTGTCTGGATCACGAGCAACTGGACAGTAGCGGCGACGGTGCCAACTGCCGGGTCTCCGCTTCCAAGCGCCGAAGGTGCGCGCCTCTATTATCTACGAAACGACGAGTACACCTGGTTTCGACAGCACCCAGAGATGCCAGATCTGCCGATCGGCACCTCCAGAGAAAATATCCCGCAGCTTGCGGGAATCCGCGAGCTCATAGATTACCGGTACGCGACTGAAAGTGCGCCCACCACAACGTCCCCACCCCATCCGATCGGCGCATCTGACTCGCAACCAGCCTCGGAACCGCCAGAAGCATCCTCCGACCCTTCGGTTGAGCTCGCTTCGGAGCGGGCATCGCGGGAGGCCCTCGCATCCGCGGCGTATGACTCCGCTGCCACCGTCGTGGACAGTCTCCCCAGGGCGGGCGAGAAAATCCGAATCGGACGCATGATCACTGTCGTTCTGAAGCCGCAACCGCAGCCCACGTATGTGGAACCCACCGAAACAGCAGCAGGAACCTACAGCGGCGGATCCTCAGATACGAACAGCGACGAGAGCCATCGCTTCGTTGGCCATGTTCCAAGTTTTCATTGCCGAAAAAAATGGTGCTGACCCCATCCACCGTGGCATCCCTGCCTGCCTGAAGGGGGTGCGGGCATTTCATCAGGGCGACACCGTTCATGCCCGATACAGCCTCGCCGACAGGTGGCACCGTGACGACCGGGGCACCTGCTGCTGCGCCGGCTCGGCCTCGTACTCATCGGCGGGACGGTCAGCCACGGCGATCGCGTCGCGGGCGGCCCAAGCGCGGGCGCGGGCGAAGGAGCCGTCCCAGTCGACCGGGCGCAGCAGTTCCCCAGGAGCTTCGGTCGTCTCGCCCTCGCCGGCTGGGTCCGCCCCGCCGCCGGGTCGGGTTCGGGTTCGACGGTTCTGCGGAACCGTCGGCGGGCTCGGCGGCTGGGGTGGCAGCGTCTCGGCCAGAGTCAGCGGAGCGCTCCGGGTAAGCACCGCTCGGCGCGTAGGACACGATCATCCTCCGGGGCTGCTGGGCTTGCGGTCGGCGGAACTTCAGAACTCCTGCACTTCAGAAGTCCTGCGCATCTGCGCTGTACGTCATATTCGCGCCGCTGCCGATTCCCCGCATCGGCGCGGGAGACACACCGTGACGGGACGGCGATCCGCTGGCTCGACGAAGCCGACGTGACGGTCAACCCCAGGTTCGCGGCTCCAGCGTCCGGCGCTGGAGCCGCGCGGACGTTTGGGACGGTGAGCTGGGCGAACACCCGGACGCCAGGCCACCCTACGGGGCAACCTTTGGTTGTCTCGCAATGAGGGCATGCCCGGCCCACCCTCGGGCGATCCGTACAGCTACGCTCTTCGTCATCAGGTGAGAAAAAGTGGCACGGTCCGACAGGGGGGTGAGGCCGTGGCTGATATTCATCCTGCCCACGACGAGCACGACATCGCCGGCAGCGCCTTCCTGGACAACCCGGACGACATTCGCGATCTTCGTTCGGCATGCATCGAATGCCTGCACGATCTCTCGACCGCCAAGATCGCACTGAGGGAAATCAACTTCCCAGCCGCGAGGCTTCCGGCTGACCCCGGCTCGATCAAGATCTTCTGGCATCTGGTTTTCGACGAGCTCGAAACCGGCATCATGAATCATGATCAGGCATACCGACGGATACTCGACGAGCTCGTGCACGACTATCGAGCCCATCACATCGTCCATCGCCTGAACAAGAAGTATCCCAAGCCCCGCGTACTTTCCCCCACCACGGAGACGTTGACCCGGGAGGAAGGTTCCGGAGCCACACCGAACCGCGGCCGGGAGCGGGGCCGACTCGGCTGGCGCAGAACGGCGGTCGCCGGGGTCCTCGTGCTGGCACTGTTCGGCGGCCTGCTGATCGTCCTGGCCCTGCGGGACGGGAAGGGGTCGTCCTGCACCGCGCCGAAACACAGCGCGTCGCACCTCGAGCGGCGCGACGGCGAATGTATCGGGTACAGCGACGGGGCCTACGTGTTCGGCGAATACGGCAATGACCACACCGACCGATCTGTGGACGACCTGGTGGCCGTCCAGCACCTGATCAGAAGGCAGAACACCTGCGCCGAGACCCTCCGCCGGCACAGTCAACAGTCGAATCGACCATTCGTCACTCTGATCTATTTCGCGGGGCTGAGTTCATCGAGCAACGAGGGCGGGAACTGGGCTGCGGCACAGGTCAGCGAACTCGAAGGCCTGCTGATCTGGCAGCGGCACCAGAACATCGTCACGCATAATCCCCCAGACTCGTCGTGTCGGCCAGCGCCCCCCGACACCAGCAAGGCGAGCTCACCGTCATATCTCGGTGAAGACACTGAGCAGAGCGGTCCGATCGTGCGGGTCATCGTCGCCAATGGCGGGTCAGAAATGCGATCGGCGGATGTCGTCGGTCGCCTGTTGGTGCGCTTCGCGAGCAACTCTGTTGAAAATGTCGGCGCGGTCATCGGTCTGGACCGAACGATCCCGCAGACGAAACAGGCGATCGGCGATCTGGGGCGGGCCCGAATCCTCACCATCGCGACGACCCTGAGCGGGGACGACCTGACCGCGCTCTCACCGTCCTATTTCCAGCTCGTGCCACAGAACACCCGCCAGGCCCAGGTCGTCACCCGCTACGCCGCCTGGACACAACGTCGCCAGATCGACATCTACTTTCCGAACCAGGACTGTTCGGGCAGCAACATTCCGCCGACGAAAGACGACTACATCCAGAGCCTGGTCTTCGACACGCAGGCGGCCGCGCGAGCGAGCGATGTCCGCGGCCAACCGCTGGAGGTGTCGCCGCATGGCTGGCTGGCCCGCACCTGCCAGGGCAAGGGCGATCTCCAAGGGTACTTCGCCGCTGAATGCAGCCGGCTCGGCAGCAACGGCGGCGGGCGGGACCACCTTGTGTACTACGCGGGCCGGCACGCCGACTTCGGCGACTTCAGTACCGGAATGGCCGGCTGCCTGGACACGGTGGACGGGCCGAGCTCCAACGGCGTTCTTGTCCTGGGCGACGACGCGGTCGTCCGAAATTTCACACAGCTGGGTGGGTCCGGGACCCGCCATGTGATCTTCCGATTCATCTCCAAGGGGCCGGCACCGACGCTCGCCGGGGAGTCCTGCGCCAACGGCAAGCTGGCCGGTATCATGGCTGCGGGAAAATTCCCGTTCAAGTTGGACTCCGACCTGCCCGAAATGTGCACACGGCTGAACGCCATGTTCTCCTACATCACCGACACCGCTTCTTCTCCCGCCGAGCCGGCGGCACCAGGATCGACCAGCGCACCGGTGCTGAGGCGGCCGGTCACGCAGCGGTGGGTGGACGAGCGCCTCGCTCTCGCCTATGACGCGGCGAAGCTCACCCTCAACGCGGTCTGCCGCACCAGCATGGACCTCAACGCCAGTTGCCAACCCGAGGGCACCGACCGAATCGACACCCGCGCCGTCCAGAACTGGATCCAGCACGCGCCACAGAGCGGGACGACCGGCACGGTCAATTTCGCCACCAACCACGCCGCCGACGGCAAGCAGCTCGCCATCCTGCGCGTCGATCTTGGTCGTCAGGCTCTTCCCGATGCCCGCTGGCCCCCGCCTTCGGTCACCGAGCTCGAGGACGACCCCCAGTCGACCTGCAAGTTCGTCCTTCGTGGCATCCCGCCGGAGGCCACCGACTGCCTCGGCAACGCCCTGATCCCAGCCAGCCGATGAGCCACCCCATGGCCGCCGATCCGATCCCTGCCCGCTCTGGACGAACAACTCTCCGGGCTGCGTCAGCAGCCAAGCTGGAGGGCTGTCAGCGGGCGCCCGGAAAGAGATTCACAGCGTCGCGAGAGCAGGCCGGATGGTCACCAGCGCCGGACCCGTCCTGCCGGCCGGCGCCCGCCGACGCCAGCGCCCCGGACTCGAGTGACTATCTGGGTGAGAGCACCGAGCAGAGCGGCCCGATCGTGCGGGTCACCGTGGCCAACGGCGGATCGCAGATGCGATCCGCGGCGAAGGTCGCCGGGCTGCTGATCCCCTTCGCCCAGGACCGCGAGCAGCATGTCGCGAGCATCATCGGCCTGGATCGGACGCTCACGTCGACCAGGGAAGCCATCCGGGCCTTCGGCGACGCCGGAATCGTCACGATCGCCACCACGCTCAGCGGGGACAAGCTCACCGAACTCTCCGACTCCTATTTCCAGCTGGTGCCGCAGGACACCCGCGAGGCACTCATCGCCGTCCGCTACGCCGCCTGGACCGGCCGCTCCCAGCTGGACGTCTACTTCCCGAACCGGGACTGCTCCGGCAGCAACATCGCGCCCGACAACGACGACTACGTCCACGACCTCGTGTCCGATGTCCAGACGGAGGCGGATGTCATCAGCGTCCACGGACAGCCGCTCCAGACCTCCGCGCACGGATGGACGCCGGCGTCCTGTCACCCGTCCGATGGTGATCTTCAGGCGAACCTCGTCCGGGAACATCGTCTTTCGCGTCATCTCCAAGGGTCCGGCGCCGATGCTCGCCGGTGCGTCCTGCGCGAACGGCCAACTCGCCAGGATCATGGAATCCGGACGTTTCCCGTTTCAGCTGGCCGCTGATCTCCCGCAGATGTGCACCCGGCTGAACGCCATGTTCTCCTTCACCACCGGCACCGCGGGTGCGCGCGCGGACGCGGATGTCTCGGCGTCACCGGTGCTGCGCCGGCCGGTGACCCAGTGGGTCGACGAACGTACCGCTCTCGCCTACGACGCCGCGAAACTGACCCTCAACGCCGTCTGCCGCACGGCCGACATCCTGACACTCGCCAACCGGTACGCCGACGAGGAGAAACCAGCCGACGATCTCAATGCCGGCTGCCGGCCCGGAGGCACGGACACCCTGGACATCGCGCAGCTACGCGCCTGGGATTCGCGATCGGGTGGTGATCGGAGCGACCGGGACCTTCTCCTACGGCAGCGACCGGGCCGCCGACGGGAGGCAACTCGCGGTGGTGCGCGTCGACGTCAGCGACAACGAGCTTCCCGACGCCGCCTGGCCTGCGCCACCCGTCACCAGGCTGGAGGCTGATCCCCGCTCCACCTGCAAGTTCGTCCTTGGCGGCACCCCGCCGACCGCGACCGACTGCCTGAACCGTCCGCTGTTGACGCCGGACGGCCGAGCCGGCTGAGTACGCCGCGGCTCAGGCGTCTGATGCGGCGGCGGCCGGCTGACAGCGGCCCGGTGCGCGGTCGCCCTGACGTCGCGGGCGGCCCAGGCGCGGGCGGACGAGCCGACCCAGCCGGCTGTCACAGCGGTGCGGCTCCCACCGGGCGCCCGAGGGACCGCGATCAAGCGTACACTTTTCTGTACGTACAGATTCCTGTACGAGATGGAGGGCGCCGTGAAGACCATGACCTACACCGAGTCGCGCGCGCGATACGCGGAGGTTCTGTCCGCGGTGGCGGATGACCGCGAGGAGATCGTCATCACGCGTGCCGGTCACGAGCCGGTCGTCATCGTGTCCCTGGACGACTACCAGTCCCTCAAAGAGACCGCCTACCTGCTCCGCAGCCCAGAAAACGCGCGCAGGCTGGTGACGTCCATCGACAGACTCGAAAACGGCGACGGCATCGTTCGGGACATGATCGAGTGAAGCTCATCTGGGATGAGAACTCCTGGGAGGACTACCTGTGGTGGCAGGCCCAGGATCGTAAAATTCTCAAGCGCATCAACGCCCTCATCCAGGACATCGCCCGCAACGGCAACGATGGAATTGGCAAACCGGAACCCTTGAAACATGGATTTCAAGGGTACTGGTCCCGTCGAATCAACGACGAGCATCGACTTGTCTACAAGACAAGCGGAGACGAGATCCGAATCGCCCAGTGCCGGTATCACTACTGATCATTTTTGCCTGGCGCGTGGGACACGGTCGCCCTCCAGATCACAGCGACAGCGGCACAGTCGACCGGGCCGTCGTGCGCGTGGATCAGGTGCGCCGGCGGCCACCCCTGCGATTACGAAGGACCCCACGACGATTCCAACACTTTGACATCCATCGAATCGAGCCTTAGCCTCACGCCCGTGACGATTCGACAGTCATCGAACGATACCGCTGCCGGTGCCCCGTCCGCCGCGACCGCCCTCGGCGCCGATCTCCCGACCGGCCCCGCTCCCCCGACCAGCGCGGATCCGCCGACCAGCGCCGCTGCGCCGATGGTCCGTCCGCGGGGAACCGGCGAGGGAGGGCTGCGGGGATGGCAGCTCGGAGTGCTGGCGGCGGGGACGTTCACACTCGGGGTGGACGGGTTCGTGCTCAGCGGACTGCTGCCGTCGATCTCGAAGGACCTGTCGGTCGGGGTGTCCACGGCGGGGCAGCTCACGACGATCTTCTCGATCACCTACGCGGTCGCGTCCCCGGTCGTCGCGACGCTCACCGGGCGCTACGACCGGCGGGTGCTGCTCGGCGGCGGGCTCATCCTGTTCCTGCTCGGGATGGTCGGCCAGGCGCTCGCGCCGTCGTACGCGGTGATGGCGGTCGGGCGGGCGTTCGCGGCGGTCGGGGCGGCGGCGTTCCAGTCGAACGCGTACATCATGGCCGGGGTGCTCGCCGGGGAGGAACGGCGCGGACGGGCGTTGGCCGCGGTCACGGCGGGGACGTCCCTGTCGACGGTGCTCGGGGTGCCGTTCGGGGTGCTGATCGGGCAGTGGTTCGGCTGGCGGGCCGTGCTGTGGATCATCACGGGGCTGGCGGCGATCACGGCGCTGTGCGTGCCGCGGCTGCCGGCGGCGCAGGTGCCGCAGACGTCGATGCGCACCCGGCTCGGCGTGCTGACACGCCCGCCCGTGCTGCTGGTGCTGCTCACCACGGTCGGCCTCGTCGGCGCGCCGATCCTGCTGATCTCCTACCTGCCGGTCGTCCTCGGTATGGACAGCGACGACACCAGTCTGGTGCTGGTCCTGCTGGCGTTCGGCGTCGGCAGCCTGGTCGGTAACCGGCTGGTGGGCCGGCTGGTCGACAGCCGCGGTGCGCTACCCGTCCTGCTGCTCGGCGCCGGCGGGATGACCTGCGCGTTCACCGTGCTGATCGGCACGCAGGCCTGGTACGGCGCGGCGATGGTCACGATGTTCGCCGTCGGTGCCTTCCAGGGGCTGTCCATCACCCCGCAGCAACACCGGCTGTTCGTCGTCGCCCCGGACGTCTCCGCCGTCGCCCTCGGTCTCAACGGCTCGGCGATCTACGCCGGTGCCGCCGTCGGCGCGGCCCTGGGCGGCCTGACCGTCGACCTCTCCGGCGCCTCCACCATCCCGGCCGCCGCCGCGCTGCTCGGCGCCGTCGCCTTCGTCTACAGCGCCCTGACCGCCCCCGAACGGCGCCTGCGCGGATCGGTCACCTCCACCGACCGGGCCGAAGGCGGTGCAGGAGTCGTCCGGGATCAGACCGGGTGAGGCCCCGCATAGACCCATAGACCCATGGACGCATGGACGCATGGACGCATGGGCCTTGGCCGGGCGCCGCGGGCCCCGGCCCCCCCCCCCAGGCCGCGGACGGGCTTGGTGACCCGCC
>NZ_JALKFT010000012.1:94691-163553 GCF_023242945.1 Frankia umida
GGCCCCCGGCCCCCCGGCGCCCCGGGGGGGGGGCGGGGGCGCCGGGCCCGGGGCCCGCCGGCCCAAGGCCGCTGACTGGCTTCGTCAGACGCACTGACCGGAGCGGGGCCCGGTCACCGTGTTACCCGACTGGCGCAGGGTCGGCTGGTTGCCGGCGCAGCTCAGCGGGCCGCTGACCCGGTTGCCGGTGAACGACGGAACGTCGCTGCCGGGCTCCGGGCCGCTGCCGCTGTTGTCGTTGATCCGCGCCGGTCCGGTGATCGTGGTGGCGGCCACGGTCAGGCCGCCGCGGTTGGCCTCGACCGTCAACGGACCGGAGATCGTGTTACCGGCGCAGGCCGACGGGCCGCCAAGCTGGACGTATCCGCTGGTGGCGTGGATCGACACCGGGCCGGAGATCGTCGCTCCGCAGGCGGTGATCGCCAATGCCCCGTCCGCGCTCACCGGACCGGAGATCGTGGCACCGGTGACGAACAGAGCGCCCCCGGCCCGCACGGTGACCGGCCCACTCTGGCGTCCCCCGGTGCCCAGGCACAGCGACTGGCCGGCGGCGACCGTCAACGGACCGCTACGCGCCCCGGTCAGGCAGGACTGGCCGAACGCCACGACCGCCCGGCCGTTGCCATGGTTGACGCCACCGGTCAGCGCCACCTCGGTGAGCGACGACGCGGCATACCCGCTGCCCCCGCCGCCGCCGGCGCCGTAGAAGTCACCCGGGTCGCCGCCACCCGATCCGCCGCCACCTCCGCGGTAGCCGCCACCGCCACCACCGCCGCCGTTCCCGCCGCCACCACCGTTACCGCCGGGGCCGCCGCTGCCCGGGTTGGGCTGGCTGTTGGCCGGGTCGATGTCGCCACCGGGGCTGCCGGGGCCGCCCTTCGCCGAGTTCGGGCTGCCGGTTCCGTGCGCGCTCTGGCTGGCGCCGCCACCGGCGAGGCCCGACCCGACCGGACCGCCGCCCTGGCCGCCGTCCTGGCCGACAAGCCCGCCGCCGTCACCACCATGCAGCAGCGGCCCACCGTTACCGGCCCCGCCACCACCGCCGGCCACGAGAATCCGGTCGTCCGCGCCGAAGGCACCGACCCGGACATCCGAGCCACCGCCACCCGCGCCACCACCGCCGTGCGCACCACCGCCGCCGGCGCCGTGACCGGTGCCACCCAGGCGGGCGAACTCACCATGCCGGGAGGTCCCCGGAACACCGGCGGCCCCGGTCGTGATCTGCAGAACCTGCCCAGGCTGGACGGCCACGATGGCATGGCTCTGGCCACCGAGCCCGCCGGGGGCTCCACCGTTGACCGGGTTCGGTTCGACGTAGCCGGCGGCGCTGCCTCCCTCGCCGCCGAACAGGTCGATGGTCACGCTGGTCACGCCGGCCGGCACGGTGAAGGTGTCCGTCCCCGGCTGGCCGTAGCCGCACGCCGGCGCCCCGCCCGAGGTCGTCAGCGCTCCGGTCATCCCGCAGGGGGACGAACTCGGGGCCGGGTCAGCCGCGGCCGCCGGACTGACGACGACGGCCGCCCCCGTGACCGCGGCCAGCACGCCGACCGCGCCGACGACGAGGAGACGTCCCGCTCGGGACCGCCCGCGGACGTCCCCCCGGCTGGACGGCGAAGCAGCCGGCTGGAGAGGCGACGCGGGCGGCCGGACGGGCCGAACTGGTCGAGGGGTCAACGGCGCGGCGCGCCGGGAGTGTCGTGCGGGCATGCGAGTCGACTCTTTCGGGCGGTGGGACGTGCGGACTCTTGGACGTGCGGTGGCTGCCGTCCGGGTCAGACGCCGTCGTCGGCGCACAGCGCCCACACGTCGGTGTAGGTGTTCGGCGAGCTTGCGCCGCCGGTGTGGCTGAAGGCGGTCCAGTACGCGGCGGTGGTCGTCCCGTTGGCGACCGGGCTGCCGGTGGAGCCGCTCGGGAAGCTGCCGTTGAGGTGAGTGCCGCCCGAACCCGGGCCGGTGAAGTCGGTCGTGGTCACGCTGCCGCCGCTGACTGCCGCGCCGCCGCTGATCAGCCGGCCGTCCGAGCCGCCGCAGCCGACGGTGGCGGTCTGCCCGGTGGTGGCCGAGGTCGGGCCGCTCACCTCGGCGAAGCGCACCTTCACCGTCACCCCGCTGACGTTGATGCCGCTGCCGCTGCAGATCGCGTAGGCGTAGGTGGTGTTACCGACGTTGCCGCCACCACCGTTCCAGCCCACCGCGCTCCAGGCGTTCGGGTTGGTCGCACCGTCCGCCGCGGCCCTTGCCCCGTAGCTGTGGCCGGCGTCGTTGAAGGTCGGGAAGCTGGCGATCGGCTTGATGCTGCCGATACTCGCCGGGGTGCTGCGCGCACCGCCGCCGAGCAGCACCGTGTTCGCCGGGCAGACCGCGGTGACCAGGCCGACCGTCGAGGCCGTCGTCGGACCGGCGACCTTGTTCATCACGACCTGCGTGTGGTTGATCAGCGTGCTGGTCAGGCAGGTCGCGTACGGCGTGGTGGAGAACGCGGCGTCGGTCGCCCCACCGGTGCCGCCGATACCGAGCCAGTGGGTGACGTCCGTGCCGACGACACCGGTGGTGCCGGTGTACTCGGAGCTGCCGTCCGAACTCGGCGAGGAGCCCATCACATGGTTGCCGTTCGACGCCGTCCCGGTACCGATCGCCTGGTCGACCCCGCCCCCGGCGACCAGGCCGCTGGCGCAGTCCGCGTGGGTGGAGATCTCGGCGAAGGTCGCGCTGGGACCGCTGGTCGCTCCGGGCGTCCGGACGGTGAGGCCCACCGAGTTGGCGTGTGCCGTGCCGGGAACGGTCACCGCCAGGGCGGCCCCCAGCAGCGTCGCCACGCCGGCCATGCCGGCCGCGCGGACAGTGCCGCGGACCATGGGACGGACGGCGGGCGGGGTTGTGGACCTGACGGGAAAACGGGCATAACCGGGCAACCGTGGCATGTTCAGGTCTCCTTCGGTCGATTCTCGCGAGTGTTCATGCTGGGACGTTCCGGGGTGCGCACAGGTGTCCGGCAGCGCCGAATCACCGATTGGAGTCAGGTGGCAGCTCCGTTGCGGCACACTCGACGGAAACGCATAGCCAAAAGCGCCGGGCACCATCGCGGGCCCGTCGCGTAGTCGGCGTCACCTCGGGTCGCAGGCCGCGGAGATCCCCGCCGCGAGGCACGCAGATGCGGACTCTAGCAGCTGCAACGCCCGCACCTACGGAGTTTCACTCCACCTGCCCCGGCATTTGCGCTCAGTGCCCGACTGAACACCGCCCCGCGATGCTTCGCACCGCACCGCTCGGCCGGGCCAGCTACCGCTGTTCACCGTGGAACACGGCCAAAGCCGGTCGACCACGCGACGGAAAACCGAAGAAGGGAATCCTCATGTGACGCGCACGACCAGGGATCGAGCACACCAGCAACCACGGAATTAAAGTTAGGCGAAGTAAAGAACCCGGACGACGGGGTTTACCTAATCGGGAAACCAGGGCCGGCAGCCACATCCGACTCCGCACCAGCAGATCAGTGCGCCGAGAGCCGCCCCTGCCGCGCCCGTGGCGCGGGGTCCGTCTCCGCCGCGGCAGCCGGCGGGATGAGCTCAGGGGTCAGGATGGCCGCGAGCAGGCCCGGGAAGCGGGCTTCGAGGTCGTCGTGACGGATGGTGACGATGCGGCGGCGACCGTCCGCCGTCGTCGTGGTGAGGCCGGCCTCGCGCAGAACGCGGTAGTGGTGGGAGATCGTCGGCGGGGTCACCTCGATGCCGGCGGCGATGGTGGCACAGTCGATCGGATCGCTGTGGGCATAGATCGAGCGCATCAGCGTGAGGCGGACCGGATCGGCCAGTGCGGCCAGCACCGTGACCAGGTTGATCGAGTCACGGCCTGGCTGCGGGAGCTGACGTGCCATCACCGGCCTCCTCTCCGGCCCTGTGATCACGAAGGGCCACCCCGGGATTTCAACACTTTGACAACCATCGAATTAAACCCTACCGCCGCGCGCGGACACCACGCCACGCCTGGGCCTGGGCCTGGGTCACATCGATGTTCCCATGGCACAAACATGTGCCTTCTTCCGCCCGCCCCGAGGGGCGGCCATCATCACCATCGATCACGGTAATGCTGGTCGCCCCATCGAGGAGTTCCCGTTCATGACCGAATCGGCCCCGCAGGCACAACAACGGCCCGGCGGTCGGGCGCGACGCTGGCTACCACTGGCCGTGTTGTGCCTGGGGCAGATGATGATTGTCATCGACCAGAACATCGTGAATGTGGCGCTGCCCGTTCTGCAACGGAGCCTGCATTTCTCGGCCACCAGCCTGGTCTGGGTGGTCAACGCCTATGTCATCCCGTTTGGCGGGCTGCTGCTGTTCGCCGGGCGACTCGGTGATCTCATCGGCCGCAGGGGCGTCTTCGTCGCCGGTGTCGCGCTGTTCGGCGCCACCTCCCTGCTGTGTGGCCTCGCCACCTCCGGGACCGCCCTGATCGTCTTCCGGTTCGGGCAGGGGATCGGTGG
Source organism: Frankia umida (assembly GCF_023242945.1). Taxonomy (NCBI): domain Bacteria; kingdom Bacillati; phylum Actinomycetota; class Actinomycetes; order Frankiales; family Frankiaceae; genus Frankia; species Frankia umida. Next base: position 99,172 of record NZ_JALKFT010000012.1, read on the forward strand.
CGCGGTGGCGTCGGCCTGCATCCTGGGCATGGTCACGGCGATGTTCACCGAGCCCCGGGAGCAGGCGCAGGGAATCGCCGCCTACAGCTTCGCCTCCGCCGGTGGCGGCACGGTGGGCACGCTCACCGGCGGCGTACTGACCGACCTGGCCAGCTGGCACTGGATCTTTCTGGTGAACGTGCCGATCGGGGCCGTGGTCGTGGTCGGCGCGCTGCGCACCGTCGAGCGCGACAGCGGCCCGGGCCTGGCCCGGGGCGTCGATCTGCCGGGTGCGCTGCTGGTCACCGCCGGGTTGATGCTGGCCGTCCACACGATCGTCCACGCGGATCAGGTCGGCTGGGGGTCCGCCGCCACCCTGGTTCTCGGCCCGCTGGCGGTCGTCCTGCTGGTCGCCTTCGTCCTTCGTGAGGCGACCGTGGCGCGGCCACTGCTGCCGCTGGGGATTTTCCGGTCCCGTTCGGTGTCCGCGGCCAATGCGGTGCAGTTCCTGCTGATCGCCGGCCTGTTCGGTCTGCTTTATTTCGGCACCCTGTATCTGCAGCGTGTGCTCGGCTACAGCCCGCTGCAGGCCGGACTGGCGTATGTCCCGATCGCGGTGACGATCGCGGTGGTCTCGCTCGGCCTGGCCGCCCGACTGACCATGTCGATCGGCCCCCGCGTCATGCTGATCGGTGGACTCACACTTGTCGTGCTGGGTTTCGTCGGCCTTTCGTTCGCCCGCGCCGACGGCACCTACGTCGTCGACTTCCTGCCGGCATCCGTCCTGCTGGGTTGGGGTGCCGGTCTGGCCATGCCCGCGGCCATGGGGCTGGGTATGTCGGCGGTGGCACCCCGCGACGCCGGTATCGCCTCGGGCCTGTTCAACACCAGCCAGCAGATCGGCGGTGCGCTCGGACTGACCGTCCTGAACGCTTTCGTCAGCACACGGACCACCAGCCTGGTCGCCTCGGGTTCGACGCCGCGGGCCGCCCAGCTCGGCGGCTACCATCTCGCCTTCCTGCTGGCGGCGGCCTTCGCCTTCGCCGCGCTGGTCGTGGCCGCCCTCGTCCTTCGGCCACGGACCGACACTCACCCCGCGTCGGCGGCAGCGCCCCGGCCGGACGGTGCGAGGGCCGAGCGGGCGGCACCCGGGGAGCACCTCGCCGATGCCTGACCCGACGGCCCAGCCGGATGGCATCGTAGGGCTGGTCGACGGGAGTGCCATGCCTGATCTGCCCGATCAGCCCACCAGCAGCGAGCATGCCAGCGACCTCATCGCGCGGGCCTGTCCGGTCACCGAGGTGATCGACCGGGTCGCCGGCAAGTGGAGCATCCTGATCATCATCGCGGTGGCCGACGCACCTGCACGCTTCACCGAACTCGAGCGGGCCATCGACGGGATCAGCCGGCGGATGCTCACGCTGACCCTGCGCAACCTCGAACGGGACGGGCTGCTCACCCGCACGGTCTACGCCACCGTCCCGCCGAAGGTCGACTACCGACTCACGGAGATGGCCCGCGAACTGCTCGTGGCCCTGCAGACCCTCACCGCCTGGGCCGAGCGGCACCGCGGCGACATCACCGCCGCCCGCCTCGACTATGACGCGACCCTCGCCTCCGGCATCCTGCACCCATAGCCACCCTCGCCCTCGTGTCACAGCCTTCGCCGCCAGCACCCCCACGCGCCCGAGCGTCCACGACACGCGAGGTCAGCCAGGCCGACGTCGATTGCGCTGGACGTGACATCCCGACCTAGAGTAAATCCCTATATCATGTCAAACTAGGACAAAAGGAATGCCGGTGTGCATACAAACGCTCGAAGCACCGCGTCCGACATCACCCCCACCACCACGGGCGACCTCCAAGCGAACCGTGCACCGCGCTTCCGCGACCGCCTCGACCACGGAACATCAACCCATCGTGGACTCCCAGCCGAAATGGACAGGCGGCGCCACAAGTAGGCTTGGAGGTACACGGCAGGCATCTGGATGTCACCTTCGAGGCATGCCAAATGGGTGTAATCGCTGATATTTGAGCAGACACCCATCACTGGCGCCTGGGGGCGAACGGCCTGTAACGGCCAGATAACACAAAGATGAATGAATTGCCCGATCGCCGAACGAGTGACGCCGAGCGCAGTCACGAACCACCAATCGGATGAGCTCTGGGCGTCGGGCCGTGGGCCAGCGGTGGCAGCGACCACAGGCAACAACCTACTCAACGACGCCCTGTCGTCTAGGATGACGACCTGACCGCACGCTGACAGTCAGATTCGTCAAGATCTGACGAGAAGGAGCGACTGGTAGCGTCGATCGACGACGTTGGGGTAGCCATGCTGATCCGCTTTCAGGTGACAAACTTCCGATCGATCCTCAGCCCAGCCGAGCTATCGATGATCGCAATCGACGAGGGGCGTGAAGGCGCGCGTCGCGTGGCACTCCTCGGCGAGAGCCTGGTCACCGTGGCGGCGATTTTCGGACCCAACGCATCGGGGAAGTCCAATGTCATCGCCGCCTTCGCCTGGCTCCGAGATGCCGTGCAGCACTCGCTCCGGCAGTGGGAAACCGAGATTCCGGTTGATCCCCACGCCTTCGGTAACGGCCCAGATTCCCCGACGGAATTTGTTGTCGATTACCTGATCGGCGGCGTCCGCTTCGAGTACGTGCTAAGACTCGATCGGACGGCAGTGCACTACGAGGCACTGTTCCACTACCCCGAAAAAAAGCGCCGGAGAATATTTGAGCGCGAGGCTCTGGAGCTCAAGCTGCAACGCGGCCTCGGCGGCCTCTCCGGCACCCGGGAGCTACTCACCGATTCGACGCTCGCCCTCTCCGTGGCGGCTCGTTTCAGGGAGCCGCTGGTCAGCGACTTTGTTCGGGCACTGACCCGCGCGCAGACGTTCGGCATGCCCCGCCGTTCCAGGCCCACCACACGGGGCGGACGGAGCCTCTCGGCCTCCCGGGCATCGATCCGATGGTTCGACAATCAGTCGGCTACGTCGCAGCCGGGTCTCTTCGACGATACGGACCTACCGACCCCGGACCGAGAACTGGCCCTGGCCCTGCTTAGAATGGCGGACATGGGCATAGTCGACGTTCTCATCGACGATGAGGAGGTGCCAAGACCTGGTGATCCAGGCTCCACGCGGGTACTCCGCGGCGTTCGCCTCGTCCACGACGCGGACGAGGAGCACGTCCCGCTTGAGTTCATCGCCGAGTCCCACGGCACCCAGATCTGGTTCGATCTGATCGGCCCGGTCCTGGTAGCCCTCCAGGCAGGTGGGCTGCTCCTGTTCGACGAGCTGGACGCGAGCCTCCACCCGGCGCTGTCCGCGCAGCTGATCAGACTGTTTCACGACCGCGCCACGAATCCGAGGGGCGCCCAGCTGGTCTTCGCGGCCCACAACACCAGTCTCCTGAATCATCTGAACCGGGATGAGGTCTGGCTTACCGAGAAGAACAGGGCCGGAGCCACCCGGCTGGGTGCCCTCGCCGACTTCGCCGGCGAGCGGGTGCGGCGGTCCCAGAACCTCGAGTCGGCCTACCTGCATGGCAGGTTCGGCGCCGTCCCGGACATCAACCAGGCTGACCTCATCTACTCCCTGCGACGCATCGGCTAGTCTCGGTGCCGTCCAGGAGGTCGAGCTCCAGACCACTCAGGCGAAGAGCACAGGTGCGCCCCCTGAAGAAGACGTATGTTATTTTCTGCGAGGGCAGGTACTCCGAGCCGGATTACATCAGTGGCATCAAACAGCTGCCACACGTGGCCGCAAACTCTGCGATCAGCATTGAGATCGACTCAGAGCGGGGAGTGCCGCTGAAGCTCGTACAGCGGGCAATCGAGCGCAGCCACGAGCAGGATATTGATGAATGCTGGTGCGTCTTCGACGTCGAATGGCCGGAGAATCATCCGAACCTGATCCAGGCAATAACACTCGCGCAACAACACGGAATCAAGGTCGCGGTTTCCAACCCCAGTTTCGAGCTCTGGCTTTCCCTTCATTTCGAAGACTCCACGCGCTTCGTGAGCACCGAGAACGCGGAGCGTCGAAGCAAGCAACTTGACGGCCGTTCCGGCAAGCGGATCGATGCGTCCATCTATATGCCGCGACGAGCGGCTGCCGTTGCCCGGGCCCGCGCCCTCGACGTGCGTCACGCGCGCAACGAAGTTTCCTTCCCCAGGAACAATCCTTCATCATCCATGGCTGACCTGCTCGAAGCAATAGATCGACAGCCGCCGGCGCGTGGGGGCTCGACTCGTGCGCCGGCGCCGATCAGCTGATGCGCGGTGACATGGTGAGGGACGGGCTGAACGCCGTCCGGCGAGGCGAGGCGTCGCCGGGTCAGGGAAGGGCATAGCTGCTTTCCGCCGCGGGCAGTGAGTTCGCCCGCAGGCGGGTGGCGTCGCGGCCGGGTGGGGCGCCGAACAGCCTGCGGTACTCGCGGTTGAACTGGGTGGGGCTGTCGTAGCCGACCTGATGACCAACCGCGGCGACATCCCCCGCGGCGGTGAGCAGCAGAGTACGGGCCTGTTGCAGCCGAAGGCGTTTCTGGAACTGCAGCGGGCTGAGCGCGGTGACCGCGCGGAAACGGCGGTGGAAGGCGGACGGGCTCATCCCGGCGAGGCGGGCGAGATCGGCGATGCGCAGCGGTTCCGCGTAGTGCGCACGAATCCAGCGGATGGCGCGGCTGACCTGAGCGAGTACGCTGTCGGCAAGGCTCACCTGGCGGATCGTCGGGCCGTGCGGGCCGGTGAGCAGCCGCCAGTGGATCTCCCGTTCGAGTAGCGGCGCGAGGACCGGTGCGTCCGCCGGATGGTCAAGCAGCCGAAGCAGACGGACCGCCGCGTCCAGCAGGTCGGTGCTGGCCTCACTCGTCGCCAGCGCCGACACCGGCGCCGCTGCCGGCGAAGTCGTCGCCGTGACACGTTCCGCGCCTGGCGCGTGGAGCAGCAGTGGCGCAAGGACCGCGGGCCGCAGCACAACGCCCAGGGCGAGCGCGGGCGTACCCGCTGAGGCGTCCAGGAAATGGCCGGCCACGGGGACGTCGGCGGACACGACCAGGCACTGGCCGGTTCGGTACTCGTGCACCTCGTCGCCGAGCATCAGCCGCTTGCCGCCCTGGGCCATGACCACAAGCAGCGGCTCGGCCACCGAGTAGTCCGGTGCCACGCTCGTCACCCGGGACAGCAGCAGTCCGGGCACGGGGGTGCGCAGGTCCGGGCGGGCATGCCGGGCGATGAGCTCGCGCAGCTCCGCCAGCGCGGCGTCGGACGTCGGCGGGGACGGCTGCGGTCGCATCATCATGACGGTGCCATCCCGCCACGTCCACTGGCAAGTCCGATCGGAGCATAGTCGACAGGATCGGGCAAGAGGATGCATGGATTGGTCTACCGTCCGCCGGGCGGGGCGGGCTTCGATGGACGAGCACGGCAGACGCCAGCCACGACCCGGATGGAGCAGTCGACCATGGCTCTTGATCACTATGTCACCCTGGGACGATCGGGTCTTCGAGTGAGCCCGTTCGCGCTCGGTGCGATGACCTTCGGCGAGGATCCGGGCGGCGCCGGGTGCAGCGTCGAGGAGTCCGAACGCATCCTGACCGCCTACCTGGAGCGCGGCGGGAACTTCGTCGACACCGCCAACTTCTATACGAACGGGCATTCCGAGCGGATACTCGGCGACTACTTCGCGGCCCGGCCCGGGCACCGCGACCGGGTGGTGCTCGCCTCGAAGTTCTTCACCAACATGTTTCCCGGCGACCCCAACGCAGGGGGCGCCGGACGCCGCGCGATCCTCGCGCAGCTACACGAGACGCTGCGCCGCCTGCGCACCGACCATCTCGACCTGTACTGGCTGCACAACTGGGATCGCAACACCCCGATCGAGGAGACGATGCGCACCCTCGACGATCTGGTCCGCGCCGGCAAGGTCCGCTACCTCGGCTTCTCGAACACTCCGGCATGGCTGACCGCCCAGGCCCAGACGACGGCCCTGCTGCGCGGATGGACACCGTTGGTCGCGCTGCAGGTCGAGTACTCACTGCTGGCGCGCACCGTCGAGGGTGAGCTCGCGCCGTTCGCCCGCGACCAGGGTCTGGCGCTCGTTCCGTGGAGCCCACTGAAGAACGGTTTTCTCTCCGGCAAGTACCGCCGCGCCGCCACCTCCCCCGCGGCCTCCGACTCCTCCGCGGCCTCCGACTCCCCCGCTGTGGGCATCGACTCGGCGCGCACCGCCTACGTCGGGCTGCCCACCCCCGCGCAGCGTCCGGTGATCGACGCCGTGGCGCAGGTCGCGGACGAGTGTGGCACGTCGTCCGCCGCGGTGGCGCTGGCCTGGTTGCACGCCCGGACGGGGGCGGTCGTGCCGATCATCGGCGCCCGGCGCGTCGCGCAGCTCACCGACAACCTGGCCAGCCTCACCCTCACCCTGGACGCGGACCAGCTTCGCCGACTCGACGAGATCTCCGCCCCCGTCCTCGGCTACCCCGCCGCGATGCACGGTGCGCTGCGCGCGATGCTGCAGTTCGCCGGCACCACCGTGGACGGCGAACCGTCCACCGTCTACCCGCCGCTGCTGGCGAACTCCGTCCGCTACTAGCGTGGTCCGTGATGGCTCGGCGCGCTCAGAAGCCGAGGTCGCGACCGATGATCTCTTTCATGATCTCGTTGGAGCCGGCCCAGATGCGGGTGACCCGGCCGTCCATCCATGCCTGGGCCGCGCGGTACTCGGTCATGTAGCCGTAGCCGCCGTGCAGCTGCACGCAGGCGTCGAGCACCTCGTTCTGCACCTGCGACGACCACCATTTCGCCTTGGCGGCGTCGACCGCGGACAGGGCGCCCTCGCTGTGCGCGGCGACGCAGGCGTCGATGAACGCCTGGGCGACGTCGAGCTGGGTGACCAGTTCGGCGAGCAGGAACTTGTTGTGCTGGAAGCTGCCGATCGGGGCGCCGAACGCGCGCCGCTCACGGGCGTAGGTGATGGTCTCGGCGAGGATCGCGTCGGCGTGGGCGAGGTTGGTGACCGCACAGCTGATCCGTTCCTGCGGGAGGCGTTCCATCATCGCCACGAAGCCGCGGTCGACCTCGCCGAGCACCGCGTCGGCGCCGACCCGAAGGTCGGTGAAGAACAGTTCGGCGGTGTCGGCCTCGTGCTGGCCGACCTTGTCGAGTTTGCGGCCGCGGGTGAAGCCCGCCATGCCCTCCTCGACGGCGAACAGGGTGATGCCACGGGCGGGCTTGGCATCGGGGTTGGTCCGGGCTGCGATGATGACGAGTTCCGCCGAGGAACCGTTGGTGATGAACGTCTTCGACCCGTTGATGATCCAGTCGGGTCCGTCACGCACCGCGGTGGTGCGCAGCGCCGCCAGGTCCGATCCGCCGGACGCCTCGGTCATCCCGATCGCGGTGACGATCTCGCCCGCGCAGAACCCGGGCAGCCAGCGTTCGCGCTGCTCCGGCGTGGTGAGTTCGACCAGATACGGCGCGACGATGTCGGTGTGCAGGCTGAACGAGGTGGCCACGCCCAGGCTCGCCTTCGCCAGCTCCTCGAGCCAGACGGCGTTGAACCGGTAGTCGCCGACACCGCTGCCGCCAAGCTCCTCGGGGATGCCGACGCCGAGGAAGCCGGCCTCGCCGGCCTCCCGCCAGGCGGCGCGGTCGATGAGCCGCTGGGTGAGGTAGGTCGGCAGCCCCGGCTCGATGGTCCGCTCGACGAAGGCCCGCACCGACGCGCGGAACAGCTCATGGTCGGCGTCGAACAACGTCCGCTGCACCCGGACCTCCCCTGCACACCAGCACTGTCACGCGCTGTAAGGGTACTGCCCGGGCTGCGGACTCGCTACGGTCGATCTGACGACGGCATGGCAGACGACAGCGCAGGAGGCAGTGACCCATGCGGTATCGCAAGCTCGCCCGGACCGGTGTCGAGGTCAGCACCCAGTGCCTGGGCGCGATGATGTTCGGCCCGATCGGCAACGACGACCAGGACGAGGCCGTCCGCATCATCCACCGGGCGCTCGACGCCGGGATCAACTTCATCGACACCGCCGACGTCTACTCCCAGGGCGTCAGCGAGGAAATCGTCGGCCGGGCCCTGCAGGGTCGCCGGGACGACGTCGTGCTCGCCACGAAGTTCTTCAACCCGATGGGAGACGAGCGCAACCGCCGCGGCGGCTCGCGGCGCTGGATCATCCGCGCCGTCGAGGACAGTCTGCGCCGCCTCGACACCGACCACATCGATCTCTACCAGATCCACCGGCACGACTGGGACGTCGATCTGGAGGAGACCCTCGGCGCCCTGACCGACCTGGTGCGCGCCGGCAAGGTGCGTTACCTCGGATCGTCGACGTTCCCGGCGGACTGGATCATCGAGGCGCAGTGGGCGGCACGGCGACGCGGCAGCGAACGGTTCGTCTGCGAGCAACCGCAGTACTCCATCTTCGCCCGCAGGATCGAGGAGGCGGTGCTGCCGGCGGCGCTGCGCCACGACGTGGGTGTGATCCCCTGGAGCCCGCTGGCCGGCGGCTGGTTGACCGGCAAGTACCGCCGCGGCCAGGACATCCCGGGCGGTTCGCGCTACGGCAAGGACGGCCCGTTCGCCCAGCGCCGGGCCGATGCCGACCTCAACGACGACCCGAGCACCCCCGTCCGCTATGACGCGGTGGAGTCGCTGGTCACCATCGCCGAGCAGGCCGGTCTTTCGCTGACCCACCTGGCGTTGGCGTTCGTCGACGCGCATCCGGCGATCACTGCGGCCATCATCGGTCCGAAGACGATGGCCCAGCTCGAGGACCTCCTCGGCGCCGCCGACGTCGTCCTGGACGCGGCGACCCTGGACGCGATCGACAAGGTCGTCCCGCCGGGCACCGACATCAGCGGTGTGAACCACTTCGACCGCAGCCCCGCCCTCGACCCCGCCCGCCGCCGCCGCTGACCCATCCGTCCACCCGGCCCTGCTCCTGCCGCGCGGTCATGCGGTGAACTCGATCTCCGCCTCGGTCTGGTAGCCGGTGGCGAGATCGATCGCCTGCACCCGGATCACCGTCTCACCGAAGATCGTCCTGACGTCGATGGCGCGTTCCCGGGCGGCGTACCGGCGTGTTCCGGCGTCCGGCAGATAGATGGTCACGAAGCCGACCTGGCTCACCCGGTCATCGTCGACATAGCGCGGATCGTCCCCGTCCGAGGCGAAGAACGACAGCCTCATCTGGGTCTGGTCGCCCTCGCGGGGATAGACCCGTGAGGTTTTCTCGCTCCCCACCGGAATGATCTCGCCGCGTCGGACCAGGACGCGGAACCGCCCCTTGCACAGGGCCTTGCCCTCCGCGTTGAGATACAACCGCTCAGGGGGATCAAGGGCGGAATCGAACGCGTCCAGCAGGCCGAAGCCGTACGTCCGCGCGGCCACGCGGGAACGGATGCGGGCTGGATTGTTGCCGTACTGCACGGCGCCGAACAGGACGGCGTTCTCCGGTCGCGGTGGCACGAACAGCCGGGCCCGGCCCTCGACCACCGCCGCGAGCCGGTGCTGCAGATACCGCGAGTTGGCGAAGCCCCCGACGAGGTAGACCGCCGTCGGCGGGTCCGGCTCACCCGGTCCGCGCGTGTGGGCCTGCTCGGAGATCCGACTCAGCTGCTCGTCCACCAGGTCGCAGATCGGGTCGACCGACGTGTCGAGCAGGGCCCGGGTTCTGGCCGCGGACAGCAGGATCGCCTCGTTCTCCCCGTTCTGCGCGGCGGCGAGCCGCGTGCGCGCCGACCCGGGCAGCGCCTTCCACAGCCGCATGGACAGCTCGATGCGCACCGGTGTGCGCTGCGCGAGGTCGAAGACGTCGCGGGCCTTCTCCCAGGCCCGCATCAGTTCGTTGACGGCCTTCGGTTCCGCCTCCACCAGGCGCAGCAGCGTGGTGCGCCCCAGCCGCTCGGCCAGCACGGAGACGGTGAACTGTCGGGTGATCCGGTTCGCGCCGGACGTGTCGCCGCTGGCCACGCCGATCTGGTCGAAGGTGCCGTCGGCCCGCACCACCAGCGGAACGAGGTCGGTGGTACCGCCGCCGCAGTCGACGATGACGAACCGGGAACCCGGCCGGTGCCGGGGTGCACCCAGCCCGGCGACCTGGGCCGGGCCGTCCGAACCGACCGGGCCGACCGGGCCGACCGGGCCGAAGCCGCCAGCGCGGGCCTCACTGGCCATGCAGTACAGCGCGGCCACCTCCGGTTCGAGCACGATCGACAACCGGTGGGCATCGGCGGGGAAGCCCGCCGCCGCGGCGGTCCGGCGCATGACCTGCCGGTCGAAGTCACTCCAGATCGCGGGCACGCTGAGATACCAGGTGATCGGCAGGTCGCCGTACCCTGCCCGCTGGATGTGCTGACGGGCGACGATGTAGAGCTCGTGCAGGTAGGCGGCGATGAGGTGTTCGGTCGACCGACCGGTCTCGTTGCGACCACCCTCGGCCTGGCTCGGGCTGCTCCCCTGCCCACTGCCAGCACGCCCGCCCAGGCCGCCACCCGGCCCCACACCCGGTGCCATGCCCGGATCGGCGGCGCCCGGACCGTCACCGGAGGCCAGCCGCATCTTGAAGTCGACGGCGAAGCCGCCGGCCCGCTCGCCCCCGTCGGTGTAGCGGTTGAGCGCCTCGTAGCCCCAGGCCAGGGTCTCTCCCCGGCCGTCCAGCAGAATCGCGCTACGGTTCTTGGGATATCCGGAATCGGCACCCGGCCACTGGTCGTTGCAGTTGATGTCATGGCTCGGGATATACCCGCCGGCCAGATTCGTCAACGCCCACGCATACCCGGAGCCGAAAGTGCCGAAATCAACGGCGGCGACAATCGACGGCGCTGCTCCGTGCACCTACATCCCCATTCTGCGAAGAATTTCCTGTTCCAGGATGAGCTCACGTTCCGTGTGTGCTGGCGGTTCACCACTGTGGCCGGCCGACGGCTCGTCCAGCCCGGCGCCCAGCACCGCACCGCCGTTGAGCACCCGGACGAGGTCGGCCGCGGACGGCCGCATCGTCGGCGACTTGTGCAGGGCACGCTCGACCACATCCCGCAGCGGCGCTTCGAGCCCGCGCAGGTCCGGAGCCTGACCGAGCGTGCGGTACCGGCGCTGCTCGTAGTCGCCGTCACCGAACGTCGGTCGACCGGTACCGGCGAAGGCGACGGTGGCTCCCCAGGCGAAGATGTCGACCTTCGCCGTCGCGGGTCTGGAGTCCAGGATCTCGGGGGCGATGTACCCGAGGGTGCCGACGAAGGTCGAGTTCCGGTCCGGTTCGTGGGGGCTGTCCGCGACCCGGGCCACGCCGAAGTCGATGACACGGGGGCCCATCGACGACAGGATGACGTTCTCCGGTTTGAGGTCACGGTGGATCAGCCCGACCTGGTGCATCGCCTGCAGCGCAGTGGCCAGCACGAAGGCGAGCTGGTCGAGTTCGGAGCCGACGATCGGCTGGCCGTGGCGAATCCGATCACGTAGCGTCTGACCCTTGACGTACTCGGTCACCAGGTAGGGCGAACCGCCGTCGATGTTGAAGTCGAGTACCTGGGCGGTGTGCTGGCGGGCGATGCGCCGCGCATTGGCCGCCTCCTCGCGAAAACGCCGTAGGTACTCGGCGTTGGCGGCGAGATCATCTTTGATCATCTTGATGGCCACCGGCCGGCCCACCGGATCACGCCCGAGATAGACCCGGCCCATGCCGCCCTGGCCGAGCAGACCGTCGACCCGGTACGGCCCGATCCGCCGCGGATCCTTCGGGCCAAGCCCGTACCCGCCGCCACTCATGCCGGCCTCGTACTGACACCGACACCAACAACGGCGCCGACAGCGGCTTCGGCCCGGAGACCGGGAAACGCACCGACCCGTGCGCCGAGCCTGGCCGGAGCCGGCGAGCTCGCTGATCCGGCGAAGCTCCGCCAACGGTATGCCAGCGGGTATGGAGACGTTCGGCACTGGTGGAACACGGGCCCCCCGATCCGTGTCCGAAACGCGGAAGAACAGCAGTTTTCTCGGGAACTATAGCATCCTCGCGCATCGACCCAGGAATGCCGGCGGAGGCTTATGGAACCAGCCGCGAGACCGGGAACCGGCCGGAACGAGCCGCCACCCGTGGGAAGCCGGCGGAATCCACCGGGAAGCCGCCGGCCCACGTCCGACACGTGCGGGCGTGGGGCGTGACGTGCGGGCGTGGGGCGTCCCCTGACAGCGAGCTGTCAGGGGATCATCTGCCGCTGGCAGCGGGACGCGGCGCGCGATCGTCAAAAACTGTCGGTGGTGGCGGGCATGCTGGCGGGCATGACGGTTCGAGACGAACACACGATCCCCGCGATCGTCGCTGACGGCCTGGTCAAGCGGTATGGCGAGACCACGGCGCTGGCCGGAGTCGATCTGGAGGTGCCGGCCGGCACTGTCTTCGGCCTGCTGGGGCCGAACGGCGCGGGCAAGACGACGGCGGTGCGGGTGCTCGCCACCCTGATCAGCCCGGATGCCGGCACCGCGCTCATCGGCGGGTACGACGTGCGCCACGACAGCCACCGGGTGCGCCGGCTGATCGGGCTGACCGGGCAGTACGCGTCGGTCGACGAGATGCTCACCGGCTCCGAGAACCTCCTGATGATCGGCCGGCTGCTCGGGCTGTCCCGCCCGCAGGCCAGGCAGCGGGCCCGTGAGCTGCTCGCCGAGTTCCGGCTGTCCGACTCGGCCGACCGGCCGGCGAAGACCTACTCCGGCGGGATGCGCCGGCGCCTCGACCTGGCCGCGAGCCTGGTCGGGCGGCCCCGGCTGCTCTTCCTCGACGAGCCGACCACGGGGCTCGATCCGCGCAGCCGCAACGAGATGTGGGAGGTGGTGCGCGACCTCGTCGGCGTGCACGGGGTCACGGTGCTGCTGACCACGCAGTATCTGGAGGAGGCCGATCAGCTCGCCGACGACATCGCGGTGTTCGACCACGGCCGGATCATCGCCCAGGGCTCACCGGAGGAGCTCAAGCGGCAGACCGGTGCACAGACCCTGGCGGTGCGCCCGGCCACAGAGACCGATCTGGCGCTGGTCGTGTCCACCGTCGCCGCCGTGGTCGGCGCCGACCCGGAGGTCACCGGCACCCTGGTCAGCGCCCGGGTCACCGATCCGGCCGCACTGCCCGCGGTGGTACGCCGCCTCGATGACGCCGGTGTCACCGTCGGTGAGATCACTCTGCGCAGTTCCAGTCTGGACGAGGTCTTCCTCGCCCTCACCGGTCATCCCGCCGACGAGGAGGCCGCCGCGAACGGTGGCCACCCCGCGGCGGCCACCGGGGGCCCGTCCGAGGACGACGCCCACTCGAGCACCCACGACGATGACGACCCCGCCGCGCGGATTCCCGCGGCGACCAGGAGCTGACCGCCATGTCCACGCTGACCGCCGCGCTGCCCGAGTCGTCCACCCACCGGGAGGTCTGGCCCGATCCCGGCCCGGCCCGGGTCAGCCCGTTGGAGACGCTGCGCCACGTGCGCACGCTGGCCTGGCGCAACCTCGTCCAGGTCAAGCACAATCCGATGGAGCTGATCGACTTCAGCGTCCAGCCGCTGATGTTCCTGCTGCTGTTCACCTACGTGTTCGGTGGTGCGATCGCCGGGTCGACCAGCGACTACCTGACGTTCGCGCTGCCCGGCCTGATCGTCCAGAACACGCTGTTCACCACGCTGAACACCGGCACCGGTCTGAACACAGACCTCACCAAGGGCGTGTTCGACCGGTTGCGGTCTTTGCCTATCGCGCGGTCGGCGCCGCTGGCCGGCCGTATCCTCGCCGACCTCGCCAAGCAGGTGTGGGCCATCGGCATCCTGCTCGGCCTCGGCTACATCCTGGGCTTCCGGATCGAGACCGGGCCGCTGCAGGCCGTGGCCGCGGTCGGGCTGGTGGTGCTGTTCGCGCTGTGCGCGTCGTGGATCGCGGTGCTGGTCGGGATGCTGGTCTCCGAGCCGGAGAAGGTGATGGTCTTCGGCTTCACGCTGATCTTCCCGCTCACGTTCGTCAGCAACGTGTTCGTCCAGACCAGCACGATGCCCGGCTGGTTGCAGGCGGTCGTCAAGGTCAACCCGGTGACGTCGCTGGCCGACGCGACCCGCGGGCTGTTCGTCGGCGGCCCGGTGCTGAATCCCACCTGGCATGTGCTGGTGTGGGGCGTGGTTCTGGTCTCGGTGTTCGCGCCGCTGGCGGTGCGCGCGTTCCGACGGCGGGTCTGACGGCCGGCAACGGTGGTGGCCGGGGCATCGGACGCCCGGTCGACGCCTAAGATCGACACCGGTACCGCCGGTGCCGTAACGATCACGGGAGGGAGTCCGCGTGATGAACGGTTCCGATCTGCTGGCCGACGCGTTCGGGCGCGTGCGCGACGAGGTTCGCGATGCCGTCGCCGGGCTGAGCGGTCTGACCCTCGGCGTTCGCGTCGACGGCTCGGCGAACTCGATCGCCTGGCTGATCTGGCATCTCACCCGGGTGCAGGACGACCACATCGCCGAGGTCGCCGCTCTCGACCAGGTCTGGACGGCCCAGGGTTTCGCCGACCGGTTCGGTCTGGAGCTCGACACCGCCTCCATCGGCTACGGGCACACGTCCGCGCAGGTGGACGCGGTCCAGGTCGATGATCCCGATCTGCTCGTGGCCTACCACGAGGCCGTCCACGACCAGACCGTCGCCTACCTCGCCACCCTCACCGAGTCCGACTTCGACCGGATCGTCGACCGGCGCTGGGAACCGCCGGTCACCCTCGGCGTCCGCCTGATCAGTGTCGTCGCGGACGACCTTCAGCACGTCGGCCAGGCCGCCCTGCTGCGCGGCGTCCTCGAACGCCGGGGAGCCTGAGCCCACCATGGCCCGCCGCTACGTCACCCGTGACGGTCGGCCCGTCGACCTGGACCTCTGCGAACCCGCCGCCGTACTGCACCGCGCCTACGTCGCCCCGCTGACCGTCGAGACCATCATGCGTGACGCCGGCATCGCCCATCCCCCGCCCATTCCCCCCTGGCCCGCGGTCACCGCCGACGGAGACGTCGAACTCGCCGATCATGCTGAGGACGGAAACCATCCGGACAATCCGGATGCCTCCGACCAGTAGGTCGGATCGTCGGTGGGATCGAGGTGTGGGGGTCAGAGCTGGCGAAGGTCAGAGCTGGCGAAGGTCAGAGCTGGCGAAGGTCAGAGCTGGCGAAGGTCAGAGCTGGCGGGAGTCAGGGGTTGGGGGTGCGCCAGAGGGTGCGCAGCTCGGCGTCCCAGTCGACGGAGTCACTCTCGCGGCCGCTGGGAACCTGGGCCTCGATCTCGGCGAGGAAACGGGTGACCACGGAGCGGGGCAGCTCCAGGTCGGCCCGTCCGGACGGGCTGGACAGCGAGACGGTCACCACCGCGCGTCCGTGCGAACGGTTCGGACGAATCCGCACGTCACCGGTGCCGGCGCGGCTCTGGGTGCCGTCCGCGAGCAGGGAACGCGCGAAGATCCAGGTGATCGACTCGCGGGCGGGGCGCAGGATGAGCTCGACCGCGAACGGGTCGGCCGGGTCGTAGCGCAGGGTACCCGCGACGGCCGCTCGGGCCCCATCTTCCGTCACGAAATCGGCACAGAGGTCGCGCACCACGACATGCGCGGGCGTCGAGCTGTGACGGAGCATTCGCTGCCTCCCAACACGATCGGAACCGACCCTGTCAGCATCGCTGCCGTGACGGCTTCGTCGCACTCCCCGTGGGACCCGAGTCCACAGGCGGAACAACCCTCCGGCCACGGGCCGGTCGGCCACGCGAGCGTGCCGCGGCGGCGTCCGGCGCAGGTCGCAGGTGCGGACGTGGTGGGATGCGGGTGGCTCAGGCCCAGGTGTACAGGTCGCGGGTGAGGTAGGGACCGAGGTTGGTGGCCTCCGGCGGGGTGCTCTCCCGAGCCACCCCGACGATCGCGCCGTTGGGCCGTACCCGACCCAGCTGATCATCGAGTTCGTGGTGCTGGCCGGTCTCGGGACGCTGCTCGCTCGCCCGCCACTCGCCGGACGCGCCCACCGTGGTCAGCGGGAGGGCGCCGCCGCTGGGGACAGCCCGGCCGCCCCGAAGCACGATCACCTGGCGGAGCACCTCGGAGATCATGCGCTCCACATCGGCGGACGGGCCAGGACCGGTCGCGGGATCACCGGTGAGGCTGCCGGCGGCCGGAACACCCGAGGTGACCGAGGCGGCCGGGACGTCCGGAAGAGGGATGGTGAGGGTGGCGCGCAGGAGCCAGCGTGGCCCGTCGAACCCGAGCACCCGGACGAGCCGGCGTTCGCCGCCGGTGCCGGCGAGAAGGCGCAGTTCGGGGCCGCAGGGGCCGGCCGTCTCCTGGACCGGGCCGGCCGCGGCGTCGGCGGGCAGGCCGGCGATGGCGAGGATGGCCCGCGAAGAGATGCTCAGCCGCGCGCGCAGGGCGCCCCACAGCGGATGCGACCGGGGTGCGGCGAACGCGGCGAGGACGAGTTCGATCTGGCCGAGCCCGACGACCGCGACGGTCTCACGCTCACCGCGGGCGGTGCGCCGACCGGACACGCCGACCGTCGAACCGGGCCGCACCGGGACGACGAGCGAGCCGAGATCGACCCGCGGCCATCCGTCGTTCGGGGCCTCGGCGAGGTCGTAGGGGCCGGTCGGGGTGCCGAGCCCGAAGCCGGACCCGTGCTCGGGTTCGGGCCTCTCCGGGCGTGGCTGCGCGTGGGAGGTACGTGCCCGCCGAGATGATGCCCATCTACCTGGCCGCATGCGCGTGCACCCCCTCGCCGTCCGCACTCCCATGGTGCGGGTTCGCGGCCCCCCTGTCGACCACCGCGTCGGATCGGTGACAGTGGACCGGTGGATGTTCGGGGTCGGGGGCACCTCCGCCGGGTACCCGCCGATCGGACAGCGGGTAGGTTCGGGTGAGTGAGCGGAGTTCGACCCCACCTGCCGGGGCACGCGATCATCCAGGCGGTGACGGAGCCAACCGTCACCGCGACGGCACCGCTGAGCGACATCACCGACTGGGCCCGGGGTAGCGGCCTCGAGATCGTCATGCTGCTGACCGGGGCAGTGCTGCTCACCCGACTGGCCACCTGGATCGGCAACCAGGTCACCAGCCGGATCGACGTGCAGTCCACCCAGGACCAGATGGTGCGCACCGAGGCGGCCAAGCATCGCCACGCCGTCGCCCAGGTGATCACCTGGGTGGCGCTGGTCCTCGTCTACAGTCTGACGGCGGTGCTCGTCCTGCAACGGTTCGGCGTGCCGGTGACCGGTTTCGTCGCGCCCGCGACGATCGTGGGTGTGGCCCTGGGCCTGGGCGCGCAGCGCGTCGTGCAGGACATGCTCGCCGGGTTCTTCCTGATCGCCGAGCGACAGTACGGCTTCGGCGATCTGGTTCGGCTCTACGTCTCCGGTGGCCCGGGGACGGGCTCCCTGGGCACCGTCGAGGAGGTCACGCTGCGCATCACCCGGCTGCGGACGTCCAGCGGTGAGGTCGTCACCACGCCGAACGGGCAGATCGTCCAGGTGATCAACCTGTCCCGGGACTGGGCCCGCACCGTGATCGACGTCCCGATCCCCGCGACGGCGGACGTCACCACCGTCAGTGACCTGCTCAACCGGGTCGGCGTCGAGGCCTACACCGACGAGGTGCTCCACGACCTGTTGCTGGACGCCCCGTCCGTGATGGGCGTGGAAAGCCTGGACCTCGACGAGTACCGCATCCGCGTCGTCGCCCGTACCCAGCCCGGCCGCCAGTTCGAAGTCGGACGGACCCTGCGGGCCCGCATCTCCACCGCCCTCAAACGGGAGGGCATCACCGTCTCCGCGGACCTCGACACGGCCGCGCCCTCCGCCACGTGAGGATGCCATCGTGACCCCGCCCGCCGGCGAACGCGTGATCCGCTTCGCCCAGTCGATCCACATGCGACGCTCGACCGCCGCACTGATCGTCTTCCTCCTCGCCACCGTCGCCGCCTACCTGGTGGCCCGCCCGATCCCGACTCATGTCGCGCAGGCCCGCGCGGTCGCCAGCACGACCACCGCCACCGACGAGGGCACGACGACGACCACCACCACGACCACCCGCACCATCACCCGGGCGACCGCCTCCCCCACCACGGCCGCCCCCACCCCCGATCCGTCCGCGACCCCGACGCCGACCGTGGCCCCCACCCCGACCGACCTCACGCCGAGCCCGTCCACCGATGGTGGCCTGTTCGGCTCCGTCGGCGCGAGCCCCACCGCCACCGCTGGTACCGGTTCGTTCTCGAGTTCCGGCGTGGTGGCACCGGGCTTCACCACCAGCACCCCCTGACGCCCCACCCGCGATCATCACCGCAATCCGGTAAGCGCCTGTTTATCCGCAAACCGGTCGGTCGCGGCACTGTCATCGAATCCTGCCAGGCGTGGGTGCGGAAACGAGGCCCCGAATCCTTCGTCAGGCTTCGACAGGATCGTTCGGGCGCCGATCTCCTCGGTGATGTGGCTGTTCGGACGAAACAAGTGACTGATTCGACGATCAGATGGACCCATCCGATCGGGATATTGTCAAGCTGACGGGGTACACGAAGGTCATGACGACGCCGCCCCCCAGCCATCCGTCCACGGGCGGCGCACCGCAACCGGCGCCTGGCCAGACGAGCGGCTTCCCCGTGAACACCCGCCCGCAGCCAGGCTTCCCGCCGACCGGCGCACCGCCCGCCGCCACGTCCTATCCCGCCCCCTCAGGCCCCGGGCCTGCCGCGCCCGGACCCGCGGGTCCCGGCCCCGCGGGCAACAGGTTCGGAGGCACCGGCCCGGGCCCTGGTGATGTCGACCAGGGCCGTGGTTCCAGGAATTCGCGCGGCGGTACTGGAGGTTCGCCCGCACGGCCGGATATTCCGCATACCCGCACCAGTCGGGCGTGGACGAGCCTGGTACTGTTCTCAGTCGTTCTGATCATTCTGCTGATATTTATTCTGCAGAATCTGGACGATGTGAAGGTGTCGTTCCTTGGCCTGAGCGGCACACTGCCGCTCGCCGTGGCCATGCTGTTCTCCGCGGTCGCTGGTGCGCTGCTGGTCGCCATCCCCGGTGTCGGTCGGATGATTCAGCTTCGTCGGACCGTCCGGCGCGTGGCGGCGAACCCGCCTACCGGACCGAACCAGGTCGGACCGAACCCGACCGGCCCGAACCAGACTGGTCCGAACCCGGCTGGCGGGATGCCCGCCGGCCCGGCCCCGGAAAGCCGGCGTTCCGGTGTCACCACGAAGCTCAGGCATCGACGCTGATCTCGCGTGCCGCACTCAGCAGGGCGGGCGATAGTCCATCGAACCGAAGAAGGTGGACCATTCGGCGGGGCTGATGCGGTTGGCGGGGTCGGTGCAGGCGGCGGTGGCCAGGTGGGCGGGGTCCGCGTCCCACAGGCGCAGGGTGCCGTCGTGGGCGGCGGCGAGCACCACGCCGCTGTCGCCCACGAATCCGACGGCGGTGATCGACCGGGTGGGGCCGTGCCAGTTGACCAGGGGTACCGGGTCGGTGGGGTCGGTGATACCGGCCAGTCGGATCACCTCGGCGTCACCGCCGGAGGCGACGATGCTGCGGGAGGCCGCGACCGCGGTCACGCCGCCGAGCTGACCAGGGATCTTGCGCAGGGAGATCGCCCGGTCGCGACTGGCCACGTTCCAGAGCTGGACGGTGGCGTCGACACCGCCGGTGATGAGGGTCGCGCCGTCCGCGGTGTAGGCGAGGGTCTGCACGGCCCGGCTGTGGCTGCGCAGCACCAGGCCACCCACGGGATGGGCGGCATCGGTGATGTGCCACAGACGGATGGTGGCGTCCTCGCCGGCGGTGGCCAGGATGCCACCCTTCGGTGCGAACGCGATCGCGTACACGCCGCCGGTGGCGGTCTCGAAGTGTGAGCGGATGGTGGGGTTCGCGGGATCGGTGATGTCCCACAGGGCGAGCGTCCCGTCGGCGCCGCTGGAGGCGAGCGTGTTGCCGTCCGGGGTGAAGGCGACAGCGCGCACCGTGTCAGTGTGACGTTGGGTGATCGACAGGCGGCGTAGGTTGGTGGGGTCGTGCGCGTCCCACAGGCGGACGGAGCCGTCCGCGCTGCCGGTGGCGAGCAGTTTGCCATCGGAGTTGAACGTCATCGAGTCGACCCAGCCGGTGGTGCGGACCGAGTCACGGCGTTGCAGTCGGGTGCGGTCGGTCACCTCCCACATGGTGATGACGCCGTCCGCGCCGCCGACGGCGACAAGCTTGCCGTCGCGGCTGATCGCCATCGACCGGATGTCGGCGGAGCCGGAGTCCACGGCGACCGGTGGGAGGTTCTCGCCGAACGCGGCGATCATCGCTTCCTGGGTCCGCGTCGAGGTGGGTGCGGCGCGGTAGGCGGCGAGTGCCAGGCGACTGGCCAGACCCGGGTCGGTGGCCTGCCGCGTGATCGCCTGGACGGCGACGGCGGCCGGGACGTCGGCGACGTCCGCCCCGCCCTTGTCCCGTCTCTCGAGCAGGACGATCGCGCCGACGAGCACGGCCACGAGCACGACGGCCACCAGTGCCAGCCAGCGCCGTCCCCACCGGACCCGATCGGCCGGTGTCCGCGACGAGGCCCCGCCCTGCTCCACCTGGCCGTGCTGCCCCACCTGGCCGTGCTGCCCCGAACCACGCTGCCCCGGCTGCCCGGCGCGGTCGGCGGTAGGACGACCGGACGTCCCCTGGGACGCGGTATCGCGGGTGGGTGTGCCCCGGGCCGGTGTGCCAGGGGAGTGCGCGCCATGCGCGGAGGTCCCGCGGGACGTGGGGCCGTCGGCCGGAGCCTGGCCGGGACGTGCCTGACGGGCACGGTGGGCGTCGCGGACACGATTGAGGCGGTCGGTGGGCACGATGCCGGTCTCGGCGTCGCTGAGGTCGTCGTCGGCCAGGGTCGCCGGGTCCGGCGGGCCGGCCTGGGGCGTCCGCGCCGCGGCTGCGCCCAGACGCCGGGCGTCCACTGCCTCGCCGGCGCCCCAGACCGTGACCAGTCCGTCGTCAAGGCGCGGGGTCCCCGTCCACTGGTCCGCCGGACGCCAGGGAATCTTCCCGCCAGCCGGCGGGCCCGCCTCCCCCGCAGACGAGGCTCCACCCGTCCTAGAGGCACCGCCGGTCCTAGAGGCTCCACCGGTTCGAGAGGCATCGCCCGTCCGGGAAACGCCGCCAGGGGTGGAGGACGAGCCGGTGCCGGTCGAGCGGGGGGACGCGGCGGGGTTGAGGGGCAGCGGCTGGGTGCCCAGGGTCTCGGGCGGCGGGTCGTGCGGCATCTGGCCGGTGATCGGGGTGATCGGACCGGCCGGGTCGCCGTCCACGGCGTGGCCGGCCACGTCCGGTTCGGGGGTGGGGGTGCTGGGGGGTGTGGTGTTCAGCGGACGGATGAGGGCGGTGACCTCGGAGAGGATCTGCTCGCGGGCGGTGACGGGGACATCGACGCGCAGGTCGAGCAGGCGGACGTAGAGCTCCTCGGCGGCGGGGCGCAGCGTGGCGATCTTGCGCATCGCGTCCTCGACCAGCGGGAGCAGGCTCGGGTCGAGGCCCTCGAGGTTGGGCGGGTCGTTGACGGTGCGAAACAGCAGGCTGGGGGCGGGGCCGGTGCCGAACGGATAGCGGCCGGTGCCGGCGTAGACGAGGACACCGCCCCAGGCGAAGACGTCCGCCGCCGATGTGATCTGCTCGCCGCGGGCCTGTTCGGGCGCCATGAACGCGGGTGTGCCGAGGTGGCGGTCGGTACCGGAGTCGCGTCCGACGACGGTGGCGCTGTCCAGCGCGCGGGCGATACCGAAGTCGATGACCTTCGGGCCGAGTCGGGACAGCAGGATGTTCGAGGGTTTGAGGTCGCGGTGCACGATGCCGGCGCGGTGGATGGCCATCAGCGCCGTGGTCATGCTGACCGCGAGCTGGTGCAGTTCGGCGGGGGTCAGCGGCCCGCGGCTGTGCACCACCTCGGAAAGAGTCGGTCCGTCGACGTATTCGGTGACGAGGTAGGGATGGTCACCGGTGATGTCGACGTCGAGGACCGCGGCGGTGCAGAACCGGGCGACGCGGCG
The DNA here is from genome assembly GCF_023242945.1 of Frankia umida. Taxonomy (NCBI): domain Bacteria; kingdom Bacillati; phylum Actinomycetota; class Actinomycetes; order Frankiales; family Frankiaceae; genus Frankia; species Frankia umida. Next base: position 121,204 of record NZ_JALKFT010000012.1, read on the forward strand.
GGCGTTGTCGGCCTCATGCTTGAGCCGGGACCGGAATTCGGCGAGCCGGGCAAGGTCCGGGCGAATCAGTTTGACCGCGACCTGGCCGCCTTCGGCGGTCTCGCCCAGGTAGACCGTGCCCATTCCGCCGGCGCCGAGGCGCCGCACCAGCCGGTAGGGCCCCACTTCGGCCGGCGCCGAGGTCCCGCTGTCGCCACCGTCGGCACCTGTTCCGGCGCTGAGGGCAGCGGACCCGCCCGCGCCGGCGACGCCGTCGTTCTCGGCGGCCTGGGACGCGGACGGGTTCGCCATCAGCGACGCACCCGGCCCCGACGCCGACGCCGGGCTGCCATCTGGTAGTGGACGGCGAGGAAGGACAACGCGAGGAACAGCGGCAGCAGCACCGACGTCGCCGACGCGCTGGTGTCCGCGGCGACGAGCACCATGTCGATGCCGGCGGTCAACGGCTTCTCGCCGGCGCAGCGGGCCTCGACCGGACGGTGCCCGGGTTCGAAGCTGGCGAACTGCACCACGGTCTCGAAGGTGCCCGACCTGTCCGCGACGGCGCGTCCGACCAGTTCACCGCCGGTGGTCAGGGTTGCCTGGGCACCCGGATCGCAGCCGGCGCCGCGGGCGAACAGGGTGTCGCCGGCGCTGACGATCGTCCGGTCGAACAGCAGCTCACCGGCCTTCGCCTCCCGCACCTCGGGCTGGCCGACCGGGGGCACCGGGTCGCTGGCGCGACGCACCGGCGTGCACACGCCCAGGACACGCACCGTTCCCCTGGCGCACCGCGTCGGCTCGGGGCTCGGACACGTCTGCTCGAGCGGGACCGAGATACCGCCCGGGCACATCACCCGTCCGGACGGGCAGTCGGCTGTCGCGGCGTGCTGCGAACCGTCCCAGCAGATGACGGGCACCGGCGCGGTCGGCGTCGGCGGGGACGGGCAGGCGGTACCCACCGGCACCCCGACCGAGGTGCCGGGGCAGGACCGCTGCGGCAGCGGGCACTGGTCGGCGCGGTCGCGCACCGAACCGTCCGAGCAGGTGACCTTGGTCGGCTGTTCGGTGGGGTGGTCGGTCGTGCCGGGGTCTGACCGGCAGATCGGGGTGGCCGCCGGGGCGGGTGCGGCGCCGCTGGCCGAATGGCCCGGCTGGCCTGGCCGCAGGCTTGGGCACTGCGGCGAGTTTCCCGTGCCTGTGGGGCAGGTGGCGTCGGCGGTGCGGTGCGTGGGGGCGGCCGAGGTGCTGGGGCAGGATCGCCCAGGGCAGTCCGCGTCGGCCGAGCCGGCCGGGGTCGATGTGGCGGACGGGCAGGGCGCGGGCCCCGGCGGCGGCGGCGCGCAGCTGTCGGTGTGCCCACCCGTGGCGGCGCTGCCCGAGGCTGCGACCACACCGTTCGTAGCGATCACCGGGACTCGGGAGACAGTGGCCTTCGGCGGGCAGGCCGTCGGGCTGGGGGACTCGCAGGCGGGCACGAACGCGCTCGAGGCGATGTTGGCCAGGCAGTCCTCTGGCTGGGTCGGGCAGGCGCTGGTCGCCGAGGCGGTCGGCGAGCAGCTCGCCGAACCGGGCGAGGTGATGCCGGCGCTCGGCGTGCCGGTGGTCGGGGGCGACGTGCCCGGGGTACCCGGGGTGCCCGGGGTGCCCGTCCCGGTGGACGGCGTGCCGGTCGTGGGGCTGGTGGTGGCGGCGGTGGGAGCGGGGGTCGTCGGGTCGGGCTTCGGGTCGGCGCTCGGCGTCGACCCGCCCGTCGGCGACCCGGCATCGCCGGAGCCGCCGGAGCCGCCGTCGGTCGGCGGCCCGGTGGTCGTGGTCGACCCGCCGCCGGAGGTGGGCGAGGCGCCATCCGTCGTGGTGCCACCCGCGCCGGCCGCGGGCGTCGACCCGGTCGACGCGGTCGACGCGGTGGAACCCTCCGTGGCTGCGGCGCTGGTGGGGTCACCGGCCGCGGCGGCGCTGATCGGGACGCCGGCCCCTGCGGGAGTACCCAACCCCGTGGCCACCCCGGCGCCGACGCACAGCAGCAGGACGCTCAGGAAGATGACAGCGACGGAACCACGCGACGACCGATCACCTCGGGATGCCCCGAATCGTGATGATCGAGCCGTCCATCGACCGGCTGCTCGATGGCCAGACATAGGTCGCCCCCCGGGTGCGAACGGCAACACGGCGATAACGGCCCGTCAACACAGCTCGTTGAAAACGCGTGGTGCGCGCCTGACGTTACGTGCCTGATGTGAGAGGCGGAAGCCCCGCCCATACGACGGTCCATAGAATAACAGCAGGCTGGCCGAAGATCCCCGGCTAGGGCAACATGGACCACGCCGGTCGGGGGCATCCCAGCCAGGGAAGAGTCGGGGGAACTCGTGGAATGCGCGGCTGCGCCGAGGGTGGCGGTTCAGAAAAGCTTTCTGATTGTCATATGCCTGACAGTCTGTCTGGGTTGGCTCGTGTTGTTGCCCCCGTCGATCGCACGGGCGGAGTCGAGTGGTCGCGTTGAGCTTGCCGTGACAGTGGATGGGCACGCCTTGGATCGCGGGGACCTCGTCCTGAACGCCGGCACCGTCGCCCGGGTCGTGGTCGGCGTGCACAACCTCAGCCGGGTCGACATCCCGATTGACTCGGTGCGGCTTTCTGGAAATGTGCTCGGTCTCACGTTCTTCGACTACGACACCCGGCTGCACACCACCGTCCCGGCGCAGGGCTCGGCCAACTGGACCGTCGATCTGGACATCCGCGATCTGGACGGCCGCGCCACCGGCCTCGTCCCGGTCGAGGTGACCCTGCGTGACACCGACCTGCACGCGGTCGCCCGCCAGTCCGGCACGGCGAACGTCCACGGTTCGCTGTTGTCCATCTACGGACTGTTCGGCGTCGGGCTGCTGGTGCTGATGGGGCTGCTGTGGGCGGTGGCACTGCTCCCGCTGGGCCGGCACGCCGGGCCCGCGACCTGGTGGCTGCGTGGCCTGCGGTTCGTCCCCGCCGGCTGCGCGGTGGGCCTGTTCGGGGTCTTCGCTCTCTCGGCGACCCGGTTGCTGTCACCGACGACGCTGGTCGACCTCGTGCTCACCATCGTCACGTCGACCGCCTGCTTCGCGATCGGCGCGCTGATGCCCTGGCTGAACGGCCCCCGCCGCCGTTGAGCCGTTGAGCCGTCAGGCGCCGCGGGCGGGCAGGACGACGATCCGCCCGCCCTGCGCGTCGACGATCAGCAGGCGGGCCAGGTTCGCCGGTTCGATCCCGGCGGTTCCCCGCACCTCCACGTCGCCGTCGTAGTTGGCCGCCCACGTCGCGGCGGTCTCCTCGTGCCCGTCGACAGCCTGGGCGATCAGGGTGCAGTGACTGCCCGGACGCACGTTCGCGACCTTCACCGTGAAGGCGCTGCCAGCCGGGTTCGCGGCGACCCACACCCATGCCTCGACCTGACTGGTGATGCTGGCCCCGGTGTACATCCGCCCGGGTGGACGAGCCGTCAGCGAGTCGCCGTTCGAGTGCACGCTGACCGTGATCCCGACCGTGGCGAGCACGACCGCGACGAGCAGCCCCGCCGACGCGAGCACGGCCCGGCGGCGCGCGCGGCGACGGGCCCGCTGCAGCGACGCCAGTGCCCGCCGGGTGAGCTCGGTGTCGGTCCCCGCCCGTGGCTCGACGACCGGACGAGCCGCCTGGTCCGGTCGCTGGCCATGCCTCGGGCCCTGACCATGCCCCTGCCACCCGCCCTGACCCGGCCGCACACCCTGATCCGGCCCCTGGTCCTGGCCCGTGCCCGCGGCGGTCCGCGGGTGGTCGGACCCGTTCGGCGCGGAGGCCGCCCCGTCCGTGCGCGGGTCGGTGTGGGTCCGCGCGTTGAGGTGGGCCGTGTCGAGGTGGACCGCGTCGACGATGGCGGCGATGTCCAGGTCGGTGCTGCTGGGCTCGTCGGGCTCCACCACGTCGGCCAGCTGCAGGCGTGCCAGCAGGCCGGGCAGTCCGGCGAGACCGGCCAGTTCCGCGCGGCACTCCGCGCAGCCGCCCAGATGGTTCGCCACGGCGGCGCGGTCCGCGGGTTCCAGGGCGCCCAGTACATAGGCGCCCAGTGCGATGCGGGGGGCTGCGCAGTCGCTGCTCATGTCGCCCACCCCCGTTCTTCGAGCGCCAGCCGTAACGCACGCAGTCCGTAGTAGACCCGGGACTTGACGGTGCCGGGCGGGATTCCCAGGTTCACGGCCGCCTCGGCGACGGAGCGTCCCAGGTAGTAGGTCTCGACGAGCGCGGCCCGATGCTCGGTGCTCAGCGCCCGGAACGCCTCCACGACCTGCCAGCTCTCCAGCGCGCGGTCCAGCTCGTTGCCCGCGGACAGGAACTCGAGGTGTTCCGGTCCGACCTCGGCCGGTCGGGCCCGCCGCGCCCGATGCTCGTCGACCACGATGCGATGCGCGACGGTGAACAGCCATGGTCGCAACGGCCGCTCGTCGGTGTCGAGCCGGCCGGCGTGCCGCCAGGCCCGTACCAGCGTCTCCTGCAGGACGTCCTCGGCCTTCGTGCGGTCACCGGTCATCCGGGAGATGAACGCGAGCAGCGCCGAGCCGTGTTCGGTGTAGACGGCGCGCACAAACTCGGCGGCGGGGTCCTCGACCTCCGGCCCGCCGTCGCGCCCTCGCCGCCGCGCATGCATGCCCACCAACACGCATCATCGCCCCGCCCGGTTCACCCGGACCACCTCGCGCCACCACTGTCACCATCAGCACCCGGATCGTGACGCGCCGAGCCACGTCGGCCGTTGACACTCCATCCACTAAAAGTCACTATTCAAATCCTAAAAGTAATCATCTCTGGTAGACGCCCTGAATTCGCGGATCCGCCAGCCCGAGCCGGCCTGCGAGCTGGCCTGGGAACCCACGAGCCGGAATTCGAGAGAAGGCGACCCGCGTGCCGGACACCAGACGATCTCTCCTGCGACTCGCCGCGGTCGCGGGCGTGAGCACCCCGTGGGCGCTGCACGGCTTCGTCCACACCCCGGCCATCGCCGCCACCACCGGCGCCATCCCCACCGTCGGCCCACCCCCCGGCCCCCCGCCCGGCCCACCGGACGTGGGACCACCCGACCTGGGAGCGGCGGACGGTTCGGTCCGTGGCCCGCTGGCTCCGATGGTCGTGCCCGGCCCGCGCTCCGGTGGCTACGGGACGCTGGTCGCCGGCAACGCGGCCGGGCTGTTCGTCGGCGTCTGGAACGACGGCTCCTACAGCTCCACCGGTGGGGTGTGGTGGCGCGGCCGGGTGACCTTCCTCGAGGGCAGCCAGCAGCTGGTGGCCGCCAACGCCACCGGCGTCGTCGTCGGCGATGCCGTCAGCCACTACAACCGACGGGCGTTCCGCTGGTCCGCCGGCCGCTACCAGGCCCTGGGCCTGCTCGGTGGGAGCGATGAGCAAGGTGGCCGCCGCAGCAGCGCGCTGGCCGTGAGCCCCACCGGGCTGGTGGTCGGCTGGAGCACCACCGACGCCCGGACGACCCGGGCCGTCCGCTGGCGCGGCACCCGCCCGCAGGACCTCGGCACCCTCGGCGGCCCGTCCAGTTCCGCGACCGCGGTCAACGCCGCCAGGCAGATCGTCGGCAGCGCCGACACCGGCGACGGCCAGTCGCACGCCGTGGTCTGGACCGATGGGCGCATCCGCGACCTCGGCACCCTCGGCGGACCGTCCAGCGTGGCGGTGGCCATCAACGACGCCGGCGACATCATCGGTACCAGCGACACCCCGGACGGCTCCCGCCGTGCGGTGCTGTGGCGCCGCGGCCACGACCGGCCCGTCGACCTCGGCACCCTGCCCGGACTGCACGGCTCGAGCGCGATCGCGGTCAACAACACCGGCCAGGTGCTGGTGAGCGCGTCCGGCCCGACCCAGGGCGCGTTCCTGTGGCGCTCCGGCCGCCAGATCCCGATCGGGGGCGCAACCGCCACCGGTGCCGGCGACGACCGGGTGGAGGTGACCGGCCTCAACGATCAGGGGGTCGTCTGCGGCGACATCTCCACCGCGGACGGTCGGGAGGTCCAGGCCTTTCGCTGGCACTCCGGTCGGCTGCGCCGTCTGCCCTCCGCCGGTGGTGCCTTCGGGCACGCGCAGGCGGTCACCCCGACCGGAATCGTCCTGGGCAACTCGGCGACCACCCAGGACGCGGCACCGCAGGCCGTCTGGTGGCCGTCCGCCCCGGTGACCACACCACTCGCCCTCGGTCTGACCGCACTTCCGGCCGCCGGATAGCCGTGGCCAGCCGGGCAGGTGTCATCGCGGCTCGGCGAGAAGCAGCAGATATTCGAACTCGTAGCGTCCGGGGCCGCCGAGCGGGCCAAGGTACTCGTCGGTGGCGAATCGCAGCAAAGCGTTGTCCAGGGCGGCGATGCGTTTCGGGTTCGGCCCGATCCGGTCATATGCCTCGATGATGGGCGCGAAATATGCGCGGTACAGCGTGCACCACTGCGCCGGCGATCCGCCGTAGTCCAGCCGGGCGGTGCGATGGTGGGTGCTCAGCCGACGGACGTCACCACCGGCGAACAGCGCCCGCACCCTCGCCGGATTTCCCCAGGCGGTCGGCGCCGCCACCCGTCCGTCGGTGCGGGCTGGGGCGTAGCGTTCCAGCAGGGCGAACAGCCGGCTCATCGCTCCGTCCGCGGTCCAGCTCGCCACCGCGATCGTGCCGCCCGGACGACACACCCGTACCAGCTCGCGGGCCGCGGCGGCCTGGTCGGGCGCGAACATCACGCCCGCGCAGGACAGCACCACGTCGAACGTGCCCGCGCCGAAGGGCAGCCGCTGCGCGTCGGCCGGTAGCCAGTCCAGGCTGAGCCCGCGCGCATCGGCGACCGCACGCCCGCGTTCGAGCAGCGCCGACACCGGATCGCAGGCCACCACGTCCGCGCCGGCCTCGGCCGCCGCGAGCGCCGCGTTACCGCTACCCGCGCCCACGTCGAGCACCCGATGCATCGGCGTGATGCCGGCCGCCCGCACCAGGTCCCCCGCCATACTCGCGAACACCGGCGCGAGCGCAGCATCATCACCGAGTTCCCACACCTGCCGCCAACCCCCCGGCCCACCGGACGCCATTCCCCCCGGCGCCGTTTCCTCTGGCACCGTTCCCCTTGGCACCGTTCCCGCCGCCGGCGCTCCCACGGGTAGCACTCCCCCGAGGCCGGTGTCGGCCGGCGTCGACGCGGGGCGAACCGGTCGGGCCGGCCTCGCGGAACTGGTCGTTCCCGCCGACGGATGCGGTAAGGCCAGCACCGTCGACGCCGCAGTCACCGACGCCGTCGATGCCGCCCAGACGTCCATGATGATCTCCTTTGATCGATCGTGGGACCGCAGATTAAACCGATGGAGATGGTCGACCTCCAGAATGCCGGCCGAACGACTCAACGGGGCAGGAATAACGTCCCGTTGACAGGTCCCGAAGGACCCTTGGGACAACAGCGTCCGCGGGAGCGCCGCGCCACCGCCATCCGCACCTCCACAAAGCATCGGACGTCGACCCGGACAATTCTTGCGCCGATTCAGCGTCTCACACCAGACCTATGAAAAACGGGCGAATCGGTCAGGTGCGCGGACGGCAAAGCACCTGGTGCGGTATAAGCACCGGGCGGCCGGTCTCGTCGGACGGCCGCGCCAGCCCGATCTCGGAGGAGCTCATGAGCGCGGTCACGGACATCGCCGTCGAGACCCGGCCCGACCACGTCGCGGTCGTCGAGCTTCGCCGGCCGCCGTACAACTACTTCGACGTGCACCTGATCGCCGCCCTCGCCGACGCCTACGAGCGGCTCGCCGCCGACGGTGACGTCCGCGCGATCGTGCTGGCCTCGCAGGGCCGGCATTTCTGTGCCGGCGCCGACTTCACCGGGGCGAGTTCGGCGGCCCCGCTGAGCGCCGACGAAGGCGCACCGGCCCTCTACCGCACGGCGCTGCGTCTGTTCGCCGCGCCGATCCCGGTGGTGGCCGCGGTCCAGGGCACCGCGATCGGCGGCGGCCTGGGGCTTGCCCTGTCCGCGGACTTTCGGGTCGCGACGCCCGAGAGCCGTTTCGTCGCGAACTTCGCCCGCCTCGGCCTGCATCAGGGCTTCGGCATCTCGGTGACGCTGCCGGCGGTGGTCGGCCGGCAGAAAGCCCTCGATCTGCTCTACACCGGACGACGGGTGGAGGGCACCGAGGCGCTCGCGATCGGCCTCGCCGACCGACTCGTCGCCGCCGTCGACCTGCGTGAGGCGGCGATCGAACACGCCCGTGCCATCGCCGCCTCGGCACCGCTGGCGGTGCGCAGCATCCGAGCGACCATGTGGGCCGACCTGCTGCCGGCGATCGAGGCGGTGACAGCCCGCGAATCCGCCGAGCAGGCGGTCCTGCGGGACACCGCGGATTTCGCCGAGGGAACCCGCGCGAACGCCGAACGCCGCGAGCCCCGCTTCACCGGCGCGTAGCCGCCGACGGCGCGTCGCCCGACGGTGGTGGTTGTCTTGCCCCACCCGACACCAGCCGATATCCAGAAGTTTTCGGCGTTGTCGGGTAGCCGAGGGCAGCGGCCCACCGACCAGCGCCGGTAACCATCTGTCACTTTTTCCGGCGACCCGAACCGGTGTGACCGGTCGGCGAAGCCGGCATCCCGCCATGCCCATCAGGCATAATCATTACCCCCATCCGGACCGCCCGAATGATCGATCCACCCGTGGGCCGTCCGGACAAGGGGCAAGTAGCCGCTTCTTCGTGAGCCCACTCACATCCTCGAGGAGACCCCCGGGGTGTTCTGCACACGGAGAATTCCCGGAACTCTCGATACCGCCACCGGGCCCCACCCAAAATGCGTAGCACCCTTTTCCGCAGCCGTCTCCGCGTAGTCGTCCGAAAAGGCCGCCAGTTACCGTGTGCTGCCTCTCGATCGGCCGTGCGATGAGGTGGCCTCGCCGGCCCGACCCCACTTTCGGGCCGGTTTCCGGATTTCGGTGAGGCCGTCCGTCCACGGCGAACGCGGCACGCCCGAACAACGGGCGCAGGACCGGCACACGGACGGGTGGGGGACATGAGACGACACCGGCGGTCACACGCCGCGGCCAGGGCCGTGATCACCTGCGTGCTGGTCGCCGTGACCGGCTGCGGCGCGCACGAGACCAGCGACGCCGGCCAGCCCGGCGGCCGAGGCGACACCGCGGTCACCAAGAGCCTGCTGCGGCAGGTCGCGCAGGGTGGGTACCCATGCGCGACCACGCCCGGCGTCGACCGCGACACCATCCGCCTCGGCATGGTCTACTCCGGTTCGCCCTCGGGCGGACCCGGCGATACGGGCGGGGATCCGAGCGCCCAGTTCCGCGCCGGTGTCGATGCCCGCCTCGGCGAGCAGAACGCCCTCGGTGGCGTGGACGGGCGCCGGCTGACCTACCGCATCGAGGACGACCACGGCATCCCCACCCGCAACGCCGCCGCCGGACGTAGCCTCACCGGCGCGGGCGACGCCCTCGGCATCCTGCGGTTCAGCTCCGCGTCCGGCGGCGGCGCGCCGGAACTGGCCGCCGCCGCGGTACCGGTCGTCGACGGCCACGTCAGCGATCCCGGCGCCGCGACCAGGACGAACGTGTTCAGTTACTCCCGTCCGATGGGCATGTCACCAGCCTCCAGCGGCTGGGGCGACTTCCTCTACAGTCGCGGCGCGCGGCGGGTGGCGACGGTGGCGGTGCAACTGTCCGACGGCACCCAGGCCATGGCGGCGGCCGCACAGCGCAGCGCCCGCGCCGCCGGGATGCGGGTGGCCGCGTCCCTGCTCGTCTCGCCCGGCCCCCTGGACGGCGAGAAGCTCGTCGAGCAGATCCGCGCGGCCGACGCCGACAGCGTCATCGCCTTCGTGCCCGCGCCGACGTTCTACGCGATCGCCACCGCCGCCCACAACGCCGCCCTCGGCCTCACCGCGATCCTCGGCGACCAGACCACCTACAGCAAAAACGAACTCGCCGCCGCCGGGACCAGGGCCGCCGGCGTCTACACCTTCGTCGACTACGCGCCGTTCGAGCTCGCGGCCCCCGCCCACCAGCGTTTCCGCACCGCGCTCACCACCTACGCACCGCAGGCGGCGACACTCGCCGACGGCAACGCACTGATCGGCTGGATCAGCGCCGACCTGCTGCTCACCGGGGTACGGGCCGCCGGCCACTGTCCCACCCGCGCCGCCCTGCTCACCGCGCTGCGCACCCTCGACCACTATGACGCCGGCGGCCTCCTCCTCGCCCCGATCAACCCCGCGAAGGGCCTCGCCGCCGCCACCGCCTGCTACGACTACCTGCGGGTCAACAAGGACGGCGCCACGTTCACCCCCGTGTCCGCCACCCCCCGCTGCGGCCGCACCGTCACCACCGAATAGCACCGTCACCGAACAGCACCGTCGCCGAACAGCACCGCTGGCCGTGTGCCGACGGCTCGTCCCGACGGGACCGGGCCCTCGGCACACGGCTGTCGCGTCCGTCTATCAGAAGACCCAGTAGCACTGCGCCGGATGCCAGGTCCGGTCGTGCCATTCCTTCGGGAAGGCACGCCCGTGCCAGACAAACCCGGGCATCCAGTAACCCGGCTCCCAGTAACCCGGCCGGCAGATCCAGTGCCGATCCCGATGGCGCTCCACCGGCTTCGGCCCGGCCACCGGCGGCTTGTCTACCGGCGGCTTGTCTACCGGAGGCTTGTCGGCGTGCGGCCTGCCCACCGGCCCCGAGGGTGCGCCACTGGACGGCGAAGCCGTCGGCGCCGGTGTGGACGGGGACGCCGGTGGCGCCGCCTCGACCGGCGCGGTGGCAAGGAATCCAGCGAAAGCGAGGAGCACCGTCAGGAACAGATATCGAAAGCCCTTGGCAACCTTCATCGCCATCCCTTCGACCGGCGCACCGACAGCCATCCACCTCAGTTCAATGCAGGCAGGACACCATCCAGAGCGCGCCCAGGGAGGCTACCCCTATGCCGTCGTGGATAATCTCCCGAACGCTTTCGATGACCATCCTCCACGCCGCCAGAAGACCCCGAAGGGCACCTTTCCACTCTTGTTCACAACTCTTCCCAAAGCGCCCACAGGCGCCCGGGGATCTGGATTTTCCGCATTCCGGCACACCGCCGCGGTGCACGACCGCTGGGCTGGCGACCACAGCCCACAGCGTGTTCACATCCCCGCTGGACACACTGACAACAGACCACGGCGCAGCCCGCGCGACGCAGCCGGCGAACCGCAGGCAGGAGGTACGGCTTGACCCGCGACACCCTGCCCCAGAACACCCTTTCTCGGAACGTCCTGCCCCAGAACACCGAGCCTCAGAACATCCGGCATCCCGAGGGGACGACAGGACCTGACGAGCTGGACGAGCCGGAGGTCGAGACCGCCTCGTACTCTGGTCGACGCCCCGGCCGACGATGGGTGCGGGTGCTGCGCCGGCTGCTGCTGACGGCGCTGGCCTGCGGGCTGGCGGCGCTGCTCGGATTCGGTGTGCTCCTCGGTGTCACGCCGTCCGTCGCCGACGCGCGGAGCCGGGTCGACGCGCAGGCCGCGGAGCACGGGGCACGGGCGCTCAGCGGGGCGCTGCCGAGCCGAGTCGTCGCCGCGTTGATCGCGACCGAGGACAGCCGTTTCTACTCCCACCAGGGCATTGATCCCCTCGGCGCGATACGCGGCCTCTCCCAGCCGCTGTTCGGCGGCCCGGACCGCGGCGGTGCGAGCCTCGACCAGCAACTCGTGAAACTTCTCTACACCGGCGGACGGCGCGACACGATCGACCAGATCGAACAGACCGCCCTCGCCGTGAAACTGGACGCGCATTACTCCAAGGACGAGATTCTGCGGATGTACCTGGACACCGTCTATTTCGGCCACGGCTACTACGGCATCGTCGCGGCCGCCGCCGGCTACTTCGGCCAGACGCCGGGCACCCTGACCTGGACCCAGGCGAGCCTGCTCGCCGGCCTCGTCCAAGCACCGTCCGCCTACGATCCGTACGAACATCTCGCCGCCGCCCGCGCCCGCCAACGCCACGTCCTCGACCGGCTGGTCGCCACCGGCCGCCTCACCGCCACCCAGGCCACCCAGGTCCTCTCCGCCCCCCTCGACCTGCGCTGACGCGCACCGCCCCGCGACCCAGCCGCGTCCCACCGACGGCTGCGTCCCACCGGCCGTGAGGGACCCGCCGTCCGCCGACGGCTGTTCCTCTCAGCCGGCGAGCAGGCGTCCACGCAGGTAGGCATCGGCGAGGGTGCAGGTGTCACGGGCGTACTCGGCGCGGCTCGCCACCGCGTCGGAATGTGGATGGGTGCCGAGCCACGCCACCAACAGCAACCGGCGCATCATCACGAACGTCGGAATCATCTCGATGTCATCGGCCGTCAGTGGCAGCTGACGCTGGTACGCCGTCAGCCAGGCGTCCGTCAGATCTCCGGCCACATCCAGGTGTTCGATGAACGACAGCGAGGCCGCCAGATCCCACAGATACCACCCGAACCCACAGTCATCGAAATCGATGACACACACCTCGCCGTTCGCACCATCGGCACGGTCATCGCCAGACGCGACATCCGGAATCAGCAGGTTCGCAAGCCGCATGTCCGCATGGACGAGACCGAACCGCGCCGCGCCGGTCCCATACCCGGCCACCCGGCGATACGTTTCCCGCGCCGCCCTTTCCAACAGCTCGACTTCTTCTCGCATCGCACCGCCGGTCAGCGCGGCCGCGAGGCCGGTCGACCAGCTACCCCACCGCCCGTCCCTGCCGAGCATCGCCTCCCAGGTCCAGGAGAAGCGAGAAAAGGAAGGTGGACGCTCCCAGCTCCGAGCGTGCAGGTGCAGACGAGCGGCGATCCCGCCGAGTTGCGCGAACGCCCGGACAAGGGCCGCAGGCTCCAACGTCTCCGGTGATCGGCCTGCCACCCATTCGAACAGCACCGCGTGCCGCGCACCGGCAGCCTCGGATTCCCTGTTCCGACCGGGACCGGCCGGCCCAGCCGGGTCCACCGCGGGCGGACGAAGAAACGTGACCACACTGCCACCGGAACGAGTCGGAATCACTGCGGGCGTGCGCACGACGCCGTCGCGCCGGAGCGCGGAGATCCAGGCCAGCTCACTGCGAACAGCAGCACGATCATGGTATTCGGGCCGATGCAGCCGCAGCACCCATCGACGATCACCGCCAGGCCCGGGGCACCCGTCCGAGGGGGCCATGGCATCGCTCGGCCCGTCGGCCTCCCCCGGCATGATCTCGAACGTGGCGTTCTCCGACAGGTGCAGCAGCCGGGCCTGCGGCGACGGCCCAAGATCGTAGGCGGCGAGGATTTCCCTGAGGTCGGACGCAGAGCCGGTCAGGGCGGCTGCCGTGGTGACGGTCACGGACGTTCATCATGCCGGACGGCTCGGCCCCGAACCCGACCACCCGCGCTCCCGGTCCACACACCCCCGCGCCCCTTCCTCTCCTCTGCACGGCCGTGGAGTCACCGCCGCGGCACTGGCAGGCCACATTCCAGAGCCACGCACGACAGCCGGGGCGCCATTGCGCTTCTCAACAGCACTCGCCAGCAACAGCGACCGAACTGCCGCTCTCCGGTTTATTTCATCCCGCGAGGATTCACATCCGCGAACGCCGAATCCACCTCGAGACGGCGCGCCGCGGCAGCTCGCCGCATGCTGCTCCGCCGTAATCGCGACCCACCCGACCACAACCCGGCGCTGTGGATGATAAGGATGTGACCATGGGCCAGATGCGTCTGCTACTGATCTCGGGAAGCACCCGGGACGCGTCCACGAACACCGCGGCTTTGCGCACCCTCGCCGCGGTGGCACCGCCGGGTGTGACAGCCGAGCTGTACAGCGGGCTGATGGCGCTGCCGGCGTTCACCCCGGATGCCGATGATGACGCCCCCCACCCTGCCGTCGCCGACCTGCGGGCCGCGATCGCCACGGCCGACGCGGTGATCTTCTGTACGCCGGAGTACGCGGGGGCGCTACCCGGCAGCCTCAAGAACCTGCTGGACTGGACGGTCGGCACCGGCGACCTCTACGGCAGGCCCGCCGCCTGGATCAACGTCGCCGCACCTGGCCGCGGCGCCGGCGCATGTGCCGAACTGGCCACCGTCCTGCGTTACGTCACCGTCGACCTGATCACCGAGGCCTGCGCCGACATCCCCATCGCCCGGGACGCCATCGGCGCCGACGGGCTGGTCGAGGACCCTCACATCCGCGCTGCTTTGACCGCCGCCCTGCACGCTGTCGCCGCACATCTCCAAGCCCGCCGTTCCGAAACAAACAGCATCCCGTGAGACGGGCAGGGAGCTGCACCACTCGTCAGTCGGATCACCCCCACGGGCGTGGGGAGGACATCAACCTCGCCGCGTGCAACGCCGTCTCGGTCGGCGTTCGGGCACTCGCCGCGAACAGCGCGCTTTGCGATGTCGCCTGTACCCGCCGGTCACCGCGGCCGGTGGCCTGGCCGGCCGGTGCTGGCGGTGATCAGGTGTGGGGGACGGTGCCGCAGGAGGCCATGGTGGCGCCGCGGTAGCCGGTGAGGAAGTTGTCGCGGCGTTGCTGGGCGGAGCCGTGCGTCCAGGTCTCGGGGTTGACGTCGCCGGCGCGGGCCTGGATGCGGTCGTCGCCGACGGCCTGGGCGGCGCCGAGGGCCTGGTCGAGTTCGGCCTCGCCGATGGTGACGTTGCCGCCGGTGTTCGCGAGTGTGCTCCACACGCCGGCGTAGCAGTCGGCCTGGAGTTCGAGCTGCACGCTCAACGCGTTCTCCTGGGACGGGTTCGCCTGCTGTGCCTGGCGGACCCGGGCCTCCGTGCCGGTCAGGGTCTGCAGGTGATGGCCGACCTCGTGGGCGACGATGTAGGCCTGCGCGTAGCGGCCCTGCGCGCCGAATTCCTTCTGCAGCTGGGCCAGGAAGCCGAGATCGATGTAGACGCGCCGGTCCGGCGGGCAGTAGAACGGGCCCACCTGGGACGACGCGGTTCCGCAGCCGGTGCGCACGGCCTGGGAGAAGTAGACCAGGCGCGGCTTGGTGTAGGTCTGGCCGGAGCGGCTGAACTGCGCCGCCCACACCTCGTTGATCTCGTTGAACGCCTTCAGGACGAAGCAGTCGTCGTAGGTGTTGATCGCCCCGCTGGTGTTGCAGCGCGTCGCGACGTCCCCGGACGTCCCGCCGCCGGGCTGCGACAGGGCCGGGCCGGACGTCGAGGTACCCGACCCGCCGCCGAGCACCGTGACGAGCAGGTAGATGACCACGCCGATGATGCCCGCGCCACCGGTGCCGAAGGCGACGCCGCGCCCCAGGCCGCCGCCTCCGCCGCGCTGGTCGTCCAGCTCGGACGCATCGACCTGTTCGTCGTCGAACTGCATGTCCTGCCCTCCACCGATCCCCCGGGTCCGCCCGGCAGCCGTCCGACCGGTGTGTCCGGTCTGCCGGGTTCCGGATGGAGTATGTCCCGGACGATCAGCCGCTGAACATCGACCCGCCGTCGGTGTGCACGACGCTAGAGGGTGGGGGCGAGCTGGCGGGCCAGGCGGGTCTGGTCGTAGTAGATCCGGTTCTCGGCGATCAGCCCGCCCTCCACCCGGTAGACCTCGACGACCCGCAGGGTGATCCGGCGACCGCTGGGTGGATGCTCGCTGCCGTCGGCTTCCCGCAGGGGGCCGGTGTGGGTGGCGGTCAGGGTGTACTCCTCGACGACGAGCTGGCCCTGTTCGGCGAGGATGTGCGTGTCGACGTCCACGTCGTCGAAGGCGGCGAGGAACGCGGCGCTGTAGCCGGCGCCGGCTTCCCGGCCCTCGACGCGCACCCCGCCGGGTGCCTCGACCACCAGATCCTCGTGCATGAGCGCCAGCGCGCCCGGCACGTCGCCGCCGTCGAACGCGTCCAGCGCCTGTCGGACGATGTCCAGAGCCTGCCCCACCGGTGTCTCCCCCGTGTTCGCCTGGTCCGCGTCACGCCGCGTCACGCCGCGGCGGCTGAGGCGATCATCGCATCAGAATGCCTGCCACGACGGGGAAACCGCCGGCTCAGACGTTCGTCGTGGACCCCGGGCGGATGATCATCAGCACGGTGACGGCGACCCACAGCAGGTTGAAGATGCCGACGCTCATCGCGAGTCGCCGGCTGCGAGCCACGGCGCCCGCCACCTCACCCGCGCTCGGGGCGGCGGCCGTACTCGTCACGGCGGCCGCGTCCGACGTGGGGGCGTCGTCGGCCGGTACCGTCGCGTCCGTGATCCGCCCGGCGCCGAGCGCCTGAGCGTCGACCGGTCCACCGGTGCTGGCGGCGGTGATCTCGTCCATCAGGTCGCGCTGCGCGGGCAGGACGGCGAAGGCGAGCACTCCGGCGGCGAGGGCGGTCAGCGCGATGGCGACCATCAGCCAGACCTCGCCGAGGATGCCCAGGCTCTGGGCCGTGAGGAAACCGAACAGCACGACGATCAGGCCGGCCGCCGAGTAGACCCCGCAGATCCGGTACAGCACACGGCTGACGGCCGTGGCGTGCGCGTCGCCGGGGTTGGCGAGGGCGGCGCGGGCCGAGGGGGGAAACATACTGGCCGCCACCGCCACCGGGCCGATGGCCACGATCGCCGCCAGGACGTGCACGCTGAGCAGGAACTTGTTCACGAACACCTCATCGCGGCACGCACCTCGACCACGGGCGGGCCCGCGTGCTTGCGCACGCGCGGGCCGGCGGCAGCGTCGAGGCGGACGAACAGTACATCCCGACGCTACGGCTCGCCTGCGACAGTTCCACCACTCGGGTGCCACTCCCACGGTCGAGGGCTCGCTCCCATCCGCTGGTACCGACCCGAGCGTCGCGGTGGCGATGAGGCGGCGAAGGGGTGGCGTGGGCCCGCACGAGTCGGACATCCCGGCTGGGCGGATGACCCGGACGCACCGCTGTGTGTGGTTGTCGGCACGTCTGCGCGATGATGCGGGGAGCGAGAGACCCACTGTGCTGTGTGTCGCCGGGAGGCCCTTGTATGCCGCTACGGACCGCTCTTCGACTCGATGTTCGCCTGTTGTTGCGGATCGATCACCGGGTGTTGCTCGCTCGACCGCCCGATGACGCCTGGCACGTGCTGCCCGGCGGCCCCGTGCACGGTGACGAGTCGGCGGATGACGCGTTGGAACGGCTGGTCGGACGGCTCGCGGGGCCACGGGTGGTGTCCCGTCAGTTCGTCGGCGCGGTCGAGCATGACGGCAGTGTGTCGGGCCGGGCCCCGGAGCAGAGCGATGACCATGTGCTGAGTGTGCTGTTCGGGGGAATCTGGCCCGCCGACATTCCAACGCCGTCACGGTGGGGGGATCACACGCTCGTGCCGGTGGATGTCGATGTGCTGCTGGCGACCCGGCTGCGTCCGGTGTCGATGGCCGAGGTGGTGCGCGGCTGGCTGGCCGAGGGGTGGCCACTGTGGCGGGGGCTCGACCCGATCGGTGGCACCCGGCGGCTGCCGTCGCTGGCCTCGCTGCGGGCGCAGCTGTTCGCCCGCCGCGAGGAGCTGCGGACACTGGCCTTCCGCGATGCGGCCGTCGCGATATGTGCGCTGGTGACGGTGGCGGACGGGCGGATCGATCCGACCGAACGCGAGGGCGTGCGGGCGTACGCCGCGACCGATCCGGTGCTGTCGCAGTTCCCCGAGCAGGAGACGATCACGCTGTTCGAGGGCCATCTGGACCGCCTCGAAAATGATCTTGAGGCTGGCCGGGCGGTGGCCCTGGCCGAGATCGCCAAGGTGCGGGGGCGCGCGGCGCAGGCCTCCGCGGTGATTCGCTTCGGGCAGGTCATCGGCCTGGTGGACGGCGAGTTCGTGGCCAGCGAGCGGGCCGTGGTGCGCGAGGCGGCCCTCGTGCTCGGTCTGGACCCGGCCGAGTTCGCGCTCTGACGGGATCGACGCCGGATCGGTCGCGGCCGGCGGTTCAGCCGGCCGCGCCCCCCCCCCCCCCCCCCCCCCCGGGGGGGCGGGGCGGGGGGGCCCCCCGCCCCCCGCCGCCCAGCACCGCGCCGCCCCGGCGGGGCCGGCGAGGTGCTGGGCTGCCAGGTCCCTTCCTGCGGGCAGATCCAGGACCTGACCGTCGGGCAGCAGACGCACCCTCGGCGCTCCCCGGGAGACCAGTACTCTCCGTACACGCAACGCGGGAGTGGTGGGACGGTGCGCCTGCCTCGGACGGATCGAGGTGGCCCCGGTCAGCTCTCCTGCGTCGGAACCCCGAACCAGCTGATCACTTTGCCACCGAACTTCATGTCGCCGTCCACCTTGATCTTGCGGGTGAGGAACAGCTTGGCGCCGTTGGCCTGCCCGGTCAGCACCCGGACGAAGCGCACCCGGTCGGTCGTGATCGTCAACTGCCGGCCCTCGGGCGCGGTGGTGGAGGGTTCATGCGCGAGGGCGCACTCGCCATCCCTGATACGCAGTTCGTACGTGCGGGTCGCACCGCCCGACCCGCCGCTGAGACCGAACCGCACGACCGCGTTCTCGCCCTTGGCCAGCTCAGGGTGGAAGTTCGCCTGCATCTGGCGGAAGATCTCGTCCAGGACGTCGTTTCCGCCCGGGCTCGAGAGCAGGTCGGAGACCTCCCGCTCCGACATCGCGGCCAGCGTCGTGATGAGCTTGGCCGGGTCGGCGCTGGGATCAACGGCGAGGTCGGACATTGACCACTCCATTCGTTTCGGCAGACGAGGCGCCTGACGGGTGCCGGGCTTCGGCTTTGGCACCCGCCTGCTTCGCGGGCACGTGTGCACGCTAGCGAACGCGCATGTGGCTTACATCGCCCGGTGGCACCTTGGCGTAAGTCGTGGCGTGCCGGTGGCTATCGTCTGGGCATGGTTGCCGCCGCGCCGCCGTACGTAGAGGTCGACGGTCGGGCGGTCTCGCCCGGGGTCTGGGGGCGGCTTGCCCTGCTCTCCCATGGGCATTTCACCGTCATGCAGGTGCGCGGCGGTGGGAGTCGCGGCCTGATGCTCCACCTGCAGCGCCTCGACACGGCTCACCGTGATCTCTACGGCGAGCCGTTGGACGGCGACCTGGTACGCGCCCGCATTCGCCAGGCACTCGCATCCTTTTTCCACGTCACCGGCGCGGCGTACGCCTCCCGCGCGCCGACGTCACCGCTGGCGGACGCGGTACCGGTGGACGCCACCGTGCGGGTCATCGCGACTGATCCTGCCGGGGACGGGCCGGGTGTACTCGTCGTCGTGGTCGGGCCGCCGACCGACGCGCCGCCGACGCCTCGTCGGCTGATGTCCGTGCTTTACACCAGGCCCTTTCCACGTATCAAACACCTGGGCACTTTCGGACAGCTGGAACACGCCCGCGCCGCGTTGCGCCGCGGCTTCGACGAGGCCCTGCTGACCACGTCGGACGGGACGATCACGGAAGGCGCGAGAACCAACATCGGGTTCGTGGCCGGCGACACCGTCACCTGGCCGGACGCGCCGTGCCTGACCGGTGTGACCATGGCGCTGCTGGAACAGGGTGCGGGCAGCATGCGCGCACCCGTGCGGTTGGCGGACCTTTCCCGGTATGACGCCGCGGTCATGACCAACTCACGCGGCCTTTCTCCCGTGGCTGCCATCGACGACCACCATTTCGCCGGATCGGACTTTACCGGCGAACTGGCCCGACGCTACCACGCCATCCCACACGACTCAATCTAGGAAATGTACCGACCGGGCGACCACGAATTGGTCAACTGATTTATCCTCGCCACTTCGGCGACTTTTCACGACCATTTCCCAGAGGCAGATCCACCCCTGTTCCCACTTTTCCACAGATCACCTGGAACCTATTTGCACGAGGCGGAATGCCCGGTAGCGTCGTGGCCGTCGTCAGGGATTTTCCGCGGCCCCCAGGGGTCGAACCCGTCACGCCCGCCATGTCCCGCATGGCCGCGTCCCGTGAAGGAACCGCCCGATGCCGCTCTCCTCCGCTCGGCTTCTGATCGCCCTTCTTCTTCTGGAACAGCACCGCATCGAACCCAGCCGGGTCGCCGCGCGGTATCCCTTCCCGCCCGCGGCCGAGCGTCAGTTCGTGCGGGCCGCGGCCGCACTCGCCGCTGGCCGTCCCAAGGGAGCCCTCCGCGAACTGCGGCGCAGCGAACACGACCGGGCCGACCCTGATCATGTGGCCGTGCACGAGGCGCTCTGGCTCGCCGCGCTGGCGCTCGATCGCAACTGGGCGCCCGACGGCGCAGGCCTTCGCCATTGCGGCGCGGCCCGCCCCGCTGGGCGACCGTCCTCGCAGCGCGACGTACCGGCGGCCACGCCGCTGCTGTCCAGGTGGACGGCGCTGGCGGTCCAGCGGCAACGTAACGATCATCTTGACCCGCGGACCGCGGCCATCTGCGTGCTCGGCGCCGAAGTGATTCCGGGTATCCGGATGGCCCGAGCCCGCCTGTGGTCGGCCCCGCCTCCCCCGCGGGAGTCAGGCGACGCGGTCCACCGGTGGCGCGGGAGCGGCTCCCCCGACCCCAGCGCTTCCTCGACGGCCGAATCCTCGGCGACCCGGCCCCCGATGACCCTGTCCTCGACAACTCTGTCCTCGACGTCCCTGTCCTTCGCGGCCGTGTCCCCGCCGACGAGATCTTCGGCTGATGCGGCTTCGGCCGACCCGGCGCTCACGTCCGCTACCGAGGCTGGCCCGACCCCCGTTCTCCCGTCCCCGGCCGGCCAGGCCGTCGCCGGCCCCGTGGTGTCGGCGGAAGCCGCAGGGAGCGCCGCCCAGGCCCCGTCACCCGTTCCGTCCCAGCCCGCTTTGCCACGGGGTGCTTCATCCCCGGCCGCGATGTCGTCGGCGGCCGCCACGCGAAGCCGAGCCGCGCTGTACCCGACCAGTGCGCACGGTTCCGAAGCCGGGGCGGATGGCCTGTCGGCGCTGGTCGCGTCGGCGATACCGCCGTGGGGGGTCGCGGCGCCGTTGGCGTTTCGCTGGGCCGCCCCGGTCAGTCGGCCCCGTCCGGATGGAGCGGCGCATGGCCTGCACCGCATGATGGCCCGCGGGCGAGCCCGAGGCGGTCCACGCCTGTTGACACGCGCCCGCGCGGGCATGGCCGGACAGGCCCGCGCCGCGGAGCCGGGTCTGGTGCCACCGGCCGCGGCCGACACGGAGCCGTCCGTGGGGGGCCGTCCTGGCGACTCGGGTGTCGGCGTACCCACACAGGCCCCGGCGGCGTCCAGCCGGGACGCCCCGCCGAGTCCGGTGCCGCGGACCGGCCCCGGCGGGCGCAACGCGCCGCCTACCGCACGGGTGGATGCCGTCCCCCGCCGTGATCTCCCCGGGCCGGGTGCGGGCCAGGCGTGGGTGCAGGCGGTGGACGCGCTGGTCATCGCGGACCTCTTCGTCGCCCGGCTGGCGGACCTCCCCGTGCGCCAGGCCCACGCCTACGGGGTGGTGCTGCGGGCCGATCTGCTGTTCCACATGGGCCGTGCCGCCCAGGCGAACCAGGCCCTCGACTCCCTCGAGGTCGCCGGGCAGGCCGACGAGACGACCCACGCGCACATCGCCCTGGTCCGCGGTGACTGGGCCGGCTATCCCAACGGAGGAGCGCAGACGCTGGGCCGTCGAGGGGACGGCAGTCTGCTGCCCACCCAGCGGCGGGCCGATCCGGATCTCGCCGAACAGCTGTGGCGACAGGCGCTGAACGGCTACGGCGACCTCGGCTCCAACGCCGGACGGGCCGCCGGGCTGATCCGCCTCGCCGAGGCCTCCACGGCGACCGGCCGTCCGATGTTGCGCCGGGCCCGCATCGACGAGGCCAGCCGCCGGGCCAAGGCCGCCGGCGACGAGGCGCTGGCCTGGACCACGCGCGTGCACAGCCTGATCGAACGGGTAAGGGCCGGCGAGGCCCCAGCCGGCGAGGTGCACGCGATGACGGCGGCGCTACGCGAATGGAGCCGTCTGGAGGGGAGTGAAAGCTACGGCCAGGGGCTGTGTCGGCTGCTCACCACCGCGGCCAGCGAAGGAAACCCGCGGTGACGGTCCCACTCGGCTCAGAGCATCGTCCGGCCCGGGTACGGCGGCGGGTCGTCCTCGACCGGTGCGTCCGCAGGCAGCGCCCGACCGGCGGCCGACCGCGTCGGCGCTGGCCTCTGCGGCTGGGACGACGCCGGTACGACAGCCTGGGGCTGAGGCCCTGGCCGGGGCTCGGGCTGGGACGCGGGGTGCGGTGGCTGCGTGATCACCGGAGGATTGGCCCGGTGGCCTGGCAAGCTCACCCAGGCCTCGCCGACGTACTTGGCGTCGACCACCGCCGGGAACAGCGCGAAATCGGCGGGATCGAGGTCGCGCAGCCCTTCGGCGACCGTGTCCCGGTAGAAGTCCGGCGACAGCGCCAACACAAGATCGGCTGCCGGGTAGCTGTCCAGGATCGCGCGGACGGCCACCGCGTTCACGAGACGGTCGACGACCACCACCGCATCGCCCGCGGCTCCCCCACCGTCGACGACGATCTGACCGTGGTGCAGCGACAGCCGCAACCGCACCTGGTCCGACGGTGCGCGTACCCGGTTGAACTGGCGTTGCGCGATGCGCAGTTCACGCACGAAATCGCTGGCCAAAAGGTCCCTGGAGACGTTGGCGTCGAGCGCGCACAGACAGCCGTCGCCGCCGTTCTCGTGCAGCAGCACGGCGTCGGCGACGCCGGCCCGGTCGAGGGCGGTGTCGACGATCCCGCGCACGCCGGCCCGCACGTCCACCTGGCCTTGCAGGTCACGCTTGCTGTAGCCGCTGGCATCCACGCGAAAGAGGTTGGCGTGCCGCGACGCACCGGGTGTGCCGCGGTGAGCGGAGTCCGACCCGCCCGTGGCCGGCCCCTTCTCCGCCCCGGCGACCGTGGCCGATGCGGGTTGGAAGGCCGATGCGGGCTGGAAGACGGACATGTCGGGGAACTTCTTCGCGGCGGCCGCGAGCAGGCAGGCCCGACCGTTCTGCAGGATGCCGTTGTGCAACAGGTGGGCGATCTCGGTCCAGAACTGGTGGGACGAGCCGTCGAAGACCGGGATCTGATCGCGACGCAGGCCGGCGTCCTCCAGCACCTGGACGGCCAGGCCCCGGGTGTCAAAGACGGTGGCCAGCGCCTTGATCTCCGCCTCGGTCAGCCGCTGCGTCACGCGTTCCCCCGAACCGGTGTGTGACCTGCCAGAACTCAGTCTATTCCGTGGCCTCGGGGTTCGAAACGCGGCCAGAACACCAGGACCCCGAGAGCCGCGACGCGGGGCCCTCGGGGTCCTGGTGGTGGTGCTGGTTCAGTGGGGATCAGTGCGGGTCGGTCAGATCAGGCCGAGCGCGCGCACGGCTTCCCGCTCCTCGGTGAGTTCCTGCACCGAGGCGTCGATCTTCGCCCGGGAGAACGCGTCGAGCTCGAGGCCCTGCACGATCTGGAAGGAGCCGCCGGAGGCGGTGACCGGGAACGACGAGATCAGGCCCGCGGGAACACCGTAGGAGCCGTCGGAGGGCAGCGCCACCGACGTCCAGTCGCCCTTGGCGGTGCCGTTCACCCAGGTGTGGACGTGGTCGATCGCGGCGGACGCGGCGGAGGCCGCCGACGAGGCACCGCGGACCTCGATGATCTCGGCGCCGCGCTTGGCGACCCGCGGGATGAACTCCTCCTCGATCCACTTCTGGTCGTTGACCGCCTCGGCGCCGCTGCGGCCGCCGACCTCGGCGTGGAAGATGTCCGGGTACTGGCTCGCCGAGTGGTTACCCCAGATGGTGATCTTCTTGATCTCGGTGTTCGCGACCCCGAGCTTCTTCGCCAACTGGGCGATCGCCCGGTTGTGGTCGAGGCGGGTCATCGCGGTGAACCGCTCGGCGGGGACGTCCGGCGCGTGGGTCTGGGCGATCAGAGCGTTCGTGTTCGCCGGGTTGCCGACGACGAGCACCCGGATGTCGGAGGCCGCACCGCTGTTGATCGCCTCGCCCTGCGGCTTGAAGATGCCGCCGTTGGCGGACAGCAGGTCGCCGCGCTCCATACCCTTGGTCCGCGGGCGGGCCCCGACCAGCAGGGCGACATTGGTGCCCTCGAAGGCCGCCTTGGCGTCGTCGAAGACATCCACGCCGGCGAGCAGCGGGAACGCGCTGTCCTCAAGCTCGAGGGCGGTGCCCTCGGCGGCCCGGACAGCCTGGGGGATCTCCAACAACCGGAGCTTCACCGGCGTGTCCGCGCCCAGCAACTGGCCTGACGCGATGCGAAAGAGCAGCGCGTAGCCGATCTGACCGGCGGCGCCGGTGACGGTGACGTTGACGGGCGTTGAACTCACTGGCATCTCCTGGTACAGGTCATCCGGAGGTCGGACGGCGGGCCGGACCGGACCGACAGGCGATCGTCACCGGACCACCGAGCTGCGCTGCTGTTTCCGTCGCGCCGCCAGTGATGCTAGTCCGAGCGCTGCGCACACGGGTGGCCAAGCGCCACCTAGCGGCTCACACCGCACGCCCGAACGCGCTATCGCGCGATCGTCTGCCCACAGCGGGGCGCCGGAGGCAGCACCTCGAAGCCGGTGGCGGCATGGTTGACCCGCAGGAACGTGTAGCACTGACTCACCTGGGCGGTGCTGGTGGCGAAGTCGACGGCGGCGGGCAGCAGGCCGTCCGCGGTGTAGCCGCGCAGCGCCCGCAGGCCGTGCAGGAACAGCGCGCGGCTCGGGCAGGGGCCGGCCGCGACCAGCCCACGCAGGAACATGTCGGCCGAGATCCATCCGGCCAGAGCTGCCTGCTGGGTGGGCGGGGTGACCTGCGGCGCGTAGGCGCGCATCCCCGCCAGGAAGCGGCGGTGGGCGGGCAGGTTCAGCTCGAACGGCTGGTAGTCGGTGAACGTGTAGACGTCGGGCAGGGCATCGCGGTAGCGCTCGAGCAGACCCTGGTCGTAGTTCGTCGGCGACAGGATGACCCGCAGCTTCGAGGGTTTGCCGCGGGTGGCACGCAGCAGGCTCGCGAACGCCGCGCCGGTCACCGTGCCGATCATGACGTCGGCGCCGCTGGCCCGCACCTTCTCCCCGAGCGCCGCCACGGCGATCAGGCTGGTCGCGTCGACGCGGTCCACGACCGGGATGCCGGCCGCGCGCAGGCTGCGTTCCATCTCGTCGGCGAGCACCATGGACGTCTGGGAGAAGGCCGACTGGATGAGGACCGCCCGGTGACCGCCCTGGTCGGCGACGAACCGCCCCCAGGTGGTGACCGAGGAGCCACGGGCCACCAGGTTCGAGTAGCTGAACATGTTGTCGTGGCCGGCCCAGTCCGGGTCCAGGGAGGTTCCGGTGACCGGGATGCCCGCGCGGTGCAGAAGGTCGGCCGAGGCCCCGGCGGACAGGGACGACTCGATCAGGCCGAACACCGCGTCGTTGTCGACCAGGCTGTGGGCGGCGGCCTGGTTACCGGCCGGGCTCGACGCGTCGTCGCGCCAGGTGTAGGTGATCTGGCGGCCGTTCACCCCGCCTGCCGCGTTCGCGACGCCCAGGCGCGCGTCGACACCATCACGAAAGGTCGCGAACAGGGAGGCCGTGATGCCGGTGTCCGGGTAGATCAGGCCGAGGCGTATCGCGTCACGGCTGATGCCCGGACCCGCGCAGGCCGCCGCCGGGGTCACCGTCGAACTGGTGGACGTGCACGCCACCAGCCCGGACACCGCGCTCAGGCAGGCCAGCGCCGCGCGGGCCCACCGACCGCCGCGCCCGGCGGGCCGGCGCCGCCGACGCACCGCGGAGCGGGTGACTCCGGCGCGGCGAGCCGTGATGTCGGGCACGGGCCGACGCTATGCATCCGATCAGGTGCGCTGCCATGTATTGGGCAACTTGTGAGATTGCTCAGTATGCGGCGGCGGCGGCGCGGGCGATCGCCTCGTCGTGCGGGGTCGGCCCGCCGCTGACACCTACCGCGCCGACCACCAGGCCGTCGCGCCACAGCGGAACGGCGCCGGTGAGCCCCGAACTGATCGGTCGGGTGAACGCCGGCCGATGCCGGACCAGCCCACCCTCGAGCCCCCGGCCACCCGGCCCGCGACCGAGATCATGATCACGGTCGTGGTCGGCGAACACCCGGCCAGCGCCGCCGCCGCGGTCCAGATCGAGGTCGACGTCGCCGGGATCGGCGTCGATCCCCACGGCGGACCACTCCGCCGGGCCGTCGTCACCGCCATGGTGCACCAGGCGCGCCGGCACCGCGGGCAGCGCCGATGCCCGCGCCGCGCAGGCCCGGTCGACGGAGATGTCGGCGGTCCGTAGCCGGGCGTTGTCCATCCGGACGTGGGCCACCAGAATCCCGGCGTGATCGACGACGGCGATGTTAACCGGTTGGCCGAGGTGAATCGCATACCTTTCCCCGGCGGCGATGATCCGACGGGCATCCTCGAGCGATACGGTCATCCGCGACTCTCCCCATAAAGCGGCGTTCCGGTGCGCCTGACCATAGGCCCACAACGACCGTCCGGTGGTGGAAGGCGCGCCGCACAACAACCGTTGCGTACGCGGGTTCCCCATGTGGGCGACGGGACACAGAAGGACACACAAAGCCCCGCGCTGGCCAGGCCGCCCCCGCCCGGCCGGACGGGACCGGTGCCGGCAGGCCCCCACGGGACGATCACCGCACTCCGATCGCAGAAAGCACCCATATCGCTACACGCTCGCCGCGGCGCTGTCGGCGGGCAGGTCATGGGGCGATCCGCACTGCTCCAACGGGCCGGCGGTGACCGCTCGGGCGCCCCCAGCGGCTCTCCCCCACCACCCTGGCACCACCTGGCCGACACCCGCCGACCGGGCCATGGCCGTCCGTCGGCTCGACGGCACGGCCCGATCGCCCCATCCGGCTACTGGCCCGCCGGGGGCATCGCTGGCCCGGACGGGTGGAGGGCGATGTGGGTGGGCTCACCGCCGGCGGCCGGCGACCGCGGCCCGATCGGGCCCGGTCCGATCAGGCGGCGGCGGCCAGCGGAAGCACCAACCGCGGGAAGCAGTGGATCAGCCGGGTCGTCAGCGGACCGCCACCGGGCATGTCCGCGAGCACACCGGCGAAGCGATGATCGAGGCGTCCGAGTCGTTGCAGGCCGCGCAGCCGCAGCAGGCCGGGCAGATGCGCCTCGATGGCCTTCTGGTCCGGCCGTGGGGCGCCGTCAAGCCAGGCCTCGAACTGGGCCCCGGTCATGATCTCCCAGACGATCGTGTCGGCCACCGCACCCGTGCCGTCCGTGATCGTCACCAGGTGTGGCACCCGGACCAGGTCCCGCAGGCCGCGCAGGTCCGGACGCAGACCCGAGGTTACGACGTTGTTGGCCAGCCACGGGTCGGTACCGGTCGCCGGCCCACGCAGGACGTTGCGCAGGTGGGAGGCGAACGCGAGGGCGAGCGCGCTGCGCCCCGGGGGGCTTGGATGCGCGTGCAGCACGACCGCGTCGATTCCCGGCGCGCGGACACGCTCGGCCGCGGCCCGCACGAGCCAGGCCGGCTCGACGAGCACGAAGCCCACCTGGGCGTGACGTCGGTCGTCGCTGCGATCACCGTCACCGAGGCCGAGGTTGACCGGGGCGCCGGTGACCCGGGCATCGACCTCGGTGACGGCAGTAGTGGGGCCGGTGACGGCCGCGCGCAGCCACCGGCAGGTGATCAGTCCGTCCGCTCCGGGCAGCGAGAGCGACGGAAGGTCACCGGAGTTGAAGATCCGTTCTGCGGCAGGCGGGGGCATGCTGTCTCCGGTCCGGGACGCAGGCAGGCACGCGAACGCGACGGCCGAGCGCAGGTCGGCCGGTGGTCGTCGCACGGACAGGTCCGGCCGCAACGGCTCCGGCGGACCGAAGGACGAGGGCGAAGACGAGATCGAGGGCGTATCGGTACCCGGGCGGGCCGTCATCGCCGCGTGCGGGCGTGCCGGCAGGGCAGGGACAACCGAGGTCAGCGGGGACATGGCGGCGCGGACTACTGGAGGAGGTTGTCGAAGTCGCCGTCCTTGGCCCCAAGTATCAGGGCCTCTATCTCGGCCCTGGTATAGACCAGGGCGGGCCCGTTGGGATGACGGGAGTTACGCACGGCCACCTCGTCGCCAGGCAGCTTCGCCATCTCGACGCAGTTGCCCTGGGAGTTGCTCCGACGGCTCTTCTGCCAGGTCACGCGCTCGAGCGCAGTCGCTGGCATGCCGCTGTAGATCTTGCTCACGCGTTTCTCCCCACGCCCCAGGGCAGCGCACGACAGCGAGCCCTCACCCCACGCGGTCCGCCCACGACACCTCGGCTGGGCCACGCCGCGGCTGCGGACCGGCTTCGCCTGCCACTGCGACGGGGTGCCCCACTGCAACCCCACGAACTCGTCGCGTGTGCGCCTGCACGAACTTCGGCTCACGATACAGCACGGGCGGGTGCACGTGCATCAAGCGGGAGGCGTGTGCGCGCGACGACCTCACGTGCGATCGGCGGGGAGCATCGCACCCATGCAGACGCCCGAGGGCGGGCACATAGTGCACGATCATTCGCCATGCCACCTGATGTCGTCCAATGTCCCTGCAAACCATCACATGACATGATCATTGAGGGCCGCCCTCGAGCCGTCACCCGCTCGGCCGACCACACCCCGACACCGGACGATCTCCAGCCCGGACGACCCAGCCCCACCCGACCCCAGCCCCGCCCCACCCGACCCCAGCCCCGCCCAGCCCGACCTCCGACTCCCCCGACCTCCGACTCGGTGCCGCCCGACCGGGCCACGCCCGACAAGGCATCGAATCGCCGACGAAATCCGTAAAGTGAGGGAATCGAGCCATGGGGCAGCTTGCAATTCGCCCCAGATGCGGCAAATCCCCATATTGATCTTCACCTTGGGGAAAACGCGTGCGAGGGGCCCGGGGGGTGTCCACATTCGGGCCGCGCACGGCACCAACGGGGGACTACACGAGAGACAAGGACGTTCGGACCAGCCATGCCCGCACCGCGACCCACACCCGCACCCGCGGGCACCAGGGCGCAGCGGGCGAGCCGACCTCGACGTGACAGCCAAAGCAACGAGGGCCCACCAGCAATCCACGGGGTGCGTAATCGCACGATCAGATCCCTCGCCGGACGCGCCCCAGACCCACATTTCCACCCGGGCGGCCCCCAGACCGGGACCAACAGCCCATCTCCGCACAGAACTCCGACCTGGGCCGACCACCCCGGACGTCGATCCGGGGGCGATCGGGGCGCGGGACCTACCGGGATCGAGCTACCCGAGCGTGCCGGCGGGCGCTCCCGTCGCCCGCAACGTCAGGTGCAATCAGACATCGGGTCGCCCAGCGCGGCGTCGGCAGGCACACGACACCGAAGACAGACGTGCGCAGATGATCTCGGACGGCAACGGAGGCGGAAGGTGACGACGAGCAACGCAGCGTCACCACGGTGGCGTGAACACGCGGGGCCCCACCCTCACCCACGCTCATGTGCTGCAAAGAAACAGAACGGATGTCCCGCATCACAGCGTGCCACGATCTCGCCCGTCAGCCCACACCAATCGGGCCATCCGACGCGGCGGACGGACACCCATCTCACATACTCTCCGTGAGCGAGTATACAAATAACACTCACCACGCTAAACAAGCGACTGTCGATCAGGCATGAGAACCAGAGACACAACCGGATCAAGAAGATCAGATGTCATACTCTTGCGTTGACCGATGGCGAGGGGGCCGACCGTGACGACAGCTCAGCCGGGAAGTGGACCGACGGTACGTCGGATCCTGCTCGGCTCTCAGCTCCGTCGACTTCGCGAGGAGAAGGGCATCAGCCGAGAGACGGCCGGATACCACATCCGGGCGTCGGAGTCGAAGATCAGCCGGATGGAGCTGGGCCGCGTCAGCTTCAAAGAACGCGACGTGGCCGATCTACTGACCTTCTATCAGGTCACGGAGGAAGCGGATCGAGCACCTTTGCTCGCGCTCGTCCGGGAAGCGAACTCGGCCGGCTGGTGGCAGAACTTCAATGACGTCCTGCCGAACTGGTTCCAGCCGTACGTCGGGCTCGAGGAGTCGGCTCAGCTAATCCGTACGTACGAGGTGCAGTTCATTCCGGGCCTGCTCCAGAGCGAGGACTACGCCCGCGCCATCATCAACGGTGGTGGCAACGCGCTGCCGAGCGATGTCGTCGAGCGACGAGTCAGTGTACGGATGAACCGACAGAAGCTGCTGTACCGCACAAATCCACCACGCCTGTGGGTGGTGGTCGACGAGGCAGCCCTGCACCGGCCGATCGGCGGTCCGAAGGTGATGCGCGGTCAGCTCGAGCACCTGATCGAGCTCGGCGACCTGCCGAACCTCACACTGCAGGTCATGCCGTTCTCCTTCGGCGGTCACGCGGCCGAAGGCGGTGCCTTCACCATCCTGCGTTTCCCGGAGATGGACCTGCCCGACGTCGTGTACCTCGAGCAGCTCACCGGTTCGTCCTACCTCGACAAGCGCGAGGAGGTCGACCGGTACATGGAGGTCTACAACCGCCTCAGCGTCGACAGCACGACCCCGGCCGAGACCCCCGACCTGCTCCGCCAGGTCGTCGCCAGCCTGTAGGACCAGCGCGCGGAGGACCAGCGCCGCGGCTCGGGCCAGGGGTACTGGCTCCGAGCTCCGGGCTCGCGGCGGCCCGCCGCCGCCCCGTCGGCGGGCCGGTGGGTCAGGCGCAGGGCCAGGTGAGTTCGAGGCTCAGCCAGCGATCCTCGACCTCGACCTCCACCCCGACCCGTGCCGCCGTCTCACCCGCGGGCACCGACACATGCGCGGACCGTGCGGATGCGTCCCCGGACAGGATGTTGGTGGCCACCGCGGCGCCGAGGACCGCGCCGGGCAGGGCCAGGTCATCCGGCCAGGGCATGGTGACGTAGACGCTGCCACCGGCCGGCGACCACATCACCGTCACGATCGCCGGGCCGCTTGCGGCGGCCGCCAGCACCTCGCCGACCAGGTCGGCCAGCGCCGCCCGCACCGGCACGGGGGCGGTACGCAGATCCCCGGACCGTTGGATCTCGACGCTGATCCCCGCGCTCTCGGCGTCCGCGAGCACCGGATCAAGATCGGCCAGTGCCGAGGACGGCCCGCCGCCGGTGAGCATCCGTCGGATCGCCGCCGCCCGGGCCGCGCTGGCGCTGCGCACACTGGCAGCGGAGGGGTCACGCCGTCCGTCGGCGACGTCGGACAGCAGCGGCAGGACGTCCCGTTCGACGGTGCGCAACCAGGCCAGGCGCTCGCGGCGGATCATCGCCGACGAGTCGGCGCTCGCGGCGAGTTCGGCCTCGGCGGCGTGCATGTGCGCGGTGTCCATGGCGGTCCGGCGCAGCAGCGGCCCCAGCATCGCGGTGATGATCTGCACCGCGCAGCAACCGTAGACGACCGAACCCAGCCGGGCGATCACCAGCGGGTTGTTCCCGTCCCGGATCAGCACCAGCCCGGTGACGAGCACGACCGCACCGAGCAGCGCCGCCGTCCACTCCCTGGCCGGACGGGACGCGGTGACGAACGCGAGCAGCAGGGGCAGTACCACCAGCGGCCAGTTGGCGATGCGCACGACGTCCGCGCCCACGGTGTTGCGCACGCCGGCCACGCAGATCCCGCCGCCGACCGCGAGCAGCAGCAGCGTCTCGGGTCCCGACAGCGGCCGGCGGCGCACCAGTACCCTCGCCACCGCGACGACCCCGGCGAGCACCACCCACAGCCCCACACCCACCAGCGGCTCACGTACCCAGCCAAGCGTCCCCACCAGCGGCGCGAGCATCAGAACCAGCCAGGCGGCCGCGACGTTGCCCACCGCCCGACGCAGCCCCGCCGAGTACTCAGCCCCAAGATCAGCGGCGATCGCCGCCACGTTCCGCCGGTCCGACACGAACCCGGTCGGACGCCCACCGCCAGCCGTCCCACCACCAGCCCGCCCACCACGGGGCAGCCCACGGCTGAACAGCCGACCGCCGAGCAGCCCACCGCTGAGCAGGCCGTCTCGCAACGAGCCACCACCGGGATCATGGTCGGAGACGATGCGCGGTGTGCGCCACCGCAACTCGACCGTCGTGCCATACCCGCGGGACGAGATGATCTTCACGGTGCCGGCGACATCCTCCAGACGACCGATGATGGAGTGACGCAACCCCAGCCGCGCGGAGTCGACCAGGTCAGGATCGAACCCCCGGCCGATGTCGCGCACCCGCACGGTGATCTCGTCCGGACCGCCATCCAGAACCACCCACGCGTACCTTGACCCGGCGTGCCGCTCGGCGTTCGCCAGCGCCTCCCGGGTCGCCCCGGCGAACGCCGCGACGACCACACCCGGCGGCTCACCGCCCACCTGCGCACCACCACGATCGTTGCCGCCAGCGTCACCGGACGTCGCGGGGCCGCGAGGCGGTCCGTCGACGAACTCGACGACCATGCCCCGTCCGACCGCTTCGGCGACGACTTCGGCGAGACGTTCGGCCAGGGCGGGACCGCCGTCGCCGCCGGGGCCCAGCAGGTCCTGCACAGCGACGAGGCTCTGCTCGCAGCGGCGCTGGGCCAGCGCCACATCCCGGCCGCCGCCCCAGGCCAGGCCGGTCAGGGTGTTGAGCACCGTGTCGTGAATGACACGCTCGCGCTCACGGCGGTCCCGGGCGACCGCGAGCACCACCGCCTCCCCGCGATGGCGGGCCACGACGTTCGCCCAACGTCGATCGGCTGTCCGCGCGATCTGGCGTAGGCGGCCGATCGACATCCCCAGCAGCCCCGGCGCGACGACCAACAACGCCAACTGCGCGATGACCTGCGGGCTGTGGCCCCACCCCCCCACCAGCGCACCGGCGGCGAGCCCCAGCACCGCCGCGGCGGCGATCCTGCGCGGAAAGGCCCAGACGGCCGTGACGGCGGCGTTGACGACCGCGAGGAACACGAAGTTCCCGCTGTCCCCGATCGAATCGCCGGGGAGCAGAACTCCCGCGGCGATACTCAACGGCAGCGCGAGGGCGACGCCCACCGCCGCCAGGGCCCGCCCGACCCCCCACCGCAACCCCGCCAGGCAGAAGACCACGTGCCACACCGCGGTGCAGCAGAGCACACCCGCCGCCAGCGGATGATCCCAGTACCAGTCCCAGACGACCAGGTAGAACACGGTGAGTGCGAGCGCCACGGCCCGCAACGCGACAAGCACGCTGGTCATGACCCGGTCAAGTGCCCGATGCGCCCGGCCGACCCGCTCCGAGGCCCGACCCAGCTCCAACGCCGCCGCACCGAACGCCGACTCGGTCATCCCGACGCCGCCACCCACGCCGACGTCACGCCCCCCACCCCGGCCGCCATCACCAGCATCACCGCCACCGCTGCCGCCGGCCGCACCTCGGGCAGCACCCGAACCGGCCACCCCACCGTCGGGGCGATGGACGCCAGCCCACTCGCCCGCAGCACCGACCAGCCCGTCAGTGGCCGCGCCGGTCATCGAACCCGGCGGACGGCTCGACCGCCCGACTTTCCCCCGAGGGAGCCCGAGCCCCCCAAAATCGTGGCCGTCTCGTCACCTTCCGCCAGAATCGCGTCGGGGTTTCCACCCGGAAATCTTCTCGAAGGTTACAACCCGACCGCAGCCGGTCGCGCCGACGGGCCCGGGTCCGGGACAACTTCCCGCCCGTCCCGCGCACCGCGCCCATCCGCGTCCCACATCCAGTCACGGACCGCTGGCGGTCGGAAACGGCCAGCGGTTCGTGGTCGGTGGCGGCCAACACCCAGGCCACGGTCGGCTGCCGAGGGGTGGCCGGCCCAGGCCGAGGCCCGAAGCCTGGGCGGCCTGGCCGACGCCTGGCCGGACGCGGCGGCTGGACGGCTCGGACATCTGGGGTGGGCAGGCCGTGCGGTGGGACGGTTGGTGCCCGTGATGCCCTAGGCTTGATGACGTGAGGAGGGACCGTCCGTGAATGCTTCGCCGTCCGGTCCCCCATCCAGCGGCTCGGCAGCAACCGCGGCGGCAGGGCCAGAACCGTCCGATCCGCGGGCTGCGGATGCCCCACCCCACGACCCCCAGTCGCCTGACGCGCAGACGACGCGCGGGCCGCACGCCCGGGAAGCCCGCACGGAGCAACCGCGGAACCGGCCTGCGCGGACTCGGCGTGCGCAGTCCCGCAACGCACGGACACCGGACCCGCGGACACCGGACGCACGGACACCGGATGACGGTGCGCCGGATGACGGTGCGCCGGATGACGGTGCGCCGGACGCGCCGCCGGTGGAGTCGCAGCCGGCGGTGCGGGTGGCGGAGTTGACGGCGCGGTTGGCGCAGTTGGCGCCGCGGGACGCGCACCGGCTGGGGCGGCGCCTCGCGGACAGCCGGCGGACGCGGGACGCGGCGTCCCGTCAGCGGGTGCTGGCCGCGATCGCGGCCGATGTGGAACGGGCGGCCGCCCGGGTGGAGCGGCGCCGGCAGCGGGTGCCGACGATCAGTTACCCCGAGGCTCTTCCGGTGACGCAGCGCCGGGACGAGATCCTGGCCGCGATCCGTGACCATCAGGTGGTCATCGTGGCCGGGGAGACGGGGTCGGGGAAGACCACGCAGATCCCGAAGATCTGCCTGGAGCTCGGCCGCGGCGTACTCGGCATGATCGGGCACACCCAGCCACGCCGGATCGCCGCGCGTACGGTGGCCGACCGGATCGCCGAGGAACTCGGTACGGCGGCACCGTCCACCGGCGGTGGGGTCGTGGGTTTCCAGACGAGGTTCACCGATCAGGTGCACGACGAGACCCTCGTCAAACTGATGACGGATGGCATTCTGCTCGCCGAGATCTCCTCGGACCGCGCCCTGCGTCGCTACGACACGCTCATCATCGACGAGGCGCACGAGCGCAGCCTCAACATCGACTTCATTCTCGGCTATCTGCGCTCGC
Source organism: Frankia umida (assembly GCF_023242945.1). NCBI lineage: Bacteria > Bacillati > Actinomycetota > Actinomycetes > Frankiales > Frankiaceae > Frankia > Frankia umida. The sequence continues at coordinate 156,000 of NZ_JALKFT010000012.1, forward strand.
TGCTGCCGCGCCGTCCGGACCTGAAGGTCATCATCACGTCGGCGACGATCGAGACGGACCGCTTCTCCGCCCACTTCGGCGGCGCCCCGGTCATCGAGGTCTCCGGACGGACCTACCCGGTCGAGGTCCGTTACCGACCGCTGCTCCCCGACTATGCCCCGGAGGACGACCCGGACGGCGACGCGGACAGCGACCCGAACGGCGGCGGCCCAGGCGGCGACCGAAGCGGTGGTCCGGCCAGAAACGCGGGTGGTGGCGCCCGCTCCGAGGGTCGGGCGCGGTCGCCGGAACGGGACCAGACGCAGGCGATCAGCGACGCGGTGGACGAGCTGTTCGCCGAGGGTCCGGGCGACATCCTGGTGTTCCTGTCCGGGGAGCGGGAGATCCGCGACACGACCGAGGCGCTGTCCCGGCAGGACCGTCCGCACACGGAGATCGTGCCGTTGTACGCACGGTTGTCGGCCGGCGAGCAGCATCGGGTGTTCGAACCGCACACCGGCCGGCGGGTGGTGCTGGCGACGAACGTGGCGGAGACATCGCTGACGGTGCCTGGCATTCGGTACGTCATCGATCCCGGCAACGCCCGCATCTCCAGGTACAGCGCGCGCACGAAGGTGCAGCGGCTGCCGATCGAGCCGGTGTCGCAGGCGTCGGCGAACCAGCGCAAGGGCCGTTGTGGCCGCACCGCGGACGGCATCTGCATCCGGCTGTACAGCGAGTCGGACTTCGAGACGCGACCGGAGTTCACCGACCCGGAGATCCTGCGGACGAACCTGGCGTCGGTGCTGCTGCGGATGGCCGATCTCGGGCTCGGCGACGTCGCCACCTTCGGCTTCCTCGACCCACCGGACTCTCGGCAGATCCATGACGGCGAGCTGCTGCTCACCGAGCTCGGCGCCTTCGCCGTCCCGACCCCCGAGGCCGAACCAAAACCCAGCCCCGAACCCAACGCCAGCCCCGAACCCAAGGCCAGCCCCGAACCCAAGGCCAGCCCCGAACCCAAGGCCAGCCCCGAACCCGGGCCCCACCACGAAGCTGGACGCGGACGCCCATCGGAGGGACGGCGGCAGCTGACCGCGTTGGGGCGGCGCCTCGCGCAGATTCCGGTGGATCCGCGGCTGGCGCGGATGGTGCTGGCCGGGGATGAGCAGGGTTGCCTGCGCGAGGTGCTGGTGATCGCGTCGGCGCTGGCCATCCAGGATCCGCGGGAACGGCCGGTGGAGCATCAGCAGGCCGCCGACGAACGGCACGCTCGCTTCGCCGATCCGACGTCGGACTTCCTGGCCTATCTGAACCTGTGGCGGTATCTGCGGGACGCCCGCGGGGAACGTTCGGCGAACCAGTTCCGGCGGATGTGCCGCACCGAGTTCCTCAACTACCTGCGGGTCCGCGAGTGGCAGGACGTCCACGGGCAGCTCTCCGCCGTCGCGCGGGGGCTGAAACTCGACCTTGGCGATCCGGACGGGCCAGCGGCCGATCCGGTGGCCGTGCACCGGGCGCTGCTCACCGGCATGCTGTCGCATCTTGGCCGCTACGACCCCGAGCGCCGCGACTACGCCGGTGCCCGGGGCGGACGGTTCATGCTGTGGCCGGGTTCGGCGCTGGCCCGTCGAGGCGCCCGCGTCGGCACCGAGGCGACCAGGCAGCCGGCCGACGATCCGGGCGACGAGCAGACCCAGGGCCAGGGCAAGGCCCAGGCTCAGCAGCGGTCGGCGGGCCCGCCGGCCTGGGTGATGGCGGCGGAACTGGTCGAGACGTCCAGGCTGTGGGGTCGGACCGCGGCACGCGTCGATCCGGACTGGGTGGAGCCGCTGGCGGCGCATCTGGTGCGGCGCACCTACGGGGAGCCGCACTGGTCCCGCCGGCAGGGGGCGGTGCTCGCCGACGAGCGGGTCACGTTGTACGGGGTGCCGATCGTCACCGGCCGGCCGGTGCGGTACAGCGAGATCGATCCGGTGCTGTGCCGGGAGATGTTCATCCGCCATGCGCTGGTCGAGGGCGACTGGCAGACCCGGCACGAGTTCTTCGCGCACAACCAGCGGCTACTCGCCGACGCCGAGGAGCTCGAACATCGGGCGCGTCGACGCGGCATCGTCGTCGACGACGAGACCCTTTTCGCGTTCTACGCCGAGCGGGTGCCCGCCGACGTGGTGTCCGTGCGGCATTTCGATGCCTGGTGGCGTCGGGCCCGCCGCGAGGATCCACGTCAGCTCGACTTCTCGCTCTCGCTGCTGGTGTCCTCCAGCGCCGGCAACATCACCGAGGAGGCGTATCCGGATGTCTGGCAGGTCGGCGCGGTCACCCTGCCGTTGACCTACCAGTTCGAACCGGGCTCGGCCGCCGACGGGGTGACCGTGCACGTCCCGCTCGCCGTGCTCAACCAGGTCGACGCCGAACCGTTCACCTGGGGGGTGCCGGGGCTGCGCGAGGAGCTGGTGACGGCGCTGATCAGGGCGCTGCCGAAGGTGGTCCGGCGCAGTTTCGTCCCGGCGCCGAACTACGCGCGGGCGGTGCTCGAACACATCTCGCCGTCGGGCGGGGCGTCGCTGCTGGTGGCCGTCGAACATGAACTGCGTCGGATGGGCGGTCCGGAGATCCCCCGGGACGTCTGGACGCTGACCGCCGTCCCCGATCATCTGCGTGTCACGTTCCGGGTCGAGGGCGCGCGAGGGGAGGTGCTCGCCGAAGGCAAGGACCTTGACGCGATCAAGGCGAAACTGCGGCCGCGGACCCGGGCCGCGGTGGCGGCGGCCGCCGACGGCATCGAACGCCGTGGTCTGCGCGGCTGGACCGGCGTTGGCACGTTGCCGAAGGTGGTGGAGCTGCGTCGCGGCGGGCACATCGTGCGCGGCTATCCCGCACTGGTGGACGAGGGGGACACCGTCGCCGTGCGGGCCACCGACACCGAGGCCGAGCAGCGCACCACCATGTGGTCCGGCACCCGGCGGCTCGTGCTGCTCGGGGTGCCGTCCCCGATGCGTGGGCTCAACGGCCGGCTGTCGAACGCGGCCAAGCTCGCGCTTTCGCACAACCCGCACCGCGACGCCGCCGACCTGCTCGAGGACTGTGTCCGCGCCGCCTGTGACCGGCTGATCGCCGCCGCCGGCGGCCCCGCCTGGGACGAGGCCGGTTTCACCGCACTGCTCGCCGCCGTCCGCGCCGGTCTGCCGGACGGGGCGTTCACCGTGGTCCGCGAGGTGCAGGAGGTCCTGGCTCTGGCGCACACCGTCGAGGGCGGTCTGCGCGAGGTGCGGGCCGCGGCGTTCGCTCCGGCGGCGGCGGACATCCGCGCCCACCTCGACAGCCTGATCTATCGCGGTTTCGTCACCGACACCGGCGCGGACCGCCTACCCGACCTGACCCGTTATCTCACCGCCATCGGACGTCGCCTCGAACGCCTGCCCCGCGACCCGAACCGCGACCGGCTCAACATCGCGACGGTCGGCCGGGCCGCCGCGGCCTACCGGGAACTGCTCGCCACCGTCCCCGCCGGCCGCGAACCGACCGAGGAGATCCGCCGGGTCCGCTGGATGATCGAGGAACTGCGCGTGAGCCTGTTCGCCCAGAACCTGCGCACCCCCTACCCCATCTCCGAGGAGCGCGTCTACCGCGCGATCGACGCCCTGCTCGGCTGACCAGGCGCCCTCGGACGCCCGATCCCCGGACGGTCCGCCCGGATCTCCGGCGTCCGACGTCCGACGTCCGACCGGGGTCTGGCTCCCGGTCGGACGGTCGGCGGCCGAGGGTGGCTCGGGCTCAGGTTCGGACGAGCTCGAAGATGGGGATGACGCGATCGGTCTTGGCCTGGTAGTCGGCGAAGACGGGAGCCTGGGCGACGATCCGCGGGTAGAGCGCATCCCGCTCCTCGCGCGCCAGCTCGCGGGCAACCACGTCGCGCGCGTCGGTACCGCCGCCGTTACCGATCTCCACTCGGGCCCGCGGATGGGCCCGCAGGTTGTGGACCCAGGCCGGGTCCACGTCGGAGCCGAGGTAGGAGCCGACGACCAGGGTCCGGCCGTCGATGTCCAGGTGTGCCAACGGATTCAGCCGGGGCTGACCGGACCGTGCGCCCGTCGAGTGCAGCAGAACAAGAGCGCCACCGGGAAACTGGCTGACCGTGCCGCCGTTGGCCCGAAACTCCTCGATGATCTTCTGGTTGAAGTCCGTCAGCGAGTCGGTGTCGGAGGACAGTTTGTCCTTGTCGATTTCGGTCATTGTGCGTACAACAATCCGGCGGTCGGATGCATTCCACCGTCCGACCTCGCGTGCCCCCGATGACTCCTGGTGACCTCGCGCGCCTCCTCGCCGCCAGGCATCGCCCGGCGTGACCATTCTGTCCGCGAACCGACGGGGGCATGGTGGGTCTGACTGGCACACTGGACGGGTGACGATCGGGGGCAACACGAACGGCCTGGACGACGACACCCAGTGGGATTTCTTCGTCTCCTACACCCAGGTGGATCGGCCGTGGGCGGAGTGGATCTCATGGGTGCTCGAGGAGGCCGGCTACCGGATTCTCGTCCAGGCCTGGGACTTCACCCCCGGATCGAACTGGATCGTCGGCATGCACAACGGCATTCGCCGGGCCGCCCGCACCATCGCGGTACTTTCCGAGGCGTACACCCGTTCCGTCTACGGCCAGGCTGAATGGCAGGCCGCCTGGACCGCCGATCCCGACGGCGCGCGGCGCAAACTGCTCGTCTTCCGAGTCGAGAACTGCCCGCGTCCGGGCCTGCTCGGTCAGGTCGTCTCCATCGACCTGTTCGGCCTTCCCGCGCCCGACGCCCACGCCATCCTCCGGTCAGCCGCCCGCCTCGCCGTGACCGGTGACCGGGCCAAGCCCACCACCGCCCCGCCCTTCCCCCTGGGCGGCACCGCCCGGCGCGACCCCCACGACATCCCGGACCTACCCGCCTGACCCGGTGCGGACGAGTTCGGCACCCACCGCCTCACCCACCGCACCGGATGCCACCGCCTCCGCCGGCACCGGCACCGAGACCGGCACCGAGACCGGCACCGAGACCGCCGTCGTGGCGGGTGCCGAGGTCGTAGCTGATGCGGAGGCCGCAGTGGCCGTCGCACCCGTCCCGGCCGTCATACCCGTCGCACCCGTCGCGGCTGCTGTGGCCGTCGTCGCCGCGGCCGTCGTCGCCGGGGCGGAGGTCGCGTCGTCCAGGGAGAGCGGGGCGGAGAAGTCCCACAGGGCGCCGATGGCCCACCACGGCCAGCTGTGCCCGCCGTCCCACAGGACGTGACGGATCGTCGAACCCGGCGCGAAGTGGGTCGACTCGGTCTCACCGTCGGGCAGGAACATCGTCAGATAGCTGGACCAGCCGCCGCGCCAGGGCACGGTCGTGTCCGCCGTCCCGTGGATGTGCACGAGCCGCACCGGCACCTCCGGACAGGACACCAGAGCCTGACCGCCGACCATCCCGACGGCGGCGACGAGATCCGGCGCGTCGCAGGCGATGCGCGCGGCGAGCATCCCACCGTTGGAGAAACCCCAGACGTAGATCCTGGACCGGTCGACCGGCGTCACCCGAGCGGCGTCCGCCACGATCTGCCGAACATACGCGACGTCATCGGTCAGCACATTCCCACAGCATCCGCCGGCATTCCACGCCTCGTGGACGCCCACCCCATACGCGACCGCGAAGTCGTGGCTATCGGCAAAACTGTCAGCGCTCGAGGCCTGCCGCAACGTCTCGGCGTTGTTCAGCAGTCCGTGCAACATAATCACCAGGGGCCGCGCACCGCCCCGGTACATCGGCGTCACCACAACGTTTGTATGCAGCTCATATGTTCGCCCGGACGCCAACCGCCGCACCGAGTCCCGCGTGCCCGTGGCTTTCCCGGTAGTTCCCGGACCGGCGCCGCCCGGGGCACCACTTTCTGAGGCGGCACCAGTTCCCGAGGCGGCCGCCCCCAGAGCGACCCCCGCCGGATTCGTGGCGGCGGGCGATCTCCCGGTGGCGGCGGAGGTGCCGGCCGGTAGGGATGCCCGGGGATCAGCCTGGGTGGATCGGGTAGGCGCGGCCGGGGCATGCACTGCCGGGGACGCGCCGGAGGTACCGGCGCCGACCGGCGTGGCTGCGACGGCGGTCGGCGGGCCGGGGTCGAACGGCTCGGGGGCGACCAGCGCCGAACCGGCCGGCGTGGACGAGGCCGACGGCACGGTCGCCAGGAAGGCCCCGACGAGGCTGGCAGCGACCGCGAGCGCGAGCGCGACGACCCGAGCAAGACGGCCTCGCCCCCCAGACCGCCCCCAGGTACCGCTCCAGCCCCGGCCGCGCTCCCCACCCCGCACGGACACTGGCGTCTCAACTCCTCGTCTCCGCCCGGTCAGAGCGGCAATGTTAGCCGCTTAGCCTCAAGAACTCCTATAGGGGCTAGAACAGCACACCAGGGGATGATCCAGCCCGCCCCGACCCCCCAGAACACCCGACCGAACGTGCCCGACCGTGCCGTATGCGCCCCACCCGCAGACACCCACCCACCCATTCCGGGACGGACCGCACTCCCCCGCCTCCCCCTCGCACCCGCCGCTCCGTCCCCCGCGATCCCGGCCCTCCGTCCCCCGCGATCCCGCCCCTCCATCCGCCTCCGTCCCTCCCCTCCCCACCGATCCCGGCCACCTCCAGCCGCCTCCGTCCACCCCGGCTGCAGCCGTCGCCACAAGCACCCAACCCATTACCATTGGCAACACCCATCCCTCGCCGCCGACGCCATTCGGCCCCTATCGCCGATGGCGTTTCCCCCGCCCCTTTCACGCGGGCCACAAAGGTCCTTGATCGAATCTGCCGGGGTCCAGTGAAAAGGATCGGCTCCAGATCCTTCGCCAAGCTCAGCAGAATCGCCTGAACCTCGGCGATGCGGTCGTCCGAAGCCGACCTTCGCACTCCACCACTCACCCGACGCGACCGAGAACCAAGCTCCGCAACGAAGAAGGCGACCGGCGCGGCCCGCTCCAGCTCATGCCGAGGGTTGTTCGGTAATCAAGTGGCCCATTTCCCGAAAAACCCTCGGCGCGCCCTCGCATATACCTCGGCAACGGCGAGCACTCGGTACGCCACACCCGAAAGTCACGAGGTCGCGAGGTCGAGAGTGGTGATGGAGGTGCCGTCGGAGGCCGCGCAGATGTGGAGGACTGCGCGACGTCCGGTCCGTGCGGTGTAGGCGGGACGGAACGTCGAGCCGAAGGCATCCACCTGGGTGCGGTCGACGAGGGCGATCGCACATCCGGCGAAACCACCGCCGGTCATCCGGGCGCCGTAGCAGCCGGGGGCGGCGATGGCCGCCTCGACCGCCGCGTCCAGCTCGGGGCCGGACACCTCGAACTCGTCGCGCAGGCCACGATGCCCCTCGACCAGCAGCCGTCCGGCGGTCTCGGGATCGTTGCCGGTCAGGGCCGCGACGACCGCGTCAACCCGGGCGTTCTCGGCCAGGACGTAGCGCGCTCGACTTGACATCCTCTCCGCCCTGAAGGGTGGAGATTCCAGCCTGCTACGCCGCTGTGGGCGTGAGCTTCTGGCGGGTTCCCGTTTCGCGGCGCGA
>NZ_JALKFT010000130.1:0-272 GCF_023242945.1 Frankia umida
GACCGGGGAATCGTGTGTTCTGCCCGGTGTGGGAAGTCGGGTGGTGAAGCGGGCGTACCGCTACCGTTTCTACCCGAACCCCGGCCAGGTGGAGAACCTCGCGAAAACGTTCGTCTGTGTCCGCTACGTGTACAACCGGGCGCTTGCCGAACGGCGCCGGGCGTGGTCCCAGGAACAGCGGCGGATCAGCCACGGGGAAACCGATCTGATGCTTACCGGGTGGAAACGGGGCCCGGACACTCTGTGGTTGGCCGAGCCGTCGAAAGGCCCGC
>NZ_JALKFT010000131.1:0-272 GCF_023242945.1 Frankia umida
GTACATGGATACGTCCGACCTGCGCCTGCAGCAGGGCCGGGGCGCAATGCGCGCCTGGATCGACCTGCGCCAGGGCCAGCCCGTGGGCGCCATGGCCGATGTGGCGGTGAATGCCCTGCAACTGCAGTGGCGCGAAAACCTGGAGCCGCTGCAGTTGCAGGCGCTGACGGGCCGGCTGAGCGTGCAGCATCAGGATGGCTGGCGCTTCGCGGCGCAGAACCTGGAATTCTCCACGGGCGACGGCCTGCACTGGCCGGCAGGCAATCTGCGTG
>NZ_JALKFT010000132.1:0-270 GCF_023242945.1 Frankia umida
GGGTACGGAGGAACAGCCGCCACGGCTCGCGCCCGAAGCGCAAGACCGGTCCGCCTGCATCTTTGCTGTCGCGGACTTCTACTGCCTGGTCGGCGTGTCTCGATTCGACGCAGGCGCCGTTGGTGCCGCTCCGGGTGCTCTTGCGCCACTGCGAGTCCACGTCCGCCTCCTACACCACGGACAGCGCGCCTCGGATCTCCTCGATCATGGCCGGCGAGTCGGTCGCTGGCAGGGCCGCGGCGCGCAGGCTGTTGAGCACCACCGTACAGC
>NZ_JALKFT010000133.1:0-269 GCF_023242945.1 Frankia umida
GTCCTACCTGAAGCTCAACAATCCCGGGCTCGCGGCGGGTGGCGCGGTCAACAGTGGCGATCTCTTCAACGGCTCGTCGCAGCAGGACATCGGCGTAGCGGCTTCCTACCAGTTTACCCACGTACTCGTCGGCGCCGCGTGGTCCCATGTCGATGTCTACAACCCCGCCGGCAATGCGTGGATCGACAATACCGCCCTGCAAAACGGCGCGACGTGGAACGCTTGGAAATTCGACAACTTCGAACTCAATGCTCAGTATTACTTTACTC
>NZ_JALKFT010000134.1:0-267 GCF_023242945.1 Frankia umida
TACTAAGGAGAACGAAAGTAGCTGGACTCGCTACCAGTTGATGTAGGCGAGGTGGGGATCACCGAAGAATCCCATGACGAGGCCCGGGTTTTCCTGGAGCCTGCGGAGCGCGGCGAGAACATTGGAATACAGGTCCGAGACCGATGTGATCATTTTTCGGCCGACCTTGGCGGTCTTCACGTTGTTCCAGACCCATTCGTCTGGGTTGGTGTCGGGGGCGTAGGGCGGGAGGCGGAAGATGCGAAGTCGCCCTTGTGTGCTGGCGAC
>NZ_JALKFT010000135.1:0-263 GCF_023242945.1 Frankia umida
GGTGGGACGGCGGGCGGAGGCACTCGCCCCAGCCCAGGAAGCCGTCAACCTGTACCAGCGGCTGGCCGCCGACAGCCCCGACGCCTACCTCCCCGACCTCGCCGCATCGCTGAACAACCTGGCGACGTTCCTGTCGGAGGTGGGACGGCGGGCGGAGGCACTCACCCCAGCCCAGGAAGCCGTCAACCTCCGCCGGCAGCTGGCCGCCGACAGCCCCGACGCCTACCTCCCCGACCTCGCCGCATCGCTGAACAACCTGGCGA
>NZ_JALKFT010000136.1:0-261 GCF_023242945.1 Frankia umida
CGTGTATTCTGTCAGGTGTGGGAAGTCGGGTGGTGAAGCGGGCGTACCGCTACCGTTTCTACCCGACTCCCGGCCAGATGGAGAACCTCGCGAAAACGTTCGGTTGTGTCCGCTACGTGTACAACCGGGCGCTTGCCGAACGGCGCCGGATGTGGTCCCAGGAACAGCGGCGGATCAGCCATGCGGAAACCGATCTGATGCTTACCGGGTGGAAACGGGGCCCGGACACTCTGTGGTTGGCCGAGCCGTCGAAAGGCCCGC
>NZ_JALKFT010000137.1:0-261 GCF_023242945.1 Frankia umida
TTTCAGGGCTGGCCCATCGCGCCGCCGCTGGACGCCATCATCAAGGGCGCCTGCGGCTGGCTGAAATAGCGATCAATGCCGTCAGCGACAGCCTTCATCATGCGGCGGCGGACGCGTTCGTCACTCAGGGCGCGCTCGTCCTCGGCATTGGTGATGAAGCCCATCTCCAGCAGAACCGCAGGCACGTCTGGCGCCAGCAGGACGGCCAGACCGGCGTCGCGATGGCTGCGACGCAGCAGCGGGCGGTCGGTGGCCTCCAGA
>NZ_JALKFT010000138.1:0-256 GCF_023242945.1 Frankia umida
CGTCGTGGGAGGCCTTCGAGCGGGCCGGGATCGATCCGGGGACGTTGCGGGGCAGCCAGACCGGGGTGTTCGTCGGCCTCATGTCGCAGGACTACGCGGCGCGGATCACCACCGTTCCCGAGGATCTCGAGGGCTATCTGGGCACCGGCACCGCGGGCAGCGTCGTCTCTGGCCGCCTCGCCTACACCTTCGGTCTGGAGGGGCCGGCGGTGACGGTGGACACGGCGTGTTCGTCGTCGTTGGTGGCGTTGCATCT
>NZ_JALKFT010000013.1:0-5882 GCF_023242945.1 Frankia umida
ATGTTCTCGCGGCGGGGCTCGCCGTGATCGCCTGCGGAGACGGAGTGAGACCACCCCACTCCTAGCAGTGGGGAGGCGTCTGTCAGTGAAACAGGAAAACCTGCCCGCGAGGGTGGGAATCCCCGGTCTTCAGGCCGGGGAGGATGTCAAGTGTCCACCGTCGAGGACGAGCAGGCTGTCGGCGTCGGCGGCCAGCCGCAGGTCGTGGGTGACGACGAGGACGGTGCGCAGGGCGGCGAGCCCGCGGAGGGTGTGGACCAGGCGTTCGGCGGTGCGGTCGTCCAGGCCGGCGGTGGGTTCGTCCAGGACGAGGACGGGGGAGTCGCGCAGCAGGGCACGGGCGATCGCGACGCGGCGGCGTTGGCCTCCGGAAAGCAGCCGTCCGCCCTGGCCGAGGTGGCTGTCGTAGCCGTTCGGCAGAGCACGGGCGAAGGTGTCGACGCCGGCGGCCCGCGCGGTCGCGAGGACCTGGGGCTCGGTGGCGTCCGGGATGCCCCAGGTCAGGTTCGCCCAGAGGGTGCCGTCAAGCAGCGGGCTGTCCTGGGCGACGACGGTGACCGCCCGGCGCAGTGAGGCGAGGGTGAGGGAACGAAGATCGTAGCCGTCGAGCAGGATGTGACCGGAGTTCGGATCGCGCAGGCGGACCAGCAGCGTTGTGATCGTCGACTTGCCCGCGCCACTACCGCCGGTGAGCACCGTGAGCTGGCCGGGGCGCAACACGAACGACACCTGGTCAAGCACCGGGGTGGATGCCGCGGGGAACCGGACGCTGACCCGGTCGAAGCGGACCTGCCCGTGGACGCGGTGCGGCTCACCCGCGTCGGGGGCGTCACGCACCTCCACCGGATGGTCAAGCAACTCGAGTATCCGGTCGCCGGACGCGGTGGCGGCGCCGATCGACACGACCAGGGTGCCCAGTTCCTGAACCGGGCCGTACAGATAGCCGAGGAAGCCGGCGAACGACAGCAGACCGCCGAGGGTGAGCCGTCCGGTGGAGATCTCCCAGCTGCCCACACCGAGAACGGCCAGGACGAACACCGTCTCCAGCAGCGTGGCCAGGACCGCGTTCGCCGTGGCGACCCGGTAGGCGACCAGCCGCGCGTCGAACCAGGCCACGCCGTGGCGGCGTAGCCGGCGGTGTTCGTGGGCGGCCATCCCGTGCGTCTGCACCAGGGCGGCCGCGCTGATGTTCTCCTCGACGACGGCGGCGAGCTGCCCCTCGGCGACCCGCTGCCGCTCGGCGGCGATCTGCACCCGGGCGGTGAGCCGGCGGGTCAGCAGCCAGTACAGCGGCGCGGCGGCGCAGGCCAGCAACGCCAGATCCCAGCGCAGCAGAAATGCGGCCGCAGTGAAACAGATCACCCCGGTGACGGCGGTCGCGATTTCCACCAGACCACTTCCGGCGAGTTCGTCGACGGCATCCAGATCCGAATCGAACCGGGTCAGCAGATCACCGGCGGGTATCGCGGCGAAGAATGCGGGTGAAAGGACGTGCAGCCGCGCCAGCATCGCCTCACGCAGGTCCGCCAACAGCCGCCCGGACGCCCGTGCCTGCAGCAGATGACCGGCGTAACTGGCCGCCGCACCGGCGACGGCGACGACCAGCCAGGCCGTCGCCGGCCCGAGGAAGCGGTGGGTCGCCCCGTGCACCAGGGCCTCGTCGGTGAGCCGCCCGAACAGCCACACGGTCGTGGTCTGCGCGGCGGTGCTGACGAGCAGCAGCAGCGCGGCGGCGACGAAGAGGCCCTGATGTGGCCGGGCGAACGGCCGCAGCCGCCGTAGCACCCGGGCGATCCGCCCCGAGCGGTGCGTGCCGGTGCTCCCCGCGCGTCGTCCACCCATGTCGCCGGCCTCCTGCCGGTGCCCTGCTGCCCTGCGCTCAGCGCACTCGCCGCGGCCGGCCGGCCGGCGGGCCGGTGGGGCCGGTGGGGCCGGTCCGGAGCTGGCCGCACCGCGGGCAGGCTCCGGACCGGCGCCGGAAATCTTTTCCGGTCCCTAACGGGGGAGTTTCCCGGGGAAGTGCTTCGGCAGTGGCTTACGGGCCTTCTTCGGCGGCTTCGGCGGTGGCGGAAGAATCTTCTTCAGCGGCATTGTCGACGTCCTTTCTCGCAAGCCGGCCGTATTGCCGGCGTGACGCCACGTTAGCCGTGATATCGCTTGATTCCCTGTGGATCGGCTGGGTGTTGCTGTGCCTTGTCTGTGCGGCGCGGCGTCTGTGCTGGTAGATGTGTGGGTGGTGCACACAAAGCCAGCCGGTCCGAGATCCCCGAACGGAGTCCCCCGATGAGCTCACAGTTCCGCACTCTGACGGTCGATCGAGACAACGCCGTGGCACGTATCACACTGAATCGTCCGGACGCGGCGAACGGCATCACCCAGGAACTGGCCGCGGAGCTGGCCCAGGCCGCCTATGACGCCGCGGGCGATCCGTCCGTGCGCGCCGTGCTGCTGACCGGCGCCGGACGTTTCTTCTGCGCCGGTGGCGACGTGAAGGAGATGGTCGGCTACGGCGATCGGGCCGAGGCGGAGATGAAGAAGCTCGCTGATCTGCTGCACCGGGCCGTCACGACCTTCGCCCGGATGGACGTGCCGCTGGTCGTCGCGGTGAACGGGGTGACCGCGGGCGCCGGCATCGGGCTCGCCGTCCTCGGCGATCTGGTCCTGGCCGCGGAGTCGGCGACGTTCACCCTGGCCTACTCGAACGTCGGGCTCAGCCCGGACGGCGCCACGTCCTATGCGCTGCCGCGGCTGATCGGCCTGCGCCGCACCCAGGAGCTGATGTTCACCAACCGTCGGCTGTCGGCGGCCGAGGCCTGCGAGTGGGGTCTGGTCACCCGGGTCGTGCCGGCGCAGGATCTCGAGGCGGAGGCGACGGAGCTCGCCCGGCGGGTCGCGGCCGGGTCGGCGGACGCGCATCGCACGATCCGTCGGCTGCTCGCCGCCACCTACGACAACGGGCTGGAGAGCCAACTGGAGCTGGAGGCCCGTGGCATCTCCGCCTGCGCCGGCGGTGACGGCAGGGAGGGCGCGGCCGCCTTCGTCGAGAAGCGGGCACCGAAGTTCGTCTGAGCCGGTCCGCTCAGACGATCGGGTCGGGGGCGGGGGCGCCATCGCGCGGCGCGGGGGTCGCGCCCGCGACATCGGGCACCAGCGGGCGCGGGCCCGCGGGTTCGGGTGCCGCGGGCACGAGAGCTCCCCGGATGACCGCCCAGCGCAGCAACGGTGGTGCCATCACCGAGGTGGCGACGGCGACCAGCACCACCACCGTGTAGCCGGCGGGGCTGATCACCCCGAGGCGCAGGCCGGTACCGGCGACGACGATCTCCACCACGCCGCGGGCGTTCATGCCGGCGCCGATCGCCAACGCCTCCCAGTGGCCGAGCCGGCTGCGCCGTGCCCCGAGGTAGGCGCCCAGGAACTTGCCCGCCACCGCCACCGCCAGCACCACGGCGGCCGCGGCCAGCACCGTCGGCCGAGCGAGGGCGCTCAGATCCACCCGCAGCCCCGCCAGGGCGAAGAACAGCGGGGCGAGGACCCCGGTGACGACCAGGCGCAGCGGCCCGACCAGGCGTGGATCGAACGACCGGCGTGACCCGATGACCATGCCCACGACGAACGCGCCGAAGATGGCCTCGAGTCTCAGCGCCTGGGTCGCGGCGGCCCCGCCGATGATCAGCACCGCACAGGTCAGGCTGACCGTCGCGGCCGGCGAGTCGCCGGTGGCACGGCGGCGGGTGCTCCACGACAGGGCCACCTCGGCCACGGGGCGTCCCAGCACGATCGCCACCGCGACCGTCGCCGCCACCGAGCCCACCGAGACCAGGACGTCCCCGGCGCGCACCCCGGTCGTCGCGAGCGCCGACACCACCGAGAGCAGAAGCCATCCGACGGCGTCGTCCACGGTGCCGGCGGCGAGGGTGAGCTGGCCGATGCGATGCTGCAGCAGGTTCAGATCAACGAGAATCCGGGCGATCACCGGGATGGCGCTGACCGCCATCGCGACGCCGAGGAACAGCGCGAACACCTCGGTGTCGGCTGTCGCGGACAGCAGGCCGGACGGCAGGAGCAGGCCGGTGGCCACGCCGAGCCCCAGGGGGATGAGCAGCCCGCCAAGACTGATCCGCACGGCCGTGCGGCCCCGACGCAGGACAGCGCCGACATCCATCTCCGTGCCGGTCATCCCGACGAAAAGAATCACGCCGAGCTGCCCGACCGCCTCCAGGAGATGGAACCGGTCGGGATCGGTGGGCAGTAGCCAGTGCGCCGCGTCCGGGGCGGCCTTCGCGAACACCGACGGCCCGAGCAGGATCCCGGTGGCCAGTTCACCGACAATGACCGGCAGCCCGACGCGCTGCGCCAGCCGGCCCAGGACCAGCGCCCCGCCCAGCAACGCGGTGATCCCGAGCAGGAACACGAGCAGATCGTGTGGTGGGATCGCGGCGATCGGTTTCGCCTGCTCGGCGAGATGGGCCAACGCGGCCCCGCTACCCGGACGGTCACTGCTCACCCTCGAGCCTCCCTGGGTGCAGGCGTGCGAAGTCGACCAGTATCGGGGGAGTCGCGCGCTGCACAGTATGGCAGTCCGGTGGTCCGCCCGATGTCCTTTTTCGGCATGCGCATCCGGGCGCGGAGTCGGTGGATTGTGAATTTTCAAGCGCATTGTGCGGGACGGCGGAGAATGCGCCGAAAGTCGCCATGGGATGATCTCCGCGAGCGTGGCCCGGGTGTGGTCCGAGCGGGAGAATGGGGCGGTGTCCCGACCTGAGCCCGCCCGCCCGCGACCGACCCACTTCGACCTGGTGCGCACGCCGACCTTCGCCGGTGCCGCGCTTCACCGGGACGAACATCTGCGTCGTGACCCCGACCGGCAGAAGGAGGGTTGGGCGAGCGCGCGGGTGCTCTTCGTCGATCCTGACGGGCTGCTCGCGGTGATCCGCTCCGAGTCGCGGCTGTGGACCCGCGTGGGTGCGGAGCTGGCCGGCTCGCCGCCGGAGGAGGCGATGCTGCTCGGTGAGGCCGACGGCACCGCCTACTGGGTGCTGTGCGGCGCGCAGGAGCAGGCCGGCGCCGGGCCGGAGATCGAATGGTTGAACGGGCACGCGGTGGGCGGTGAGACGGGCCCCTTGGACGGCGCCCTGCTGGCCGCCGCCGTCGGTCTGCGCAACTGGCATGACCGGTCCCGGTTCTGCACCCGGGACGGTTCGCCGACCACACCGGTCAACGCCGGTTGGGCCCGGACGTGCGAGGCCGCCGGGCATGAGGAGTACCCGCGCACGGACCCCGCGGTGATCGTGCTCGTCCACGATGGCGGCGACCAGGTTCTGCTCGGACGGCATCGGGCCTGGCCACCCGGCCGGTTCTCGGTCCTCGCCGGTTTCGTCGAGGCCGGCGAGTCGCTGGAGTCCTGTGTCGCGCGCGAGATCGCCGAGGAGGTCGGGGTCACCGTCCGCGACATCCGCTACCTGGGCAGCCAGGCCTGGCCGTTCCCCCGGTCACTCATGATCGGATTCCACGCCCTGGCCGATCCGGACCAGCCACTGAACGTGGACGAGACCGAGATCCGCGAGGCCCGCTGGGTGCACCGCGACGAGCTGCGCGAGGCACTCGCCCGCGGCGAATGGCGAGCCGCCCCACGCACCCGCACCCTCAACCGCGCCACGATGGCCGCCGACACCTCCACCGAGGCCGAGCCCTCCCCGCTGCTGCTGCCGGGCCAGGTCTCCATCGCCCGCAACATGATCGAATCCTGGGTTCTCGCAGGCTGATCCCGGTTCCCGCCCCGGCCCGCCCCGGTTCCCGTTCTGGCCCGGTTCCCGTTCTGGCCCGGTTCCCGTTCTGGCCCGGTTCCCGTTCTGGCCCGGTTCCCGTTCTGGCCCGGTTCC